>JAKALU010000003.1 GCA_021824065.1 Nitrospirota bacterium
GTCTCAAGCCTGTGCCTCATCCTTAAGATAATCTCAACGCCTGCCTTATTCACCCCAAGCTCCCGCGTAAGGCTCAAAATAAGATGAAGTTTTTCAACATCATCCTCAGAATAGAGTCTTAAGCGTTTCATCCTGCGCGGTGTTATGAATCCCTCTCTTTCATACATACGTAATGTCTGCGGATGCACTCCGAGCATCTCTGCTACAACGCTTATCATATATAAAGGCTGTTTTTTATCCCTCTTAACCATTAATGCCTACCAATGTCCTTTCTCGGGCTTTCTTTATATAATGCCTCCACCTCTTTAATTGCCTCTTTTGCCCTGTTAGGGATATCCTTTGGAACTGCTATCTTAATGACAACATATTGGCTGCCTCTTGCCCCTGTCTTTGGCGAAGGAAATCCCTTGCCTGAAAGCTTAAACTTCTGTCCACCCTGCGTTCCAGGCGGAATGGTCATGACAGCAATTCCATCTATAGTTGGAACTTCGATCTTTGCACCAAGCGCTGCCTCACCAAACGTAATCGGCACATCAAGATAAAGGTCATTTTCTTTTCTTGTGAAAAGTGGATGGGGTTTTACTGTTACTTCAATACGTAAATCTCCAGCGGGACCGCCTGCCTCGCCAGCGCCTCCCATACCTTTGAGTTTCACTATTGAGCCTGTATCAACACCAGCAGGTATCTTTGCCTTAATTGTCTCGGAATGGAGATTTATTCCTCTGCCGTTGCAGCTTTTGCATACACTCGTAACCTTTCTGCCCGTCCCACCGCATGCTGTGCATGTCTGGGACATTCTGAAAAATCCCTTTGACATCTGAAGCTTTCCAGCCCCTTTGCATTTGTCGCATGTCTGATAAGACTCAGCGCCTGTGCCATGGCATGCCCTGCATGGAATTTCGCGGGTTAATGTTATGGGGCGCGTAACACCTGTGAATGCCTCTTCAAGTGTGAGCTCGATTCCCATGAGCATATCAGCGCCTTTTCTTGGAAACGGTTCGTATCTCCTGCCTGCTCCAAAAAGGTCAGAGAATACATCACCGAATCCACCAAACTCAAAAGCCTCAGTAAAATCAGGCCTTGCACCCTCATACCATGCCCCTTCAAAAGGAGACTTTCCGAACTGGTCATACTCACCTCTCTTCTTTTCATCTCCAATAACGCTATATGCTTCGTTTATCTCCTTGAACTTCTGCTCAGCGGTTTTATCACCGGGATTGAGGTCAGGATGGTATTTACGCGCAAGTTTCCTGAATGCCTTCTTTATCTCATCCTGCGTGGCATTTTTGCTTACACCGAGTATTTCATAATAGTCTTTAACTGTTGCTGGCATCTTTAACCCTCCACTTGTTCATAGTATAGCAATTGAGTCATATCATGTCAAGTATTCTATATTGAAACTTGTAAGTCATTGCGGAATATAGGAATAATTATTTTGCGAATACTTAATACGAAAGTGTTAAGGGTGACACCATGATTATTAGAAACTCAATCTTCTGATTATAAGCGTTTGTCATTGCTCGTCTGCCTGAGGCGATGAAGCAATCTAAATTCTACAAAAGTAGGGAGAGTTGTATCTATTGCCCACTATTTACTTCACAGTGAGTAATTTTACGGATGGCTCAAAGTTGTATAAAAGGGGGTTGGTTTTGCCCACCTTTCCATGTCTTAATTCTATCGCCGCCCTCTTCTTTTGCATGGTTGAGTGCATTGGTAGTGCATCTTAACAGGTCCTCGGCGGCATCACCTTTATATTCAACCATCCCTATACTTATTGTTATCTTTCCCTTTGGCTGCACTTCTTCATGTATAAATGGATATTCGCGGATCATTGTGCTGAATCGCTTGCACAGGTGTTGAGCTGAGGATAGCATTGTATTGGACAGTATCAAGCCAAACTCGTCGCCACCATATCTCGCGAGCACATCAGTGCCACGGATGTTTTTTCTGAGAAGCTCTGCCATTTTCTTCAGGACCAAATTCCCATAATAGTTGCCTTTGTTACTTAAATAATGGCCAAAATTGTCGATATCCATGAGGAGAAATACTAACGGGGTTTTGTATCTAACCCATCTCTGAACCTCCTGTGCAAGTCTCAATTGAAGATACCTGTGGTTGAAGACACCTGTAAGCTCATCTATCAGACCTGCCCTTTTGGGGAAAAGAACTTCCATCTCCCTTAAATGTGTGATAAGTTCCGGTATGCTGAAGCTCTCTTTTTTCAGAATATGTTCAATCTGTCCTGCAAACAGCATCCTTTCATTCGGTGTTAACTCTCTTGCCGTATAAAGGAATACGGGTATCCCTTTGGTAACAGGGTTTGCATTGATAGCCCTGATCGACTCACTTGCAAGTTCAAGATTATCTGCTGCGTCTATTACTATTGCATTGGGGAATGCCTTTGCAGAAAGCTCTATGACCTCGTCTTTCTCCATTACGGCATGAAGCAGTAGCCCTGCATCTGTCAAAAGATTGTGGAATGTATCAATGGTATCGGTGTCTTTACTCAGGAGCATGACCGAGACAGGATGTCTTTCCTTTTTCTTGATTAAAGAGATTTCTCCGAGCCTTGAGAGGAACAGGTCTTTATCAACAGGTTTAAGGATGTAATCTGTTGCACCGAGTGCAAAAGCAAGTTCCTTGTTGTTTACGACAGAATGGGTAATTACTGGGATTTTAACTGTCTCGGAATCAGTCTTTAATCTCTGAAGGACCTCCCACCCATCCAGTTTCGGAAGCATTATATCGAGTATTATAGCGAAGGGCTTAAGCTGTTTCGCCTTTTCTATGCCTTCAAGCCCATCGTATGCATGGGAGACTCTGTATCCTGCCTTTGCCAGATGTATTGTAAGTATTTCTGATGTGGCATGGTCATCCTCAATAATCAGTATCTCCGGTGCATCCTCTCTCATCCATGAGAGCACCTCAGTTTCAGGTTCAGGAATTACGGGTTTCTTCATCTCAACTACTTCAGCCGTATAAGGGAGATACACCCTGAAAGTACTTTTACTTCCGTATTGGCTTTCCACGTCAATATGGCCACCATGAAGTTCTACAAGCTTTTTTGTAAGTGAGAGTCCAAGCCCTGTGCCGCCATAGCTACTTGAAGCCTGTTCGAACTCATCGAATATCCTCTCCTTATCTTCTTCTTTTATACCAATACCTGTATCCCATACAGACATTTCAAGAAGACTCTGACCTTCAAGCGCCCATGGATATGCGCCGCCAACATTTCTAACCCTTTTTATATCTACTCCAATTCTTCCTCCCTCAGGAGTAAACTTAACGGCGTTTGAAAGAAGATTATAGAGTATCTGTTTGAGTTTTACCCTGTCTGCAGTGAACTCAGTAACCTCAGACGCTATGGTCGCGCTTATCGTGATAGACTTCTTCCCTGAGAGAGACTTCATTATCACCGTGACCTCATCTATTACATCTTTCATCGGGAACGTCCCATAGAAGAGGTCTATTTTCCCTGCCTCGATCTTTGCAAGGTCAAGAATATTGTTTACGAGCTGAAGCTGATGCTTACCTGATGTATATATTCCAAGGACCTGTTTTTCCTGCTTTTCATTGAGGTTACCGAATGTCTTATCGAGCAGGAGTTCTGAAAATCCAAGGATCGAATGAAGGGGGGTTCTTAACTCATGGCTCATGCTCGAGATAAATTTTGATTTTACCTGATTTGCCCTGTTAAGTTCCCTGTTTAGTTTTTCCAACTCCTTCGTCCTTTCAAGCACCTTTTCCTCAAGTTTTTCATTCAGTTCAGTGAGTTCGGTATTCTTCTGCCTGAGCTCCATCCTTAGCTGTTCCTCAACAGCTCTCAGTTGTTTTTCTATAGTGATCTCTTTAATTACGTCAACCGTTCCAATTATATTCCCCAGTCCGTCTCTCAATTTTGAGATAGTCAGACTGATGTCAACCGGCGTGCCATCCTTCTTAAGTATCTTAGTTTCATAGTCGGTGATTATCCCTCTTTCCTCAAGTATCTTGAGCAATTTTGTCCTCTCTGTCCTGTCTACATAAAGATCCCCTGATTTTCTGCCTATAAGTTCATTTTCACTATAACCAAGTATCCGCTCGCCTCCTTTTGAAAATCTGACTATCCACCCTTCTGTGTCTGTAGTCAAAATCATGTCACCTGAGCCGTCAAAGACTGCTTTAAGATATGAGGCAGACTGCTGCCTCCTGACATGTTCCCAGAGAAACCTTGCCCATTTGCTTTCTATAACCTCAACTGGATATCGTGCAGTCTTTCTGACAACGTTATATACTTCAGGGTCACCTGTGGCATTTATCACAATGTTAGGTCCCTGTTTGAGGAGTTCATCGATATCCCTTGCAATAAAAATCCCCCTCTCTTTTGCTAACGCAATGCCCTGTGCACTTTTGTCCCTGTCTGTTATGCCTGTGATGGATACCTCTCCATTGGTGTGAAATACCTCAAGGAGGGCAGCCCCGGTTTCCCCAGCCCCAACAATTCCTATGGTAATCATTTTTAGACCTCTTTTCTCATCATCGCAATAAACCTCTTTGTTAAGTATAAATCCCACTGGCCTGACTCAAGGCCACACTGCATTACATTTAAAGCCTCCTCAAATCGATAAGGGTTTCTGTACGGCCTTTCCGAGACTATCGCATCAAAGGTATCAACCACTGCGAGCATCCTTGCATAGAGAGGGATATCTTCATGCATAAGGGCATCAGGATATCCAGTGCCGTCCCAACGCTCATGATGGTGCCTTATCGCAGGCAATATGGGCCTCAATGATTCGAGGGGTCTGCATATCTCCTCGCCTATGATAGGATGTCGCCTGATTGCGCCAAGCTCTACATCTGTAAGCATAGCACCTTTGTGAAGGACAGCCTCCCTCACCCCTATCTTCCCTACATCATGAAGAAGACCTGCCTTTTTGATAAACTGTGCCTCTTTCCCTGATAGGCCGATATCGAGTGCAAGCCTAAAGGCAAGCTCAGAAACGCGAGTTGAATGGCCTTTCGTATATGGATCTTTTGCCTCCAGTGTGGTAGCAAGCGCTATGATAATGTTTTCTGAGTGTTCAAGCTCCTCCTGAAGCTTCTTTAGCTTCAGGAGGGATTTAATCTTTGTGATTAGTTCAATAGTATGGAAAGGTCTGCTAATAAAATCGTCTGCACCTGATTCTATACCTTTTATCTTGTCCTCAATACCATTCAATGCAGTGACAAGTATCACAGGAAAGAATTTTGGCTCATACATTGATTTTATCAATCCGCAAAGTTCGTACCCATCAATACCAGGCATCATAACATCAAGGATGGCAAGGTCTATTCTATCTCTGCCAAGTGCCTTTAGTGCCTCTTCTCCATCAAGCGCACGAACAACGCCAAAGCCCTCCTTATAAAGGATGCCTTCCAAAACATCCATGTTGAGGGCAATATCGTCAACAACTAAGACATGAGTCATATGCCTCTCACTGCTGATAGCAAACAAAAGCGCCTCCTTCTCCTCTTGATATTAAAACAGCCTCTGTATCTTTTATTTTTTAATTTTATCTAACAAGCGCGCAGAGAACGTAAAACTCGTGGACTCTTCTTCTCTAACCGACTTATAAAAATCACAAGCCTCACAAGTTCTATACTTCTGCGCAAATGTTCCTTGAACCTGTCCATTGCAAAGTGTGCCTGCAACAATCCAGCATGCCCTCCCTCCATTTTCTCCATTATGAATGTCATTAAGCCTTTTCTCAGTGGAAGCAGGACATATTCCAAGGTCACGAACATGCTCTCCACCTTCATGTCTTCCACAACTTTTAAATTCCCAGCAATTTTTCTTTTTCATAACCTACCTCCTTATTTACTTTGCTCAAAAAATCCCCTTTTACAAAAATGTCCAAAGGACATTGCTATGAACCTATACATGACAGTCAGTGCAGTTCACCGTACCACCCCATTTTGCAGTGCCGTTATTATGGCAGCTTATATTGCTGCAGGTCCCTCCTGTCGCATCAAATGAATAGGTGAATGATACGCCTGCACCTGCATCCACATTATATGTTTTGTTGACATGATATTCTTTGCTCGTGATAGTTGTACCATCATTTGTTGTCGAATAATGGCAATCGTCACATGTGAATGTGAATCCACCATGTGCGCCAGAATGTGCTAAGTGGCTATTTGCCTTTGGTGAGCCATTACTGTAATCAGGTGGATTCCCATGACAAGCACTGCATGTCAATGCCCCGGAACCCCAGTTCGGTGAGGTATTATTAGGTATTGTACCTGTTGACACTGATGTGCCGTTGCTGTGGCAGTATGTATTAGAACAATAGCTGTATCCATTCCCCGGTGTAAATGCCTGGTTATAGGATGCGCTGCTATTGAAAGCAGAATCAAACACTATATCTATCTGATAATTGGCATGTTTTTCGTACTCGGTAGTTAAAGAAAAATCATGACAGGAAACACAGGTTAATGAAAATGAAGTATTCCATGCATGACAAATAACACATTTAAAGGCATCACTGGTTGTAGTAAATTTATACGCAAGATGTGCTGAATGGCTTCCTGTTGTTATAAGATTACCGTGTCCGCCGGCATGGCAGGCATTACAGTTGCTTATTGTAGTGCCCCATTGCGGGGTCGCATAAACAGATGGTCCGCCTACACCGCCATCAGGCTGCACATTTGAATGGCAGTAGACATTGTTACAGGTTCCGTATGCTTGAGGTGTTGTTCCATTTGAAGGCATTGTTGTTCCAGAAGAAATGCTGTAAGTGCCTCCAGAAATCCTCGGGTCAGTGTTATCAAAATTCCAGTCCACATACCCACTTACATGTTTGCTCTTATCACCTATTGCATAGGTTGGTCCTGAGCCGCTGACTATATTTTTATGACACAGTGTGCATTTAAAATAATAATAATCTATTACTGCATGTTTGCCGTGAGTCCCTGAATCTGGAGGAGATGTATTCGATGCCTCATGGCATGAACCACACGAAGCAGTTCCAGTGTTGAATGTCAAAGAAACATTTTTACCGCTGCCCGGATAGTTACCATGACAGTAAATATCTGAACATGTTCCATCGCTATAATTAAGTGTATATCCCTTGCCAGGGTCATCTACTGAATTTGTGCCCGGCGTATATGTCGCTGAACCCGAAGCAGGATCCTGCGTTGCCACACCTGCAAAAATTACCTCAACTGTATGCGGATTGCCTGATGTATTTATATGAGTGCCATAGTGACATACACCACAGCTGAATCCGTATGCAGAGGCTGTGGATTGAATTGTCGTAGAACCATAAACAGCATTGCCTGTGCCAAAATGTGTTGCATGTTTGCCTGTTGTTGGAGGCGTGTTGTGGCATACATCACAACTTCCTTTGAACCCTTGCGTATGTGTATGGCACATAGTACAATTCGTTGCTGCATTATGTGAAGCGCCTGTGCCATCATTCTTATGATAGGCAGTGTTTGTATGGCATACCTCGCATATGCCATCATAGGTACCGTCGCCATCTGCAAAGGAATTAGCCCCCTGATCCCTGAAAAACCTTACATCCCTTGAATTAATATAGTCTTTTACCAGCTTCCCATAGACTATTGCAAATGTATTGCCTGCCTTTACATAACTGGTATTTATTGTCCCCTGAACTGTTAGGGTATCAGAGTTGTTTGATAGAATCCTGTAGTTATAATTAGGCTGGGATGTATTGCCTATTACAAGCATCCCCTGCCAGTCATTATCTGTCCAGCCTGCGCCTGTCCTGGTTATTGTATTGCCTGTGACTGATGTAGAGGTATTTGAATAAAGATAGCTACTACTTCCCCATCTCCTGCTCTGCCTCTGGTAATGCGGGTTATGGCATTCCCTGCACTCACGGCTCCAGTCTGCAACTCCATATATAACAAAGTTTGAGTGTGTCCTTTTGAAGCCGCTGTCAGTATGGCATGCCCAGCACAACCTGTTAAATGGGTATGCTGAGTCAGGGTTGCCAGGGTCAGTGCCCTGTGTATACCATGAAGGTGCACTGCCATATGTAAAATGACACGATGAGCATGAAACAGTATTGCTTGTGTCATGCGGATTATCCGTAGTAGCATTAGCATTGCCTGTTAAGAGCAAAAGACAGATGATAAATGATAGAAAAATAATGCTGTTTCTTATTTTGCACCTCTTGAAATTTAGAAAGACTTTATAGGTTTATTTTTTTATAGATAAAGGAAGAATTCAATGGAATTTTAATTCACTAAATTGGCTGATTTTGTGAATTAAACTTCACAACCTCTCACATGGGTAGTAAATGGCGGATTCCTTATAAGTCATCCGGTCTTCATCAGGTTTGTGTATAGGAATTCTGTCTGGCTTGGCCCGTTCCTGTTCCTACATCCACTTCAAACTTGCTGTCAGTAGCCTTTATAGTTGTGTATGATCTCGATCCATTTTTTAATCAAAATGCGTTGCAGTTTGAGACAAAAGATAGGTTCTTAGATTGGTTTTTTTACTATAGATACCAAGCTTCTTTCTTATGGTTTGTCTGTGAGATTTGACCGTCTCTAAAGATATGTTTAACATTTCTGCTATCTCCTTGCCCTGTTTCCCCTCCTTTATTAGATTGGCTATCTGGATTTCTCTTGGGGTAAACCCTAAATGTTTAGAAGATAACGTAAGTGAAAACGGAGAAGTAATCTCATTCAAATTTGATTCAAGAATATCCCAGTAAGCAAAGGCTTCTGCTCCTGATCTGCTCTTCTTCAGTTTTTCTACGTAGGGCAGTATCAGGTTTTTAACATTTAACAACACCACATCTTCGACTGCTCTCTTTTCATCCTCCACCTGGCCCAATAAAACCTTCAGGGCAGTATTGCTTTCCATGAGTTCTCTGGACTGAACCCGAAGCTTTTTCTCCGATTCCAAGAGTGCATCTTCCGCGAGCTTACGTTCTACAACACCCGCAAGCGTGTCGGCAATCGAAATCAGGAATCCCTCCTCTATTTGATTTCTGGAATGCCCTTCTCTGATGTAGATGTTAATCACCCCGCGCGTCCTGCCTGCATACGTGATCGGGACGCAATAGTGACCATGAGGGGTAATACCTCCAAATATAATCTCATGGCGGGCATCTAAACAATCAGCAAACTGCACCTCCTGAGTTGATGCCGCCTTCCCGCATAGACATTTACCAAATGGAACCCTTGCACATTCTATTCCTAATGGCTCGGGGATCCCGTTCTGTACCTTCATTATCAGGACATCTGGGTCGTTTTCAACAAGGAATATGCAACCTTTTGATTCAAAGGTAAGCCACGAGATCGAAAGAATAAGGTCGAGTGCATATTTCAGGATTTTTTCGAGTGAATTATTTTCCAGAGAAAAGCGCAGGAGCGTATTTACCACGTTCTGGATATCGTAGTACCGCTGGATTTCTTCCAGTTCCAACTTGTGCTGGGTTACTGATTTTTCAAATCCGATAATCTGCTGAGACATTTCTATATAATTCATTTATGAGCCTTTTGTCTTTCCTTTATTATTTTTACAAGGAATAATAGGGAAACAATAAGAATAATTCAATGGAATTTTAGTTTACTTAATTAGTTAATCTTGTGAATTAAACTTCACAGGATAGGCATTAATCAAGACAGGCCCCGCCCTTTTTAGCATCTACTGCGATCCCAATTGCTACAAAGGCTGAGAGCATGTCAGTCAAATATTTTACAAGGTGATGTAAAATATCCTGTATTAACTCATTTAATAGAAGGTTAAACTATAACAACCGGAGGAGAGGAGGGTAAATCTATGGTCAGGATGATCACGCAGATACTGCTCGGATTAATGCTCCTGTTCGGGACAGCAACCATAACCCCTAAGGCCATTGCCTATTTAAGATTAAAACATACAGGGAGAGGCATTCTATATATATTCCTCAGCCTTATATGTGCTTTATTCTCTATTCTGGCTTTCCACTATGCGTATATGATACTTAAAGAACTATAATCACCTGATTCAAAGGCGAGAACAATCATTCAAAACAGTCCATGTTGCGCTGCTTGTTTATTTCAATATGCTTCTTCTCACACCAGACATATCCTAATTGAGGAGACTCTCCTGTCGGCTTTGTGATTCTTGCTCTTTTGCACTCAAAACAGTGCCCTGTCTTTCTGCTTTTTATTGGGGTGAAGCAGGGCATCTGCCGGTTCCTTGCCATCTGGATGCTGCGATGGTCACACCACACTGTCCCTGGCGAAGGACTCTGTCCTCCTGGCTTTGTGTCATGTCCATATTTACAGTCCTTGCAAGAGTTGTCCAACACTTTTAACCGTATCCCTTATAGATTAAACCCCTAAGTCTTTAACGGTTCTTATCATCCTGAGGTTATCAAACCTGCTTCTTTTTTTCAAATCTTAGATTGTTTCTTAAGAGTGACTTATCCCGGGGTTGTCCAGACATTAAAATGTCCACGGTATATTGATTGATAGAAGAAAAAATATATCAGGCCTTTGTGAATTGTGCCTAAAATTAGTCTTCTGTGAATAAAACAAAGGGGGGATGGTGCCGAAGGCGGGATTTGAACCCGCACGGGTTACCCCACACGCCCCTCAAACGTGCGTGTCTACCAGGTTCCACCACTTCGGCATTTAAATATACTATTATAAAAATTGTTTAGTTTTCAAGAGCAGGTATGCTATCTATATTTGTAAGGCAGGATTTCACACCTCAAATGCATCCTCAATATGCTCGATCTCTTTTTTGTCATTATTCATGTGAATGCTCATAACATCGAACCTGACAGCACAGTCCTTTTTATGTTTTTTAAGGTATAGAAGCGCCAGATTCTTAAGCTTATGTCGTTTTTTTGAGTTAACCGCCTCAAACGGATAGCCAAAGGAATCAGTCGTACGTGTTTTAACTTCAACAAATACGAGTGTTTCTCCATCTTTTGCAACAACATCAATTTCACCAATAGGTGTTTTGTAATTTCTTGAGATGATTTTATAGCCTTTGTCTTTCAGGAAATTTACAGCAAGGTCTTCACCCTCACTGCCAATGAGCTTCATCTGCTTCAAGTCTCCCGAGGAGCTTTGGAATGCCCTCCACATCTTTTATATCTTTCTGGCAGAGGATCTTTATAATCTCCCTGAATGCTGAAAATTCCTCCCACTGCCCGTTTAAGAGCCGGCACAGAGCCTTATTAAGACTTTCTCCCTTATCATCCCAGTCGAGAAGTAGTATTACCTTTTGAAAGTTCTCTGATATCTCTTCGCAGAACTCATAGATGCCCTGACCATTATGCACTGTGAGTATCTCACCAACAAGCCCGAGCTTTCTGAGTGCAGCAGCATCTCTCTTGCCCTCAACTATAACAGGGATATCCTTGTTTATTTCTTGCAGGGCATCAAAGACCTCCCTCAGTTTTAATGCCCTGTCTGTATTATTGGATAATTGACCGTTTCTCTGAGTATATATCATCGTTGACACCTTTTTATATATTTTAACCCGGTGAAGATAAAAAAACCATAAATTTAATTGACATATAAAGTCTGTTTGGATTACTCTACTTATCAGAAATTGTGAGGCAAAAAGGGGTATGAAGGACAAGATATTAAAGGCATTCGAAGAAAGCATAAGCGTCAAAGAGAAGTTTGTAAAAGACAACATTGATGCCATAGTTGAAGTCTCAAAGGTCATAGCAGATACATTTAATGACGAAAAGAAACTTATCCTTTTTGGCAATGGCGGAAGTGCCACAGATGCTTCTCATATAGCTGCTGAATTTGTTAACAGGTTCAAAAAAGAGCGCCCGAGCCTCCCTGCGATTGCACTTAACACCGACATGGCAATCATTACAGCAATTGCTAATGATTATGACTATTCAGAAGTCTTTGCAAAACAGCTTAAGGCTCTCGGAAAAGAAGGCGACATTGTCCTTGCAATCAGCACGAGTGGAAGTTCTGCTAATGTGCTGAAGGCAATGGACGTAGCAAAGAAAAAGAAGATAAAGACAATTGCGTTCACAGGGGCCAAAGGCGAAAAGTTCGCATCGAAAGCTACATATGCATTCATTGTCCCGTCTGACAACACACCAAGAATTCAGGAGACCCACATAACGCTTGGCCACGTCCTCTGCCAGATGGTGGAGGAGATACTATTTGAGGCACCAAGAAAAAGATAGATCGAAAATTATACTCGGCATTGACCCGGGAAGTATCGCCTGTGGCTTTGGAGTTATTAGCGCTGAAATACCAAAGAGCGGTCTCCTTGGCGACTCGCCCCCGCACACAGACGGGTTCGCTGAGAAGAATGAGGCGAGAAGAGCGGAAGGTCTCAAAGCCAGGACTTGTGCACTAAATCCTGCCTATATCGCTTCAGGGAGAATTGTGTTGTCTTCCCGTCGCCCACTGAATACAAGGTTGAAGGAACTTTATGACGCCTTAACAGATATCATAAAAGAATATTCTCCTGATGAGGTTGCCGTTGAAAAGATTTTCTTTGCAAAGAGTGTTAAGGCAGCTTTAACCCTTGGACAGGCAAGGGGTGCGGTACTGCTTGCAGCAGCGTCATGCGGGCTCCCTGTTTATGAGTACAGCGCTCTCTCTGTGAAGAAGGCAATTGTAGGCTATGGCAGGGCAGAGAAACATCAGGTCCAGGGAATGGTTTCAAAAATGTTGAATTTAAAATCCAAATTATCAAAGGACAGTGCCGATGCGCTTGCCATTGCACTCTGCCATACAAATACGCTAAGACTCGGTAAATTATAAATCTATGTTGCCGGGTTATACCATAAGCAAGATTATTGATGCCCTGCCTGACATAAAAATATCAACAGAGTCTGAGGACTTAGTTTGTTATGGGTTTGATGCATCAGGTCTTGAGGATCGCCCTTCAGCAGTTATCTGGCCAAAAAATACAGAAGAAATCGTTAAGGTAATGCAATATGTTTATCAGAATAAAATCCCTGTCACTCCGAGAGGCGCCGGCACAGGTATGACAGGAGGTTCAATTCCGTTGAATGGGGCTATTGTGTTGAGCCTTGAAAAAATGAACAGATTGATAGAACTTGACACTAATAATCTCAATGTTGTTGTGGAACCCGGAATAATAAACGGCAGACTGCAACGCGAGCTTGAATACCTTGGGTTCTTTTATCCGCCTGACCCGGCAAGCATGAACTTCTGCACCATCGGGGGGAATATTGCAGAAAATGCTGGCGGACCGAGGGCGTTGAAATATGGTGTCACTAAGGATTACGTGATGGAGATAGAGGCGGTGCTGCCTAATGGTAAGGTAATCACTACAGGAGTAAAAACCTCAAAAGGCGTAGTTGGTTATGATCTCACGAGGTTGCTTACAGGTTCGGAAGGAACACTTGCTGTAATAACTAAGGCAAGGTTAAAGATACTGCCGTTGCCTGAGGAGGTTATTACATTGCTTGCGATATTTGATGACCTTGAGGCATCCGGCACGGCTGTTTCAAAGATAATCGCATCCGGAATAATACCACGAACCCTTGAACTCATGGATGCCGAGACAATTGCGGCAGTTGAAAACTTCAAGCCTGTTGGCATTCCGAGAGAGGTTGAGGCACTCCTTCTCATTGAACTCGATGGCCATCCTTCAGCTATAACAAAACAGGCAGAAAAGATAGCAGAGATCTGCGGTTCGCTCAAAGCAGATGTAAAAATGGCAGAGGATGCTGCTGCAAGGAATAAGCTCTGGGAGGCAAGGCGCTCAGTATCGTCTGCGCTCTACCACCTGACCCCTACAAAAATAAACGAGGACATTGTTGTGCCGAGGGATAAGATTTCAGATATGTTAAGCGGACTGAGAAAGCTCTCAGAGAAAAGCGGCATTAAGATAGTAAATTTTGGGCATGCAGGAGACGGCAACATCCATGTGAACATTATGGTTGATAAAAATGATGTGGAGAAATACCAAATGGCAAAGACTATGGTAAAAGATATATTCGAGATGACCCTTAATCTTGGAGGCACCATCTCAGGAGAGCATGGCATAGGGATTACAAAGGCTCCGTATATTAACATGGAGATAAAAACAAATGAGTTCGACCTGATGAAAAGGATAAAAAAGCTTTTTGATCCGAAGAATATCCTTAATCCAGGGAAGATTTTCAGATAAGGTGCACAAAATAAATCCCTTGCATTTTTAATTCAAAATATGTTTAATAATCAGAGTTAATAAATATCTTAACTATATGTTATAATTCAGGAGAAAGAACCACATGAAAAAAGAACTCACAGAACAAGAAAAAAAAGACATGCCATTATATCCAATCGGCATAGTAGCCGAATTAATAGGCACAACAGACCAGACCTTAAGACTTTATGAAAAACACGGTTTGATAAAACCCGCCCGGAGAAACAAGAACAGGTTTTACTCTGAAAATGATATTAAGTGGCTGAGATGTTTGAGAGACCTCATCCATAACAGGAAAATAAGTATCGAAGGCATTAAAAAACTCCTCGAATATGCGCCTTGCTGGGAGATAACAGCGTGTTCAGAAGAGAGGAGAAACAAGTGTTCTGCTTTTATAGACAAGACAAAGCCCTGCTGGGAACTCAACAGGATGATATGCAACAGAGAGAACGGCAAAATCTGTGAAGACTGTGTTGTCTATATATCAAGGAAGCTCAAGACAAAGTCTGCCTAAAATTCAGACATAACAGCTTTTAGTTTATCCTCAACCAATTTTTTTATAGCACCGAGAGAGTCTTTATCCTTAGCCTCAAACCTCATAACAAGTGCAGGCTGGGTATTTGAGGCCCTTATAAGTCCCCATCCGTCTTTAAAGTTTATCCTTATGCCGTCTATATCAATGAGAGGATAGTCTTTAAAGACCTCCCTTGCCCTCTCAACGATCTTGAATTTTATCTCATCAGGGCATTCGAATCTTATCTCAGGCGTTGAAACACCCTCAGGCACATCTCTGAGGAGTCTTTTTATTGAATATGGCTCACCATTTTTTGAGAGTATCTCAAGTAGCCTGAGACTCGCATAAATGGCATCATCGTATCCGAAATATCTATCTGAAAAGAAGATGTGCCCGCTCATCTCCCCTGCAAGCAAGGCACCTGTTTCTTTCATTTTGCTTTTTATCAGCGAGTGGCCTGTTTTCCACATAATAGGATTCCCGCCAAGCCTTTTTATCTCGTCATACATTATTTGAGAACACTTGACCTCACCCACAAAAGTCACAGGCTCTTCTCCCCGGCCTTTCATCTCCGGTTTTTTAGTTTCAAGTATATCCTTTGCAAAGATTATCATCAGCCTGTCTCCCCAGACCACGTCGCCATCTTCATCAACAATACCTATTCTGTCAGCATCCCCGTCATAGCCTATCCCAAGATGTGCCTTCTCGGCCTCCACCTTCTTGATGAGGTCTTTCAGGTTTTCAAGCACTACAGGGTCAGGGTGATGATTAGGAAAATTCCCGTCCGGTTCACAATATAGCTCTACCACATCACATCCAAGACTTTTAATCAGTTGCGGTGCAACAATACCGCCTGTGCCATTCCCAGCATCAATCACAACCTTTATATTATCGAGCCTCTTGAAAGCGCCTTTTATATAACCTATATAATCAGGGATTATCCCGTGCTTTTCCAGATGGCCGGCGCCCTTTATGTTGTCCCCTCGCTCTATAATCTTTCTTATCTCCTGAATCTCATCCCCGTAAAGGGTCTCTTTGCCAACGCTCAATTTCAGGCCGTTAAACTCAGGGGGATTGTGGCTGCCTGTTATCATTACACCACCATCAACAGACAGTGTAAACAGAGAAAAATACTGAAGTGGCGTAGGGCAGACTCCAATGTCAACAACATCAACGCCGCTTGATAAAAGTCCTCTTGAAAGAGATTCAAGAACAAAAGGCGAACTCAATCTCACATCCATCCCGATGCTGACTTTCAGGGAATCTTTTTTTAATCTCTCTCTGAGGTAAAAGGCAAATGCCTTTCCAATGGCCTCGACCGCTTCACGTGTAAGGTCTTTACCCCATACGCCCCTTATGTCATATTGTCTGAATATCTTGGACTCTATCATTTCCCCACCTTTTAACTACTTTTTCTCGAATTTTATCGTTTTGGGATCGAAAGCAGGATCTATAAGATATGCCTCCCTGAAATATTTTGCAGATTCCTCCATATTTTTAATCTTATAACATGCATATCCCAAAAGATAGTATGATCGGGCATCCGGTTTCTGAGAGACATATTCTTTAAGATATTTTACAGCAGTCGTGAAGTCTTTTTTTGCATATGCCTCAATTGCTTTATCATAAGGACTCCCCTGTGCTAAGGCAAATGAAACCATAAAAATAACAGCAATAATACCGAGAACAAACCTTGCCCCCCACTTATTACTTCTTGCTTTCATAGTTCCCCTCCTTTACAGGCTAATACCATAGACTAATCAAAGTCTAAATTTGATGTATCTCTTCTTTCCTGTGCGCCTGAGGCTGGTTGGACAGCGGAAAACTTCGTAGGCTGTGTGCCATCTTTAAAATATTCTTTTAATGCGCCTGTTGTTTCTTCCTTTACTAAAAGCCCTGTCGCCGGGTCTATTAGATAGCTCACTATGCCTTCCGGTACAGAGAAATTAAGAGACCCTCCGCTACTCAATGCAGACCTCATAAAATTAAGCCATATTGGTGATGCTGCTCTCGCACCTGTTTCCTGAGAACCAAGGGGTTTCATATCATCAAATCCAACCCATACACATGCGGTGAGGCCTGTTGTGTATCCAACAAACCATGCATCTCTGTAATCATTCGTTGTACCGGTCTTGCCAGCAGCAGGTGCGCCCAATGCCTTTATCCTCCAGCCGGTTCCATAGTTTATAACATCCTGCATCATAGATGTTATAAGGAATGCTGTCTGCTGGCTTATCGCCTGCTCGCCCTCCGGCTCGTTGCTCTCAAGAATCCTCCCCTTTGAATCAGTGATATATTTAACTGCTACATGTTTCATCCTGATACCGCCATTAGCAAATACACTATACCCCATGACAAGATCGAGGGGCGTTACACTTATACTACCGAGAGCTATGCTCAAATTATACGGCATATCCCCTTCAAGTCCAATGTTCCTTGAGAATTCAATAACCTTAGCAACTCCTATTGCATCCAGAAGCTTTACTGTAACAACATTCCTTGAATATGCAAGCGCATCCCGCAGCCTTGTTGGGCCATAATGTTTGTGATCATAGTTTTCCGGGGTCCATTCACCCTTTGGTCCGCCTTTATATGTGGCAGGCTCATCGTTTATTATGCTTGCAGGCGTAAAACCATTATCCATTGCAGCCGCATATATTATTGGTTTAAATGCAGAACCGGGCTGGCGTTTTGCATAAATTGCCCGGTTGAACTCGCTCTTTGTGTAATCATACCCTCCAACAAGTGCCCTTATAAATCCTGTGCTCTGCTCAATTGCAACAACAGCTCCTTCCACCTCTGGTTCCTGCTCGAGATAGAGGTTAACGTCTCTGCCCTTCACACTTTTAACCCGCACCTTAACTACATCGCCAGGCCTAAGGATCCTTGTAAGATTGAACCCCTTGATTGCACCGGTCTTCTTTGTTTTCGAATCTATGGCAATGCTTGCCCACTGGGCATCATCTATTGACAGCCTTCCAACAATTCCCCTTGTTTTAATAAAAGCATTCTTTTCACTCACTTTGAGCACAAGACCTGATGCTATTTCATCTCCGCCTGTTATAGCAGAATTATATACATCCTTGCTCTCCATCTCTTTCTTAACATCTATATCTTTATGTTCTATGGGGCCTTTCCATCCCCTCCTCTTGTCGAGTTCTCTCAGCCCTTCTTGCAATGCCTTCTGTGCAGCAATCTGCATCTGTCTGTCGAGTGTTGTATAAACCTTCAGCCCGCCTTTATAGACAGTATCTTCGCCATATTTTTCTTCCACGTATTTTCTTACATACTCAATAAAATAGTTGTTTGCCTCCAGCCCCCTTCTCAGGCTCGACAGATATAGAGGCTGTTTTGCAGCTTTTTCCCTCTCTGATTTTTTTATGTATCCTTCTTCTTCCATCCTCAAAAGAACTGTTTCCTGCCTTTCCTTTGCCCTTGTGAGATTATTATAAGGGGAATAGGTTGAAGGAGCCTTTATAAGGGCAGCTATCATTGCTGCCTCTGGCAGTGTAATGTCTCTTACAGACTTCCCGAAATATACGCGCGATGCCATCTCAACACCATATGCGCCGTGCCCAAAATATATCTTGTTAAGATAAAGTTCTAATATTTCTTTTTTGGCAAGATTTTTTTCCATTTTTATTGCCAACGACGCCTCTCTGATTTTCCTTTTCAGGGTCTTCTCAGGTGTAAGAAACACAACCTTTGCAAGTTGCTGGGTTATTGTGCTTGCACCTTCTTTAAGCTCAACATGCACAATATCCTTCAGGAGCGCCCTGCCAATTGCAATATAATCTATTCCTTTGTGTTTCCAGAACCTCGAATCTTCGATTGCAATCACTGCATCTACAAGGTACTGTGGCATTTTATTCAAAGGCACAAAGATGCCTTTTTCTACCTTAAGTTCACCAATAAGCGTATCATCGTCTGCATATATCTTTGTGCCTGATGTTGGCTTATATTCCTTGAGTTCAGCTATAGAAGGGATTCCCTTTGCAATAGCAAGATAACCGCCAACTGACACGCCGGTTATTATTGAAAGGATTATAAGAAAAATAACAACTTTCGATCTCACTTTAAAATTATAACCTTGATGTGAAAGGCATGTCAAAGAGAGGGACTTAGAGTCTGTCTAAAAACTAATAAAAACACATAATCTGTCATGCTGAATTTATTTCAGCGTCTAATAAAATCAAGGTGTTATGAGACCCTGAAACAAGTTCAGGGTGACATTTAGGGAGTTTTTAGACAGGCTCCTTAAGCTTTATTTTTGCTATACTTTACTTATGAAGAATCAGGAGATAGCAGGCATCTTCAATGAGATTGCTGACCTCCTCGAGATTAAAGGGGAAAACCCCTTTCGCATCAGGGCATACCGCAGGGCTGCTCAGAACATTGAAGGTCTTGCAAAGGATGTTGCGGGGCTTTCAAAGGAGGAACTCCTCGAAATCCCCGGGATAGGCCATGACCTTGCTGATAAGATTCAGGAATATATAACAACAGGGAAGATTAAAAGTCACGAGGATCTTAAAAAAGAAGTTCCTGAAGGACTTGCAGCGCTTCTAACTGTTCCGAGTCTTGGACCTAAAACAGCAAAACTGCTTTATGAAAGGCTGAAGATTAAGGATATAGATGAACTTGAGCATCTTGCCAGAGAGCATAAACTGACCGGCCTTCCGGGGATAAAGGATAAGACAGAAGAAAATATTTTGAGAGGCATTGAGATGATTAAAAGAGGCAAAGAAAGGCAGCCTCTCTCCAGGGTCTTGCCGATAGCCTCTGATATCGTTACCCACCTGAAAAAAAATACCCATGTGGAAAAGATAAATATTGCAGGGAGTCTGAGAAGGAGTAAGGATACTGTAAAGGATATCGATATCCTTGCAGCATCAACAAATCCACATGATGTTATGAAGGCATTTGTCCATCTTCCGCATGTTAAAGAGGTATTAATGCAAGGCCCCACAAAGTCGAGCATTATTACTCATGAAGGTATTCAGGTTGACCTGAGGGTTGTCGAGGATGAATCTTTTGGCGCTGCTCTCGCTTATTTTACAGGAAGCAAAGAGCATAACATTCGATTAAGAGAGATGGCTGTTAAAAAGGGGCTTAAGATAAATGAATACGGCATATTCAGGGAAAAGGACAACAAAAAACTTGGCGGGCAAGATGAGAATGATGTCTATAAAATACTCGGCCTGCCTTATATCCCGCCTGAATTAAGGGAAGATACAGGAGAGGTCGAGTCTGCTCTGAAAGGCTCTCTACCAAAATTAATCGAGTTAAAGGATATAAAAGGAGACCTGCATGTCCACAGCAAACAGAGCGATGGAAGCCATACCTTCGAAGAACTTATTAAAGCAGCAAGGGACAGGGGATATGAGTATATTGCGATTACAGACCATTCAAAAGGGCTTGGTGTTGCAAGGGGTTTAAGTGAAGAAAGGGTTATGGGAGAAAAGAAAGAAATAGAAGCCATAAATAAAAAACTCAAGGGCTTTAAGCTCATTATGGGAATTGAGGTTGATATAAGGAGCGATGGCAGGATGGATTTCTCCGATGAAGTCCTTGAAAAAATGGATATTGTTGTTGCATCAATACATTCAGGTTTCAGGCAGAGCAAGGAGCAGATCACAAAACGGATTGTCTCTGCAATGAAGAATCCTTATGTCTCTATAATCGCGCATCCAACAGGAAGACTCATTGGTGAAAGAGACCCCTATGAGATAGATATGGATTATATCCTTAAAATTGCAAAGGAAACAGAGACCGCCATGGAGATAAATGCATATCCTTTGAGGCTTGACCTGAATGATATTTATGCAAAAAAGGCAAAGGAACTCGGCATTAAGTTTGTCATAAGTACGGACACCCATGTAATAAGTCAGTTTGATTATATGTCTTATGGTGTCTCTATAGCGAAAAGGGGATGGCTTGAGAAAGAGGATGTGCTGAATACTATGAGATATGATAATCTTATAAAAGTTTTGCAGAGGAAGAGGGGGAAATGAATATTATGGCCTGCTGTAAAAGCATATTAAGGATAATCCCCAAAATATGATATTATTAACGATATGAAAAAACTGGTATTTTTACTGGCTGTTATTCTTATAATTCCCGTATCTGTCAATGCCGAAGTCAAGGAGTATAAGCTTGAAAATGGCTTGAAAGTCCTTATCATCGAAGACCATAAGGCGCCTATTGCCACTTTCCAGATATGGTATCGCGTAGGTTCAAGGAACGAACCAGTCGGCAAGAGCGGGTTGAGCCATCTTCTGGAGCATATGATGTTTAAAGGGACTCCTAAATCAGGTGCAAAGGCATTCTCAAAGATAGTCCAGAAAAACGGCGGGGTGGACAATGCATTCACAACAAGGGATTACACAATGTATTACCAGACACTCGCTTCAGACAGGATGGGCATATCAATAGAGCTTGAGGCAGACAGGATGCAAAATCTTACTTTAGACCCAAAAGAGGTTCTATCAGAAAGAAGTGTTGTTATGGAAGAGCGGAGGATGAGGTACGAGGATGACCCGCAGAATTCCTTATACGAAGAAGTGCTGGCTGCTGCATTCGAGTCACATCCGTATCACTGGCCTGTTATAGGCTGGATGTCTGATATCGCTTCAATAGAAAGGAGTGACCTCTACAATCATTATAAGGCATACTATTCTCCTGACAACGCAGTCATTATTGTCTCAGGCGATATTAAGGCAGACGATATTATTAAAAAAATAAAGGCGTTGTTTGGAAGCATACCGGCTGTGCCTGACAGAAAACCAGTCACATCAAAGGAGAATGAGCAAAGAGGTGAACGGAGGGTAAGCCTTAAAAGAGAGGCGGAACTGCCTTATATTATTGCTTCCTATCATGCGCCGAGTTTTCCTGATGAGGACAGCTATGCACTTGAAGTGCTGGGCACAATCCTTTCAGGAGGCAAAAGCGCAAGGCTTTATAAATCAATAGTCTATGAAAAAAAACTGGCACTTTATGCCTATGCTGATTACAGCGGACTTCACAAAGACCCTTATCTGTTTTCATTTGCAGCAACAGCAGCGCCAGGCAAAGACATCAAGGATGTAGAAAATTCGTTTTACGATGAGACAGAAAAGATAAAGAGCACGCCCCCTTCAGAACGTGAAGTCCAGAAGGCAAAAAATCAAATAGAGGCGTCTTTCATCATGGGACAAGATTCTATATATTTTCAGGCAGAACTGGCAGGCATGTTCGAGATGATCGGGGGCTGGAAACTTAAAGAGCAATACCTTGAAGGCATAAGAAAGGTTAAACCAGAAGATGTGAGCCGGGTTGCAAAAAAATACCTCAATGAAGACAACAGGACAGTCGGGATACTAATTCCTACAAAAAAGCAGGGAGTGAGAAGTGAAAAGTAATCAGTCAGAAGCCGGAAGCCAGAAGTCAGAAAGAATCCAGAGACTATTTACTATTGACTTTAGACTTTTAACTTTGTTTTTGTTGGCTACTGTCTACTGTCTACTGACTACTGATGTTTTTGCCCTTGATGTAAACAAAAAACTACTCAATAACGGACTTATTGTCCTGCATTCAGAAAAACACAACATTCCTATAGTTATGGTTACTATGATTGTGAAGGCCAGCCCGCTGGATGAACCAAAGGAGAAAGCAGGGCTTGCAAACCTTGTTGCCGAACTCCTTGACGAAGGGACTAAAAACAGAAAGTCATCAGAGATAAGCGAGGAGATTGAATTTATTGGCGCCTCACTTGGTGCTTCCGCAGGGGGTGACTACACAACCATAACCCTGTCTGTTCTTAAAAAGGATGTAGAAAAAGGTTTTGAACTCTTCTCTGACATAGTTTTAAACCCTGTATTTCCCCAGGAAGAACTGGACAGAAAAAGAGAGCTTATAAAAGGCTCTTTGAAACAGAGAGAAGAGGAGCCGTCTTTTCTTGCAGACCGTGCATTCAAAAAAGAGATTTTTGGAGAGCACCCTTATGGCAGACAGATAGAGGGGACAACAGAAACCCTTTCAGTAATAAACAGAGAAGACCTCATAAAATTTCACCAAAAATATTTTATTCCGAATAATGCAATACTCTCGGTTGTCGGAGACCTGACTCCTGATGAATTGAATTCATTGATTAAAAAATATCTCGGCTCGTGGAAAATTGCTGAAATGCCAGAAAAACAGATAAACCCTATGCCTGAAGAAAAAACAAAAAAGGTTATAAAAATAGAAAAAGACGTCACACAGGCGAATATAATCATCGGGCACCTCGGCATCAGCAGAGATAACCCGGACTACTACGCTGTTTCTGTTATGAACTACATACTCGGAGGCGGGGGTTTTTCATCAAGGCTTATGCAAAGGATAAGGGATGACATGGGTCTTGCATACGATGTGCACAGTTTTTTTGCGCCGGGCAAAGAAAAAGGCGTATTTCAGGCAGGGGTTCAGACAAAGAATGAATCAGCAAATACAGCTATTACAGAGATAATAAAACAGATAGAAAGGATCAGAAAAGAGGAGGTATCGGATATAGAACTCGCCGATGCAAAGGCTTATCTCACAGGGAGTTTTCCAAGGAGGCTTGACACTAACAGAAAGATTGCAGACTTTCTTGCGACCATTGAATTCTATAACCTCGGGCTTGATTATGCAGAAAAATATCCCTCATATATAAATAGCGTGACAAAAGAGGATGTGTTAAGGGTTGCTAAAAAATACCTCGCCCCTGAAAACTTTGTTCTTGTTGTTGTGGCCAACCAGAAAAAGGCAGAATTGAAATATTAGAATTTTTCTCTCACCGGTGACCATGCATCTACAAATTACAGGACTTATTACCTTTTATTTCTTCAGATATTTCATCTGGATATTTGCTTTAATAAGCATCTCTCCCTCGGCCCTTGCAGGCAGGACTTTTTTAATTTCATAAAATATGCGCTCACCATCATTTGATTTTGCGCTTAATTTTCTGGCGTTTTTATCAAATGCAATAAGATAATTTTTCATGTCAGCAATGTCCCTCTTGCTCGAAATCGGCCCATGCCCCGGGATAATAGTTGAAACATCCATCTTCATAATGTAAGCAAGGACTTTAACCCAGCTTTTTATGTCTCCGTCTGCAATGAATGGATGGTAACCGGTAAAAAGCACATCTCCTGAGAATAATATCTTTTTGTCAGGCAGATAAATGAGTATGCTTCCGGCTGTATGAGAGGGGCCGGGATAAATAAGCTCAATCTTCTGATCGCCTAAATCTATCTCCAATTTATCGCTGAACGACAGTTGGGGATAAGCGATTTTTGTCCCCTCCATATCTTTTTCAGTAAGACCATAAACAGATGCATTTTTTAGCGTTGCCTCACCGTTTTTCTGCAGGCTTTTACTATCATTCGCCTGAGAAATGATTATTGCCCCGAGCTTTATGAATTCTGAATTGCCGAAAGTATGGTCGAGGTGATAGTGCGTGTTGATTACATATTTAATCGGCTTACCAGAAATCTTCCGAATATCACTTATGAACCTCTGCGCTTCTTTTGCAGATGTAAGCGTATCAACAACAACAATCCCATCTTTACCGATAATAATTCCGGCATTTGCGCCGAAGCTATTTTGAGGTGAAGAGCCTTTTATATCTGCATATGCGTAGACATTGTCTGCTATCTTTGTTAGACCACCGTCGGCAAACGCTTTATCGCTAAAAATTGAAAGACTTATAAATACAAATACTAAAATTCCAAAACCAATTAGTCTCCTTATCACATTATCCTCCTTTTATTCCACAATCCATTCTTTAATCCATTTGCTCTCAAGAAGATTTTGGGCAACAAATGGGTCGTTGTTCGCAATCCTTGTTGCCTCTTCGATGCTTTCCGCCTCGAAAGTAATTATCCCTCCAGACCCGTCGGCAAAAGGCCCGCCGAGATATTTGTTTAATTTTAGGTTATGCCAATACTCAATATGCAACGGCACAGCAGCCTTAATCTTCTCCGGTTCCCTCTTCATGAAATAAAAGAACACAAACTGTTTTCCCATATTATCCTCCTGATGAAAATTCTCCTAAATCGCCCCTCTTGCTTTCAGTTCTTTTTCAATCTCTTTAATCTCCTCGTTATATTTTTTGCATTCGTCTTCGAATTCGATTTGTATATTCTGCGCCTTCTCTGAGCCGATATGAACCGAGGTCTTTCCGAATGTGAATGAATGCATGTCCTCCAGATCGCACAGGTTGTCTTTGAGCCGTTTTAGCTCTGCTTTTAGTTCTTCTACCGTCAAATAATTTAGTCTGTTATCCATCTCAAATATCCTTAGTATAACTCTACAAACTCTTTCGGTGAAAAATTAGTTTTCATTGTCCAGATCGTTGCCATACCCTTTTTTATCCGGTAAACAGCTAAAGGTTCATATCCTGCCTGCTCTACCCATGGTTTTAAAAAATCACGTTTTTGAACAATCTCCTTTTTTAATTCAATATCTTCCACTGGTTCAACCTTGCCGCTCACCCTTATCTGAATAAGATTTTCGAAATTGCCATTATTAAAACACATCTCCACATTCGGATTTTCTGTCAACTGTCTGTGCAGGTCTTTCATCTTTCCTGTATGAAAGATTATGCCGTTCTCATCTGCACGATAGAGCAGTATGCCGCGCACATGGGGCTTATCTCCCTCAACGGTCGCCAGATGGAATGCAGGATTGGCATTCAGGAATTCAAATATTTCGCTTTTGTTCATTGTAAATTCTCCTTTCAAGATTTCATTTATTTTTCTCCAAACGCAAAGAGCCTTCTGAAGCTGAATTCGATACCCTTTTCAGTTCTGTAATTTTCAAAGCCCATTGCAAATGCATATTTAAAGCGCTCCTGCTTTTTCTCAGACAGGGGAGCAAGAAAGGGTCTCAAACCAGCAGACACTCCCCAGTCGAGCACATCATTTATGTTCTCAAACAAAAGCGTATAATCCCTGTAGAAGGAATTTATTTTTGTAAACCCAGCATTCTTAAGAAATCCCTCCATCTCTTCTTTCAAAGGGAATCTCCATGGCGATTCCATTTTTTTATATTTTGATTCCAGTCCGAGCGCAGATATCGCGCTGTGGATATTCTCCATCATTGCCCAGCAGAAGTCCTTTGCCGGAAGCTGGACAGCAATCCTTCCGTTTTTCCTTAGCGCTTTAAATGAACGCACAATCACGTCTTCCTGCTCTTTTACCCACTGAAGCGCAGAATTAGAATACACAATATCAAACTCGTCTTTGAAATCCATTTTCTGAGCAGGGGTCTGCATAAGCGATATATTACCAAATGATGTGGTTGTCTCCTTCGCTTTATTCACCATCTCAGGAGATGGGTCAATGCCCATGACCCTGCCATTATGCGCGAGGCGCGCAAGCTCGCACGTAAGCCATCCTGTGCCGCAGCCGATGTCGAGTATTGAATCGCTTGCTTTTACAGAAGCCATTTCAATAAGCTCCATCCCTGCATCTGTCTGCGGTGATTTTGCAGAATCGTAAATCTCAGCATCCCATCTCATAACACACCTCCAAAATAGATATTAAATTTAAAACAATGGGCATGGCATTTGAGCGGTTTTTTTGACCGCAATTCCTACAGAAAAAAATAATAAGAGCGAGGCAAAACCTCGGAGGTCGCCGAGGCGACCGAGAATGAGCGAAAATGCTATACCCATTGTTTTCATCTCCATGAACTAAAATAAAAAGGCCACGGGGTTTATTCCGTGGCCTTTGAAGTTTTTCTATGTTATCCGACTAACAGTTAATAGAATCCCCCTTCAGCCACGGCACCTATATGCCATGGATTCCTAAGGACGGCCTTATTAATTGTCATCAGATTGTAAAACATGCTTTAAATATACGACTTGATTAGATTTGTGTCAAGAAAAAATTGAAATTTATCATTGGTGGCAATTTTTATTGAAGAGCGGAGAGAAATCCGGGATATTAAACCTGATTTTGTCCCTCCGAACTTTCTTGTGCATTAACATTTCCATTATTTGTTGTAAATCTATACATATTTTGTATAATATAATCATATGCGATTTGAATGGGACGCGGCCAAAAACAGTGCGAACAGAGTAAAACACGGCATTGATTTTGAAACTGCAAAGGGCTTATGGCGTGATGAAAACCGCATTGAAATACAAGCCCCCCATCCTGTGGAAAACAGGCAGATTATTATAGGCAGGATTAAGGAAAAATTATGGACAGCAGTATATACGATGCGTGGCAGTAACATCCGTATTATATCTGTAAGACGTTCCAGAAAAAAGGAGGCAGAGTTATATGAAAAAGAAAACGCTGGCTAAGAGCGCAAAAGAGTTCGACCGCCGTTTTAATGAAGGCGAAGATATCCATGACCTCATAGATATGTCAAAGGCCGTGGTGTTGCATCGCGGCAAGAAGGTGCGAATTACATTGGATATCTCCGAATCACTGGTCAGGGACATAGACAGCATACGTCAAAAAATAGGCGTAGACAGAGGCGCCTTGATAAAAGTATGGCTTCATGAGCGCGTGAAACAGGAGACAGCATCAAACAAGTCAGCATAGGTTTTATCTTTCTGAACTCCACAAAGTGAAAGCGTTGAAGCGAGTGGAACTATTTATGCGCGGGATATAGGAAGTATCCCTCGCCCCATACGCTGGGATTAGATTTGCGTCAAGGATTTTTAAAAACATGGGGGGTTGTCCCCCATGTGGTTTTTCCCCACAGGGTTTTTATCATTGAATGTTGAAATGAGCACCAACATGACTCCGCAAGAAATAACCAAGCAGAACGATGACCATAGTCGTTACAATACCAATGATCAGTGCGTATGCCATTCTTCGGATTGAAATTATCTTGTCTTTCTTATCGTTGTCTATTTTTTGACTTATTTTGTCGCTAAATAATTTTTCTCCAATGAATTCGCCAAGAATCATAGTAGGTAATCCAAAGATGAAAACAATGACCCACCCCGTTATGCTTTTTGGCCAAACGCCGCTGAGTAGCGCAAAAGGCACACCGATAAAAAGTGAGGCAGCAAGATACATGAAAAAGATTCTGATATAGTTTTGTTTTGTATTATTCATTTAGCATTTAACATTATTTTCTATGCCGCTTGTGTCTTTTTGTAAAAATTTTAGGGGAAATTGTAGATTACGTCAATAGAAATCTCCACCACCGCAGCAAAAGATCTCTCCATGTTATAATTCATTCAGGACTTCTGCATGGACACTATCGAAAAACTTAAAATCCTCTCTGAAGACTCGCGGAGAAAGATAGAAAGTCAGCAAGCACGAAAGAGCAGAAGTGCAAAAGTCAAAAGTGCAAAAGAGCGGAAGAGCGGATTCGCAACATATAAAGAACAGTGCTAAGATTATTTTATGTACCTCTGATGTCCGGGCTACACATAAGTATCTGGAGAGTTCATGAAGGGATGGAACATCCTTGCAACGGCGCAGCATAGACAGGAACGCTATTTATTCCGCTTCTTGAGTAACCTTGGGGAATTCAGGCATTCCGGATATCGGGACGTCATCCTCGGACACGTTGCCGACGTACATGCATTTCTTGATGCACTTGAAGCCATTCGACGGGAAACTCCCGGGAAGCTCCGGTCACTCGGTCAGATCGTCCCCATAGAGAGGAACTTCCAATTTGAAGTGGCTGATTTCATGGACAAGGCAAAAGAGGCTGTTTCCCCTTTTATCAATCAATTGGAGAACACCAGATTTTTTGTCAGAGTTGTGAGAAGGGGGCATAAGGGCGAGATTTCGAGTTTGGAAGCAGAAAAGGAACTCGATGCTTACATCCTAAAGTCTCTCGAAAGGGACAGAAAGCAGGCAACTGTCAATATCGAGGAGTTTGACAAGATGGTGATTATAGAGACCGTCGAAAATCTCGCGGGGGCCGGCCTCATCACAAGGGAAATGAAGGGGAAATACTCCTTTATCAAGATAAAGTAAGTGGAAGCGTCAGAGCATCAAAGGGTCAGAGGGCAAGCGGAGTAGAAATTTGATAAAATTTGCGTTGCCCGTCTTATATTAATAAGGTAAGATGAAATCATGAATAAGACAGAGCGGTTTGCATTCCTATTAGGTGTAATTGCGCTGTGTGCAGGGATTGTATCCATCATCCCGCTGCTTGCAGATGCAGGATCTGAGTCAGAGATAATAAAACTGCCTGCGCCCAGATATGATGGTGATACTTCAATCGAAGAGACCCTGCATAAAAGAAGGTCTATTAGAGATTACAAAGACGAGCCATTAACACTCGCTGAGGTCTCACAGCTTCTCTGGGCTGCACAGGGCATTACAGATCCGAGAGGTCTCAGAGCCGCTCCTTCTGCAGGGGCACTATACCCCCTTGAACTTTACGTTGTTGCCGGAAATGTGAATGGCCTCTCAGATGGGATTTATAAGTACAGGCCTCACAATCATGACCTGTTGAGGGTTGCAAAGGGCGACAGGAGAATTGAACTATGTGATGCAGCAATCGGCCAGCCCTGCGTCAGAAATGCCCCTGTAATTATAGTCTTCTCCGCAGTATATGAAAGGACAACTATGAAATATGGAGGAAGGGGCATAAGGTATGTGCATATGGAAGCCGGTCATGCAGCCCAGAATATTTATCTCCAGGCAGTCTCTCTAAATCTCGGGGTGGTAGCTATAGGGGCTTTTAATGATAACGCGGTGAAAAGGGTTGTGAAGATGTCAGATAAAGAACAGCCGCTCTGCATAATGCCTGCTGGCAGGAGATAGAAACAGGCATCCTTATTTCAGGAGATAGAAACAGGCATCCTTATTTATTGTTCAATAGTGCATTCCTCAAGAGACTTGTCATATCTTATCATCTCGAATCTCGGCAGAACCCATTGAGGTGACTGTAAGCGAATATCTTGAGCGCATCCGTTCTCAGCAGGAATGCTGGCGGGCTGAACAAAGAGGCCGAGGACGTCCTATCAAATACCATCACCCATGTTATAATCATTCAGGACTTCCAATGGACACTATCGAAAAACTCAAAATCCTCTCTGAAGACTCCCGGTATGACCTTGCGTGCGCATGCGGCACAAGCAAAGACGAACACAGGAAAAGAGGTCTTGAAGGCAAATGGCTTTATCCTGTAACACTTCCGAACGGAGGTTATTCCATACTCCTTAAGACCCTTCTTTCGAATGCCTGCTCAAATGACTGTGGATACTGCCCGCTCCGCTCAGGCACAGATGTAAGGAGGTGCACTCTCCAGCCTGAAGAGGTCGCAAACATCTTCATGGAATATCTGAGGAGGAAGAAGGTGTTCGGCCTTTTCTTAAGCTCAGGTGTCATCGGAAATCCTGATAATACAATGGACAGGATAAATGCAGTTGCCCGCATCCTGAGGTACAAGCATAACTACAGGGGCTATATTCATCTTAAAATCATTCCCGGAGCATCAGAGGCTGCAATCGAAGATTCCTTTTCAGTGGCATCAGCAGTTTCTCTTAATATCGAGACACCGGGAAAGGAGCGCTTTGACCTTCTTTCAAGTAAAAAAGATTATATGAATGATATCATCAGGCCAATGAAGTTCATGTCAGGACTCAGGGAGCAGGGAGGTAGGGCGGAAAAGGTTAAATGCACGACCCAGTTCATCGTCGGTGCATCTGATGAGACTGATTCAGAGATAATAGAATACATGTCCGGCATATACAATAAACTCAAATTCAATCGTGTATATTTTTCAGCGTATCAGAAGGGGCTGGGGAATCCCGCTATACCTGGCGAAAAGATAAGCCCTCAAATTCCTGAGAGCATATTCATGCGCGAGCACCGTCTTTATCAGGTTGATTTTCTCATGAGAAGATACGGATTTAAAACAGGAGACATCATCCTTAACAGCAGTGGCAATTTAAGCATCGACAAAGACCCAAAGCAACTCTGGGCAGATAATCATCCTGAATTTTATCCTGTGAGAATCAATAAGGCAGACAGAGAGACGCTCCTTCGCGTGCCGGGGATTGGGCCTGAGACAGCTTCAAGGATACTTAAGGCAAGGCGGGAGCATAGAATCACCCGTCTTGAGTATCTGGGAATAAGGGGCAAGAGACTGGAAAAGGTTAAGGGCTATGTGATTTTGGAGTAACGTTTCTCTAAAACTATACTTTTCAATTTCACAGGAAGTCTCTTTGAGCCTTCCTTGAGAGTAAGGCCTGATGCCCTGTCTTTAATCTTCATCAGAAAATCAAAAGCCTCATCAGGATTTGACTTTGACATTTCTCTAAGACACCACCCTATTGCCTTTCTTATAAAGAATTCCTTTTCTGAAACCATCTTTCCAGCGAATTTAAAAAAGAGCTTCTTGTTACCTTTGCCATTTCTGAAAAGAAGTATCTGTGATATCAATGATGCCCTCCTCATCCAGAAATTTTCAGACCTGCTCCATCTCTTTCACCTCCTGCACCTTTCAAAAAAGAAAATTGTTTTATTTTAACACAAATCATTTCCTGAGCAGTTGACAGACTGTCTTGAGGTTTCTGGGATCGTCAAGTTCTGTCTTCTTCGGAGTTTCAAGGATTAGAGGGATATGCGAAAATGCCTTATGCTTGATAAATTTTTTAAGTCCTCCCTCACCGATTTCCCCGAAACCGATATGCTCGTGCCTGTCCCTGTGCAGGTCAAAGGCATACTTAGAATCGTTCAAATGAATGAGTTTTAGCTTATCGCTGCCAATGTATTTTTCTATCTCATGAGAGAGCCTGTTTATACCTCTGGATCCCCTTATGTCGTAACCAGCCTGAAATGCATGACAGGTGTCTATGCATATCCCTGATATAAGACCATCCAGACTATCCATAATCTCTGCAAGCTCTTTTATCTCTGATGTTATGTCCCCCCTTTCCCCTGCTGTGTTTTCGAGTAAAAGTCCTGCATCCCATCGGCTATTTCTAAATACTTCTCTTAATCCCTTTATTGCCCTTCCCCTCGCAGTCTTTTTATCATCGTTTGCGGCACTGCCTGTATGAAGTACCACAAAATCTGCCTCAATCACGCTTGCCCTGTTCATCTCTTCTATGAGAAGGGCAATAGATTTTTCCCTGAGGATTTCCGAAGGTGAGGCCATGTTTATGAGATAAGATGTGTGTATGTAAACAGGTGCAATATCAAGCCTTCTTCTTGACTTTATAAATAATGCCCTGTCTTCTTTTGATATTTCTTTAAGTGCCCAGCCTCTTGGATTGTGGGAAAATATCTGGACAGTTGAGCAGCCGAGTTCATGAGCCCTTTTAATGCTCATATGAAGTCCGCCGGCTATTGATGTGTGGACACCAACCCTCCGCATGGCAAACTTCCTCCAATATCCGTCACAGACTTCTTTTACCTCTCTAAACGACTTAGTGATTTATACAATCCTATTATAAGTTCAGATGTTCTTTCATAATCAAGAGTCAATGCTGTATCCCCCAAGCCATGGTAATAGGGGTTTCTGTAAAATGCCGTATCTGTAACCATAAATGCAGGATAGCCGAATTTCCAGAAACTGCGGTGGTCTGAGAAATCCACTCCAAGGACAAATGAAGCTGTGTTCAGGGATTCTACAGGCAATGAAGATACAGACTTAAAGGACCTCTTCACTTTTTTTGTGAATGCCCTTGAAGAGATGTTTCCCACAAATGATATAAAATTGCCTTTGTCAGGATAAAACCATCTGAACATTGGCAACGGATAATACTGACAGCCTTTGCTGTCGCAGAAATAGCCAAGCATTTCGAGGGAAATCATACCATAGACATTTATGCCCTCATCCTTAAGGCTTTTTGCATAGACATAGCTCCCCATATGTTCCGTTCTGAAGATAGGAGGCTCTTCAAGGCTGAAGGCGACAAAACATACTGTCATTTCAAATGGTCTTAAAGCAGCGAGCCTTGCCAGTTCAAGGAGGCCTGCAACTCCGCTTGCATTGTCGTCTGCACCGGGTGTCCCCATGACAGTGTCATAATGTGCGCCGATAACGAGTATCTCATCTTTAGTGGTTTTTGTGCCCTTAACCTCTCCGATTATGTTGAAGTATGTATTGCCTTGGTAAGTGAAGGGTTGCCTTTTTACATTGCAGCCGTACGAGCGGAATTTATCCTCTATATATTGAGCTGCCTTATTGAGTTTTCCGATGTCGAGATAACTCCTTTGACCTATGTCATGAGAAAGATATTTCACAGTAGAGATGAGATTCGACTTTATGTCGTCCATTTTTACATCCTCAAAAGCTGCCGAACCTAAAGATGCCAGAGTCAAAAATACCGCAAGGATACCCATTTCCTTAAGTATAATTAATAACCTTTTTAGACTCAAGGAACAAATACACTGTTGAACGATACGGCACTTCCCCTTGTCAATCCATTTTCTATAAGGTTATAATGCTCTAATAGCAAAAATGTAAGGTTCATATAGGACTTTGGACTTTTTTGTCATTCCTGCGGAAGCAGGAATCCAGATGTCGTCCCCCGTATCAAGTATGGGGCAGGCTCTGCGAAAGCAGGGAACTATGCAGAAGTAATAGATTCCCGTTTTAACGGGAATGACGTTAGAAAAACCTGTAGCAAGATTATCAATATTAAAGAGATACAGTTTTAAGGGAAATCTTATGGCACTTAAGGATGTTATAGGTCAGGAAAAGGCAATTGGTATCCTGTTTGGCACACTCAGCCAGAACAGGACTCCATCGGCATATCTCTTTGCTGGTGAATCAGGCATAGGGAAAAAATTCACTGCAGTGAATTTAGCAAAGGCGCTGAATTGCCAAAAAGCAGCTCCCCAACCCCTAACCCCTAATTCCCGTGATGCATGTGATGAATGCCCTTCTTGCAAAAAGATTGACGCTCAAACACATCCTGATCTTCTCATGCTGACTCCGGAAAAAGGAGAGATTCGTATTGAAGAGATAAGGGCAATAGAAGAGGCGCTCTCATTCACGCCTTATGAAGGGAAAAGAAAAATTGTCATAGTTGATGATGCAGAGGCCATGAATGTATCTTCTGCAAATGCATTTCTCAAGACTCTCGAAGAGCCTCCTCCTCAGAGCATAATAATCCTTATATCAGCAAGCCCTGACAGGCTGCCTGAGACCATCAGGTCAAGGTGCTCACGCATAAATTTCTCACCACTCTCTCCTGAGAAGTGCGAAGAAGTCATCAGAACAGCCATTAGTCAGCAGCCAGTAGTTAGCAGCCAGGATAAAGAAAGGCTGTCAACTGTTGCAAGGCTTTCCATGGGAAGGCCAGGTCTTGCAATCTCTAACGACCTCATTGAAGAAAGAGACTGGTTTATAAGGCTTTTCCGTGAAATGATCAGCGGCAGTAATAAAGAAGGATGGACAGATAAAGAGGAGATTGAAACATGGTTCAACATTGCCTTCACAATATTGAGAGATATTGCAGTGTTAAAGATAACCGCCCGCGGCGATATGCTGATAAATACAGACCTTAGAGACAAAATCTCTAATCTGAGCAAAACACTGGAGATAAAGGATATAATAGAAAGTTATTTCAAGATTTCTTTTTTGAGAGGATATCTCGGATTTAATCTTAACAAATCCATTACATGGAACTATGTATCAACGATACTGCAAAAATCAAAATTCAAAATTCAAAATTAAGGAGTCCCATAATCTTGATTTTTGCACTTTGCATTTTGAATTCGTGGAGGTTTAAATGCCCGATGTTGTTGGGATAAGATTTAAAAGATGCGGCAAAATATATGATTTCGAAGTTAATGGAACAGGGGCAGAATTTAAAAAAGGAGACTTTGTGGTTGTTGAGTCGGACCTCGGCCTGAGTATAGGCAGTGTAGTTACAGAAAGGCATTTAGTTGAAAATCCTGCTAAAGAACTCAGAAAGGTACTCAGGAAAGCAACAGACGAAGACCTCAAACAAAAGGGAGACAACGAGAGTTTTGAAAAAGAAGCAGAGGATTACTGCCGTGAGAGGATAATGGCAAGAGGTCTTCCAATGAAACTCATCTCTACAGAAGCAACACTTGATAAAAAGCGGATTATCTTTTATTTCACAGCAGAGGGGAGAATAGATTTCAGAGAGATTGTAAAAGACCTTGCTGCCAAGTTTAAGACCCGGATAGAGATGAGACAGATCGGTGTGAGAGACGAAGCTAAAATAATGGGTGGACTTGGCATGTGCGGCAGGGAGTTATGCTGTAAAACATTTCTGACGTCATTCGAGCCCATATCCATTAAAATGGCAAAACAACAGGATCTGGTGTTGAACATGAGCAAGCTGTCAGGCATCTGCGGAAGGCTTATGTGCTGTTTGAGTTATGAATACTCAGATGAGATATCCAATGAAATAAACGAAGTGCCATCAGGTGAAGATGCAAGCGTTATAACTGAAGATGTTATTTCTCAAGAAATTATTGAAGAAGCACCTCAACCTGGAATCGAATCACAACAACCAGAAATTCCAATTTCCACACCCCGAAGCGAGGAGGTCATTCCTTCTGACACCACTCCGAATCCGGAAAACACTAAAGGAGAGAGCACTGAGCAGAAACAAGGGCACGGACACAAGAAGCGTAGAAAATGGCGCTGGAGAAAATTTCAGAAACACGGCAAGCCTGAGAACAAGTAAACGATGAGCAAGGGTATGGTATTATATCCTCGCTCATTCTCGGGCTGAAGCCCTGCGAGGGATTTTGCCTTACAGCCCCCCATGTCCCCCTTTGCAAAGGGGGATTAAGAGGGTTGTTGAATATCGACAAAATAAAACCGCTCAGATACAATACCATACCCTGTTGAATAGGAAAGTCTGAACAATGAAAAAAAAGTTTTATGTTACAACACCGATTTATTACGTTAATGATGTCCCGCACATAGGTCACGCATATACAACTATAGCAGCGGATATCCTTGCACGGTATAACAGGTTAATAAATAGAGACGTTTTTTCCCTCACAGGGACTGACGAACATGGACAGAAAGTCGAAAAAGCAGCACAGGGAAAAGGCAAAACACCGAAAGAACACGCAGACCTCATGGTAAAAAATTTCAAAAACCTATGGGAAAGGCTCAGCATATCAAACGATGCATTCATAAGAACGACAGATGATGAACATAAAATGGTGGTTCAGGAACTCCTTCAGAAACTATATGACAATGGTGAAATCTTAAAGAGGACATACTCAGGCTGGTACTGTACACCGGATGAGAGATTCTGGACAGAAAAAGAGGTTGTAGAGGGAAAATGCCCTGACTGCGGAAGGCCTGTTGAGCATATCGAAGAAGATAATTATTTTTTCCTGATGTCTAAATATCAGGAAAGGCTTATTAAATATATAGAGGATAATCCGTCATACATACTTCCTGAAACCCGCAGGAATGAGGTGCTCGGCTTTCTGAAAAATAACACACTCGGAGACCTCTGTATATCAAGACCCAGACACAGGCTTTCATGGGGCATTCCACTTCCGTTTGATGAAAACTTTGTAACATATGTCTGGTTCGATGCACTTGTGAATTATTTTTCAGCTACTAAATATCTTGTGCCACCCTCCCATCCCCCCCTTAGTAAGGGGGGGCAAGGGGGGGGTGATGACTGGTGGCCTGCGGATCATCATCTTATAGGAAAGGACATCCTTACAACCCATGCTGTTTACTGGTCAACAATGCTCATGGCATTGAAATTACCTCTGCCTAAAAATATCTTTGCGCATGGTTGGTGGACGATTGAGGGCAAAAAAATGTCAAAGTCTCTCGGGAATGTGGTAGACCCTTATGAGATAGTTGATAAATATGGCGTTGATGCATTCAGATATTTTCTTTTCAGGGAAGTGCCGTTTGGTCTGGACGGAGATTTTTCTGAACAGGCACTAATAAACCGTATAAACACAGACCTTGCGAATGATTTGGGGAATCTGCTGAGCAGGTTTCTTGCGATGGCTGTAAAATATTTTGAAGGAAAAATCGAGATGTCAAAATCGCTGGAAGAATTTAAAGTTTATTGTGTCAAATCTTTAGTGGGTGCAATGGATGAGCAGAACTGGTCGCATCTCCGCTTTAATCTGATTCTCGAGAATATCTGGAACATAGTTAGTGAGACGAATAATCTTATAGCAAGAGAAGAGCCATGGAAACTTGCAAAGGATAATCAGGCCAGACTCAAAGATGTGATGTACAGCATATGGAACTCACTCAGAATAATAGCTTTTCTTGTGTATCCTTTCATGCCTTCTACTGCAGAGAGGATGTGGAGACAGCTCGGTTTAAAATCTTTGACAGAAGAAGTGAGAGACGGTCTGCCCGGAATCTTTTCGTGGGATTGGAAGCCTGCTTATGAGATAAAAGTCTCAAAGGGAGAGCACCTTTTTCCGAGGATTGAGACAAAAGAGGCAAAATAAAAGATGAGGCAGGCAGACATAATATTCTCGCTCATTTTGATAAATACAACTTCTGAAACGGAATCTTGTGCCTTTTTTCTGTCATTCCGCACTTGATGCGGAATCCAGTATTTAGCCTTTTAAATAATAAGGTCTGGATTCCCGCTGGAGTTTATCCCGTACGCCGATACGGGGCGAGAATGACAAATTAGTAATAGGAGAAAACTTGAAAAAGGCTGATTATATAATTCGCGGCGATTATGTCCTCCCGATGGATGAAGGCCTTCCCGTTATTAAAGATGGCGCAGTAGCTGTTAATGGAAAGACCATCATTGATGTAGGAAGTTTTAATGACATATCAAAAAAATACACATCAAAAAATATTATCGGCGGGAAGAACAGGGCAGTATTGCCAGGACTCATCAACACACACACCCATGCAGCAATGGTTTATTTCAGGGGGATGGCAGATGACCTTCCATTAAAGGAGTGGCTTGAGGAGCACATATGGCCTGCTGAAAATAAATGGCTAAGTCCTGAATTTGTATCTGATGCAACAGAGCTTGCATGTCTTGAGATGCTAAAGGCAGGCATTACAACATATAATGACATGTACTTCTTCGAGGATGCTTCGGGAAAGGCTGCAAAAAAAATCGGCATTAGGGCAGTGCTTGGCGCCGGGATTGTTGAGTTTCCAACAGTATCAGGGCAGAACGCAGTTGATTACCTAAACAAGGCAGAAAGATTTATAAAAGATTGGAAGAAAGATGAATTGATTATCCCGAGCGTTGCACCTCATTCAGTTTATACATGCCAGCCCGAAACTCTTACTATGGCAAAAAAACTTGCTGATAAATATGATGTGCCTATTCACATACATCTTTCTGAGACAGAGTGGGAGGTTGGAGAGGTAATGGGTAGATACCATAAAAGACCTGTTGAACACCTTGAAGCCATCGGGTTTTTAGATGAAAATGTCCTGGCAGTCCATTGTATATGGGTTGAGGATAACGAGATTGAGCTGCTTGCAAAAAGGAAGGTGGGTGTCTCTCACTGCATGGAAAGCAACCTAAAACTTGCATCAGGATTTGCGCCTGTTGTCACAATGCTTATGAGCGGGATAAAGGTGACCTTTGGGACTGATGGTGCTGCAAGTAACAACGACCTGAACATCTTAAGTGAAATTTCTACTACAGCAAAGGTACATAAGGCACTCTCAAATAACCCCACAGTTCTTGACGCAAAAACAGCTTTACTCATGGCAACAAGATGGGGAGCAGAGGTTCTTGGTCTCGGGGAAATTACAGGAAGCCTTGAGAAAGGAAAGGCAGCAGACATCATAATCATGAACCTCGACAAACCTCATCTTATCCCCCTCTATGACATCTACTCGCATATCGTCTATTCTGCAAGGGCATCTGATGTCGAGACAGTCTTTGTTAATGGCAAACTTGCTGTGGACAATGGAGAACTGGTTACTGCATCTGAAAAAGAGATCCTTGATAAGGCAAGAAAATGGAGAGAGAAGATCAGGGGATAAATCAAGTTTAAGATTTGTTTTTGCCCTATGGGATTTTTGAAATTGAAAACCAGGTCATGCAGTCAAAGGGGAGTCTATCCGAGCTTTTTACACCATGTTTCTTGAGCGAGTCGCCAAAAGGTATCAGGCACTCAGGAAAAGATTATTTCAATTTCACAATCGTAACTCCTCTTCCTCCCTCGTTTAGTTCTCCGCTCCTGAATTCTCTTACGAGGGGATGGCCTGAAAGGTGTTCATGCACTGCCTTAAGGAGGGCGCCGGTTCCGACGCCGTGCACAATAATCACTTCACCAATGTCTGCAAGGGCAGCATCATTGAGAAAAGGCTCAAGCCTTGAAAGCGCCTCATTAACACGGAGACCTATAAGCCCGAGGCGGGATGAGGCGGTTTTTTCAGGGCGCTCTTCTCTCAAAGATTCCAAAGGTGTTATGCCCTTTTTTACTGTAGCGTCTGAAAGGGGAATCTCTATGTCCATTCCGCGCACACTGATTTTAAGGCGCATATGTTTTCTGTTTATCCCTGTGACAGGCGCATCACAGCCGATTGAACGGACAAATACCAGATCCCCTTCCTTTATCTCATCAATAGAAATGGGAGGCTCTTTTTTAAATTCTTTTAACTTTTCTGAAACTTCGTGGTGTGCCTTTTCGGTTTTTTTGAGGGCTTCGCGTTTTTTCTTCCGCGCCTCTTCAAGAAGCACATGCATCTGTTTCTTTGTGTTTCTTATAATCGACTCTGCCTCAATGTATGCCTTTTCTTCTGCCTCCCTCCCCTTCCTTTCAATTTCATTAAGTCTTTCTTTAAGGAGTCCTTCCTTTTGTTCGAAATCTTTCTTTTTATCCTCAAGTTCCCCGAGTTTCTGCTCGTATAAGTTCCTTTTTACCTTTAGGTCTGAAATAAGGTCATAGAGTTCTATGTTCATACTGCCGAAGAGTTCCTTTGCAGAAGAAATAATGTCTTCGGAAAGCCCGTATTTCTGAGCAATCTCAAGCGCATGGGACTGTCCGGGCTCTCCTGTCCTTAGTCTGTAAAGGGGATTAAGAGTTTCAGAGTCAAAATCCATTGATGCATTCACCATTCCCTCTGCCCTGTAAACAAAGCTCACAATATCCATTAGATGGGTGGTGGCAAATATAAGCCCTCCTTTTTCCCTCAGATGTTTCAGCACCGAACATGCAATGGCAGAGCCCTGTGACGGCTCTGTACCTGTTCCGAGCTCGTCAAGGAGCACGACTGTGTTGGCTGAGCTTGTTCTTATGATATGGGAGATTTTTGAGATGTGAGCAGAGAATGTAGAGAGATTTTCTTCTATGGACTGCTCATCGCCTATATCAACAAGAAGCCTGCTGATAAAAGGGAAGGTTGAAGATGAATCCGCAGGAACAGGGATTCCGCACAAAGCCATGGTTAGCAGCAGCCCGACCGTCTTTATTGCAATTGTCTTTCCTCCGGCATTGGGTCCTGTAATCACCATTACAGTGTTTTCGCCTCCAAGCTCAAAGTCAAGAGGGACAACCTGTTTTATAGAACCGCTTATGCGCATAAGCTCAAGAATGGGATGACGCGCCCTGATGAGTTTTATGCAGAGGGAATCGCTTAATTGCGGGATCTCCATTTTTAATAAATCCGCAAATCCTGTAATGCTGTTCAGGAGGTCAAGATAAACAACTGTTTCATACTGGACTGACAACTCCGGGAGGATGTCCCTCATCATGCCTGATATCGCCTTCAGTATCCTTATCTCCTCTGTCTTTGCATCAGCAATGAGATTTTCAAGTTCATTTGCAGGTCCTATTATCTCAAGAGGCTCTATGAACGCTGTCTCGCCTGTCCTTGATATGTCATGTACAACTCCGGGCACCAGCCCCTTGGAATCCATCCTCACGGGGATCACCCATCTTCCTGCCCTTTGGCTTATGAAGGTATCCTGAAGAAAAGTTACGACATGCCTGTCAGACATTTTTTCTTCGAGTTTCTTTCTTATATTCCGCTCCAGAGACCTTATCTGCGCCCTCACCTGAGATAGTAAAGGAGATGCGCTGTCGAGGATTTCTCCCTCGCTGTTAATGGATTTCCCGAGCGCCGAGAGTATTCCCGGGAAACCTGTCAATGAACCTGCAAGCTCTCTCAGATATGGAAGATCAACTCTTTCTCTTATCTGCTCTGATATCTCCGAAATCATCCTGAGGACAGAGACGAATGAGTAAAGCTCAAGGGGTTCGAGGATTGCACCTTCGGGTTTAAGCTTTCCCATAAAAGGTGCCATGTCATCGAAATGAGTGAGCCCGAGTTTGTCTCCTTCCTGATTCAGCCTGCGGATTTCCCTTATAGCTGAGAATCTTTTTTCTATGTCTCCTTTTTTGTTCAAAGGGCGGAGATTCTGGATGGACTTTCCTGTTGCTTTGCTATGTGAGAACATGGAGATTGACTCAAGAATCCTGTCGAATTCCAGGACATGCAAGGTGTTTTCTTTCATGCTGAGTATTTCCCCTTTGCCCTTTTTCTTCTTTTTGCCTTCTGCTTTTTTATCTTCTCACTCTCAAGCTCTCGTCTGCCCATCCCTGACAATGACTCAATCCTCTCTACGAGTTCCCTTCTTGCAAGGAATCTGTTAATGGACTGGCTTCTGTCCTTCATGCACTTTATCTCAATGTCTGTGGGAGTATGCCTGATGTAAACGCATGTTGCTGCCTTGTTCACCTTCTGGCCTCCCTTCCCCGAAGACCTGATGAACTTCTCCTCAATATCATCTTCCCTGATATTGAGTGCCTCAAACTTCTCCTTGAGCCACTTGTTCTTCTTTTCACTTACTGCAAAGGTTGGAATCATGCCTGATATTTTACTCTAAGCCAGTGCTTTAGCTTTACCCGCCGCATTCTTTTTTTACCGGGTTCAACGGCAGATACTCCTGTGTCACAACAGAGGTGTGTTAATGGAACTCGGGCAGAAGGCTCTTCAATCTCCAATGTTTAATGCCTTTTTCGGTTACATATTCCCATTTCTGAATGTCCAGCATGGTGCTCATTTTAAATGAAGAAAGGGAATAGTAGTCGATTTCGACCGTAACTTCAGCGCTGACACTTTCTTCATCGTAGCTTGTTCCCACAATGCGGTAGTCGAACATCTTAACACTTTTTGCTGCTTTTGCTCTTGCGCTGAATTCCTTAGCAATGCCCTCTGCAGCAAAAAGGCCAGCGGCGTTTAAGCTCTGCGCAGTCAAAAGTTTATTATAATTGTTGATGGTATCATCGAATTCCTTCCGGATAGACATCTTAGTCATGCAGGCGGTAAAAGTTGCAGCAATAAATAACACCATGAGAGCAGGTAAGATTTTATCTTTCTCAGCCATTTGTTTCAATAAAAAAATGCTCATTGAAATGAGCCCATTATATTTAGGCATGTAGAATTATAACAAATAGTCCTAAAAGTTCCATAGTCCGGTTCTATAGTTTTACTTTGGGCTATAGCTCTTTGGCACTTTCTGTCTCTGGTATCCGGAACTTCGTTCTGCCGAACCTCTACCATGGCACCTCGTCTTCGAAGTGGAAGAATTTGCCTGTGGGGCCTTCAGGAGGAAGTGTAGCAAGCCTAACAGCTGTCTTTGCTCCCTCCGCAACGCTCATCGGAGCCTGCTCTCCTCCCAAGTCTGTCTTCACCCAGCCCGGATGTGCTGAATTGACTTTGACTGAAGTGACTTTGAGGGCTGCTGCAAGATGTATTGTAAACGCATTCACTGCTGTCTTTGATGCATCGTATGCAAAGGGTTTGAGAACCTTAATCCCCTGTTTTGCAAGCTGGCGACTTACCTCAAGCCCGAGACCTTTGTCAGCACCTGTTACAAGTGCAATTCTTTTTTCTGACATGATAAGTTACATCTCCCTTCTCCCCTCAAGCGCCTTGCTCAGTGTCACCTCATCTGCAAATTCGATGTCGCTTCCGATAGGAAGGCCGTAGGCAATCCGCGTGACCTTAACATTGAATGGTTTTAAGATATCTTTTATATACTGGGCTGTCATCTCTCCTTTTGTATTGGGATTAGTTGCAATGATTACCTCTGATACGCTGTCGAGCCTTACCCTTTCTACAAGTTCGGCTATCTTGAGTTTATCTGGTGTGATCCCATCTATAGGCGAGATTGAACCTAAAAGGACATGATATAGGCCGTTAAAGGTCTTTGACCTTTCAACAACAAGGATATTGCTCGGTTCTTCAATAACGCAGAGTTTTGTCTTGTCCCTTGATTCATCTCTACAGATTTCGCATAGCTCTGTATCTGTTATGTTAAAACATCTGCTGCAGAACCTCGCCTTATCTTTCACATCATTTATAGCCTTTGCAATATCTTTTGCGCTTTCCTCAGGCATTGTAAGTATGAAGAATGCAAGCCTTTGGGCAGTCTTTCTGCCTATGCCCGGAAGTTTTGTCAGTTCATGTATGAGATTTTCTATAATGCCCTGCGCCATATCAGTTTTTAGTTGTCAGTATTCAGATATAAAAACAACAATTATTTAAATATCTTTTAGAATATAGTTTGTAATCTTTCATTGTCAACATAGGGTTGAACGCAGAAGGCATCTCCAGATGAAGATTGACTGACGATTGCCCGGATTTCATGCTTGACAGCAACGGTTAAATCTGTTATCGTAACACTAATTTTTAAAAAGTAACACTTAAAATGGCGACAATACGATTTGGCATATCACTGGAAAACGCACTGCTTGAGGGGTTTGACAACCTTATCAAGAAAAAGGGCTATTCAAACCGGAGTGAGGCAATACGGGATCTTATCAGGGATAGCCTTGTGATGGAGGAATGGGAATTCTCTGCCGCTGAGACTGTGGGGACCATCACAATCGTTTATTCACATGAAACCAGGGAACTGACAGATACGCTTACTGACCTTCAACATCATTATCATAGTTCAATAATCTCAGCCATGCATATACACCTTGATGAACATAACTGCCTTGAGGTTATTGTAGTGAAAGGCAAGGCAAAGGATATAAAGGCTATAGCTGACAGACTGATCGGCACAAAGGGTGTAAAACACGGGAAGCTCACTGTTACAACAACCGGCAAACGCCTGAAGTAAATTTTTTTGTATTATCAGTAGCACGATTCTAAAATTAGTGGCATTACCAGAAAGGAGCAAATATATGAGATTTAAGGTTCGAAGGTTAAGAATCAAGGTTTTTTTGTTTTTCCTGCTATTCACTGTTCACTATTCACTTTTCACTGTTTCTTATGCGGCGCACCCGCTTATAACAGATGATACTGGCACACAGGGTAAAGGGAAATTTCAACTTGAATTAAATGGAGAGTATGGACGAGAAGATGAAGATGGAGTCACAACTAATACCACAGAGGCATCAACAATATTATCTTACGGGGTAATTAACAACGTGGATATCGTATTTGGTATACCATATCAATATGTAAGGGCAAAAGATTCGGGGGCTGCATTTACAGAGGATGGTGTCTCAGATGCATCGATTGAATTGAAGTGGCGGTTTTATGAGAGGAAAGGTCTAAGTCTTGCCTTGAAACCCGGTATTACCCTTCCGACAGGAGACGAAGAAAAGGGATTGGGAGCAGGACGTTCAACATATTCCCTGTTTTTTATTACTACAAAGGAAATCGAGCCGTGGGCATTCCATCTCAATCTCGGCTATATGAGAAATGATAACAAGGCCGATGAAAGAAAAAATCTGTGGCACGCATCTCTTGCCTCTACGGTTGAAGTTGTAAAAGACCTGGAAGTAGTCGTTAATATCGGAATCGAGAAAGATACGGAAAGGAACAGCAATATTGATCCTGCCTTTATTCTGGGTGGATTAATTTATTCTGTATCAGAAAATTTTGACATTGACTTTGGCATCAAGCATGAACTAACTAAGCCCGAGACTGACTATTCAGTTCTTGCGGGAATTACATGGAGGTTTTAAATGCACATACCTGACGGATATTTAGGTCCCTATACTTATGGCGGATTATGGGCAGCGATAGTGCCGATATGGATTTATGCATCCAGGAAAGTAAAGGAAACATTAAAGGCATCTCAAATTTCGCTCCTTGCATTAAGCGCTGCATTCAGTTTCGTTATTATGATGTTTAATGTGCCGATACCGGGAGGCACAACAGGACATGCAACCGGCGCAACATTGATTGCGATTTTAATCGGCCCCTGGGCTGCTATAGTTGCTGTATCTATTGCGCTTATTATCCAAGCACTTATCTTCGGGGATGGCGGTATAACAGCAATCGGCGCAAATTGTTTTAATATGGGTTTTGCAGAAGTGCTTATTGGTTACAGCATATATAAACTAATTGCAGGAGGATCAGATATAAAATCCATGAGGCGGATAGCAGGAGCAGGTGTAGGAGCGTATATTGGCATCAACTTTGCCGCATTCCTCACTGCATTTGAACTCGGCATACAAACTGTTCTCCACGTTGGCACTGATGGAAGGCCGCTCTACAGTCCATTCCCTCTAACGGTTACTATTCCTGCTATAATGATTGAACATATAGCGCTGTTCGGGGTTGTGGAAGCAGTAGTTACAGTTCTTGTAATAGGGTATTTGCGTAAATCACATCCTGATTTAATAAGGAGGTAATTGTGAACATTTTAAACTATAAAAAACTCTGGATAGGAATTGGAATATTGATACTTCTTTCCCCGCTCGGCATAATTCTCCCTGAGATATTTAAGTCAGGTGGAGCATGGGGTGAATGGGGAGTTGATGAGATTGAAAAAATTGCAGGCTACGTCCCTAAGGGGTTAAAAAAATTATCAGAGCTTTGGAGGTCGCCGATTCCTGATTATTCATTTTCAGGATGGGAAGGATTTTTAAAAAGCTCAATTGCCTACATTATTTCGGGAATTATTGGTGTGGGTCTTGTTGTACTTGTGTCAATACTGATAGGTAGATTTCTTGCGAGGAAAAATGGCAATTCCTGATTGGCTTAAGAGACAGTCGTCAATTGTCAGTCGTCAGTTGTCAGCAAAGAAAACAAAGGAGAGGTTTCTTGACAAGACGTTGGGGCATATTGTCTCTTTTACTGAAGACACGATGTTCAATGAGGTTACTTCTTCAAAAAATGGTTTTTTACAGGCCATTGAACCGAGGCTGAAGGTGTTGACCATCATTTTTTTCATAATTTCATTAAGCCTTCAAAAAAGTTTGTATACTGTATCAGCGTTCTCTCTCATTTCATTGGCACTGGCTTTGATATCAAGGATCCCCCTTCACCTTTTTATACAAAGAATTCTGCCTGCTTTTCTAATCACGCTTTTGATTGCAGCCCCTGCCACTTTGAACTTTATTGTAAAAGGTGAGCCGCTAATAAGGCTTTATACTTTTGAGAATTCATGGAGCATCGGCAGATTAATTATTCCGCAGGAAATCTCTATTACGAAACAGGGACTGTCAAGTGCAGCGACACTTCTTTTAAGGGTAACAGCGTCTGTCTCTCTGGTTTTTCTGATCACACTGACGACTTCACCGAACAGATTTATCAAGGCAATCTCGTCTTTTATGCCTGGTGCATTTAAATCCATAATATCCATGAGCTACAGATACATATTTTTCCTGATAAAGAAGGTTGAGCAGTTTATAATGGGCTTTACAGCAAGGAATATATCGTCAATGTCTCGCGGGGTTACAGGCCGCAGGTGGGTTGCATCAAGAATGGGTCTTTTGTTTTCAATCAGCCTTAAATTGAGCACCGAGCTTGAGCAGGCCATGGAATCCAGAGGATATAAAGAAGAGTTCAGAGTTGAGAGTTCAGAGTTGAGAGTTTCAAGGACTGATATTTTATGGGTGATCCTTAGCATAATGTTTATGGGGGTAATGCTTTGGAAGTCTTTAACGTAGAAAAAATATCGTATACATATAAAAATGGCAAGACGGCTGTTGATGGGGTCTCATTCAGTGTTGCTAACGGCGAAAGCCTGACAATAATAGGCACTAACGGCTCTGGTAAATCAACGCTCCTTTATCTCCTTGATGGTCTTCTGATCCCGGAGTCTGGAAGCATGAGAATATTCGGTAAAGATGCAAGTAATGGATTTCTATCCGATTTCAGGCAGAGGATATCGCTCCTGTTCCAGAACCCGCATGCCCAGCTTTTTTTATTGAGTGTCTGGGATGAATTATGCTTCGGGCCGTCACAGCTTGAACTTGATAAAGCTGAAATACAGAAAAGAGCAGAGGATATACTTGGATTGTTCGGCATAGAACATCTGAGGGACAGGGGGCCATGGGATTTGAGTGGAGGAGAAATGAAGAAGGTTGCTCTTGGAACATGCCTCAGCATCAACCCTGATGTACTTTTGCTTGATGAACCAACAACCGGACTTGACCCGAGAAGTCAGGTCGAAATTGTAGATTTAATAAATGAACTCAGGAAAGCAGGCAAGACGATAATTACTGCAACCCACGATCTTGGTATAATTGAAGATATCTCTGACAGGACAATTGTTCTTGGTGAAGACCACAGGATTTTGCTTCAAGGTAAGCCGTGGGTTGTAATGGCCGATACAGAAACTCTTCTTCAAGCCAATCTTATTCACAGGCATGTGCACAGGCACTGCTGGTATGTTCATGAGCACAGCCATTCTGGAAGACATGAACATGAGCATATGGTTTTACATGATGTATTAACAAGTCCCCCCTCACCACCATCTACTGAAGGGAGGCATGGGGGGGTTAATGAGGAGGGTGTTTTAAAGATGACAGATTTAGAAAAACTCAAAAAGCTGCTGGAGCACTGGGCAGAGCATAATGAAGAGCATGTGAGCACATATCTTGAATGGGCAGAAAAGGCAGATGCATCAGGAGAAAAAGAATTGTATAAAATACTAAGAGAAATAGCTGAAAATACAAAGAAGATGGATGGGTTGTTTGAAAAGGCAAAGAAGATAATTGAAAGTAAATAAGTGTCAGAGGGTCAAAGTGTCAAAGTCTCTGATACTCTGACGCTCTGATACTTTGATACTTGGGAGATTAATGGAATATAAACTGCCAGAGGGATTTGATAACAGGGAAGAGGCAATCGAATCAATCATAAAGAAAGAGATTGAGGCAGGCGAGTCTGAACTTGAAATCATCAAAAAGGGGATTGCGGAATTCCTTCTCAATAATAAAGGATATTCTAAAGAAGAGATTGAGAGAGATGTTGAATTTGATGTTGTTGTGGGGAACGAGAGAGCTAAATCAAGGGCTGATTTTATCGTAAGAATCAGCGGTAAAAGGTTAATGATTGTGAAATGCTCTGTTGGCGCTCTTGTTTCAAGGGAAAGGCAGGCAATAGCATGCGCGCGTGTAATGGATTCTTATCAGATTCCCTTTGCCATTGTGACAGACGGCAATCACGCAACAGTGCTCAACACGCTTACAGGTGAGGTAATTAGCGAGGGGCTTGAAAAGATTCCTTCAAAGGATGAGCTTAAGAAGATGATGGAGCAGATTGAATTCAAGGAGCTTCCTTCAAACAGGGCAGAAAAGGAAAAGCGAATCCTCCTCGCATTTGATGCGATAAAGTGCTCGATAAATTATGGAGAGTGATTTGTTTATATCCGAACAAGTTCGGATATGCTCTCGGGATGAGATGTAATCAGTTATGAGAATGTGTTTTGCGCAACTTGTTCCCGCAATTGAAACAGAAGTTCCCTCTTAGCCTGTGGATATTAGAAGTCTTGGGGTCAAAAATCTCTATGAATTCTATCAACGATGTAAACTTGCAGCAGCAATCTTTATAATTGATTTGAGACTCGGAATCATGCTCCAGAGGCTTTCCACAATGCATGCAGAAATTAACCTTCAGGGGCATCAAACCTGAACCAAATAATTCATACAGTTTGTTTTGTGCTTCTTCTTCGAAAGTTCCTCTTTTTATGACCTTACAACACCATGAATCAGCGAACCCTTCAAGGTTTTCTAATTCATACCATAAAGCCCAGCTTTCTTTGTCTAACAACATATGCTTTTTCTTTTATAATTACAGGAAATCATTTTGCTTGTCAATTATGTAACTATAAATAGCAAATAACCTAATCTTACTTTTATTAAACTTAGATTGACAAAAAGGATAGCTTAAAAGCATACAAGAAGCCTTTTTTTGCATCTTGACAGTGATTATATGATAATACTTCGTTCTTAGATTAGAAGAAGAGAAATTGATACATTGAAATTTTTACGGTGTTTCTGAGGCGAAAAGCCCTGTGCTCAGGTAGCGTTCTCCCCTGTCAGGTAAAATAACGACAACCTTCTTCCCTCTGCCGAGTTTTTTAGCGACTCTTAATGCTGCCCACATTGCTGCACCTGAGGATATGCCGCACAGAAGCCCTTCTTTCAAGGACAATTGTCTTGCTGTCTCTCCCGCATCAGAATCAGTAACCTGAGTTACTTCGTTGTAGATTTTTGTGTTCAAAACACCTGGATAAAAACCTGCTCCAATTCCTGCAATCTTATGAGGTCCTGGATTCCCGCCTGAAAGCACCGGGGATGCTGCCGGCTCTACTGCAACTATCCATACACCAGGGTTTTTACTCTTTAAAACCTCGCCAACGCCTGTTATTGTCCCTCCTGTCCCGACACCTGCTACAAAACCATCAGGAACAGAGCCGAGGTCTTCTATAACTTCTACTGCTGTTGTCTTTCTGTGTACCTCAGGGTTTGCTGGGTTTTCAAACTGTTGAGGCATGAAGTAATCAGGGTTCATCTTATATATCTCTTCTGCCTTTTCAACAGCTCCCATCATGCCTTTTTTGCCTTCTGTCAAAACAAGTTCCGCTCCATAGGCCTGAAGGAGTTGTCTCCTTTCCATTGACATGGTCTCTGACATGGTAAGAATCAATCTATACCCTTTTACCGCTGCGACCAGTGCAAGCCCTATCCCGGTATTCCCGCTTGTGGGCTCTATTATTATTCCGCCAGGCTTCAGCCTCCCGTCTTTCTCTGCTGTCTCTATCATCGAAAGGGCAATCCTGTCTTTTACAGAGCCTCCTATGTTATAGCCCTCGAGTTTTGCCCAGACCTCTGCATCATTTATTGAGCAGAGACGATTGATCTTTACTAAAGGTGTGTTGCCAATCAGTGTCAATATGTTTTTATTCAGTTTCAGGTTTGCCTCCCTTTATTATCAAATCAAAAAGGGTGTCTGCCATTTTAGTATTCATATCTTTTAATATCATGTATTCTTTTGTTGCAAGCTTTATTTCTCCAATATTTACATATGACGTCCCAATGCCGTAATGGGCATCTGCATGTTTAGGGTTTATTCGAATAGCCTCCTTAAATGAAATGATTGCTTCATCAAAGCTGCCTGTTGCAAGCATAGCATATCCGAGACCATTATGGAAATCTGCACTGTCAGGCTCTATAGCTATTGCCTTCTTGAATTCTATAGCAGCCTCACGGGCATTGCCCATCTCCATCATTGCAATCCCCATCCACCCATGAAGTTCGGCATTGCCCATATCTTTTTTAAGGGCATCCCGGAGGATTTCTACAGCCTTATCATAATCGTGAGCCTTAATATACCCTCTCACCGTAGAAATTTTATCTTCAAAAAATTTTACCTGACTATCACCTTTTGGTGACTTTACATCAAGGGCAGGCAGATTAAGATTCTTCATAAAATCGAGTATCACCTTAACAGGCATTGCCTCAAACAAATCTCCTGCTGTTGATTGCCTGTAAACCATTCCAACAACTTTGTTGTCAAAAAATACCGGGGTGCCTGGTAGGGGTTTCTCTTCAAACTCGACAAGCATATATACCGTATTATCACGGTTTTTTTTAATGCCGCTGACTACACCCTGTATCTTTTTGATCGTCGTGCCTTCTGTTTTGAGTGTATAGATCTTATCGGCGATTGATGCTACATAGTCAGTGTTAAATTCAGGCGATTTTGTGTTTATGACATCCTGCGGGTAAGAATCCTTAAACCATGCCACCTGGGACAGAAAGAACATAAAGCAGATAATCGCAAACTTTCCGGTCTTCATAGCCGTCCTGCCGACTTCAGTCCGTAACCTCTAAAAGCTCTCTGCCTTCCCTTATCTGTTCGAAGGTAGTAATATCAATGCCTTTATCTTCGAAATATTCTTTTTCTACGATCTCGATGTAAAACCTATCAAGTCCGCTATTCTTAAGAAAGTCCTCTCTTAAATTTATATCTTTTTTCTCTACGATTATCGGCAGAAGATGATTGAGATAGAACGATTCTTTCCTGAGGTCTAAGAGCGCCTTCTCAAATAGCTTTTGAGGCACTTTCCTCGCAAAGCCCTCTTCAGCAAGTTCTCTCCCTATGTCCTCTCTTATCTCATCCCTCCCCTCTTTAGTATTAAGCCGGGGATAGAAACTGCGCATCCTTTCCTTGAGCGCACCATGCACATGATGATAGAGCCTTTCTTCATCTCTGATCATTTTCAGTTCAGCAACCACATCCCTCAGGGATGCATCTCCTGCAGAGACTTTTGTAATCCCTTTTGATATAGTATTAATCTTTTTCCTGCCATAGGCTGTTATATATTTGTTGCGAAGGAGCTCTTTTACAGCTATCTCATCAAAAAGTCCTCTGTCGAGTTTATCAAACTCCTTTTTATTGCCTATAAGGCTCCTGAGAGAATCCTCTGTGAAATCCACATTCTCCATAAAAGCTATCTGACTCAGTAATGCCTGGACGTTATCGTACCTGTCAAAGTATGTGACTATAGAGCTGAACTCTTCAAAGATACTGAAATCATTTGTTTCACGTGCAATCTCATCACATGCCTTGCCTGTATCGAGGAGTACCTGTTCAAAGCCCATATCACTATGAGAATGTGCCCTGTGTTTTGCCTTTACCAGCCTCACTATATCTTCATTTATTATGTGTTTCTTCAGAGACGGGTCTTTAAAAAAGAGGTTTTCGAGTATTGATCTGGCCTCCTTGAGATATTCAGGCTCTTTTATCTCCTGTAACTTTTTGCCTCTGAGCAGAAGTTCATCAAGCGTATCGAAAAGGACAATCGGGATATTGTTCCTGATGCTCAGGGTTCTCAATCTCCTCAATCTCGCAACCTCTGAAAGTTCGAGGCTGTCTTTAGAGATACTGTTGAGAAGGATATCCCTGTATTCATCAACCACACGCCTGTTCTCAGGGTGTTTGTACATTATGTCAATCTTCATCCTCTCCTGCTGATAGTTGTCTATTTTATATCTTGCCACTATGTCTTCAAGATAAAGTTCTTCCTGCGGTGTCAGCGCCCTTTCATTAGAATAAAATTTTTCAAATGCTCTGTAGAATTCTCCATTTTCCTTGTGGATTATCTCAAATATGAATACCGTTGATTTTTGCTCATTCAATTCGCTTATAAAATCGTTCATCAGTTCTGTATCTTTACCTTCCCCAATAAATTCTGTCCTTTTCAGAAACTTCCCAACAGACCTTAATATCTGTTTCTGCCGTTTTTTGTATTCGCCCCTGAAATCTGAGGACACAAAGAAATAATAGTTCTTTACTGCATTGCCCTGGAGGAAAAGCCTGTAGAATAATTCGCTGCCTTCGGTATCGTTTGTAAATACAATACTCTCCTCCTCGTCGAGAAACGCACCAAACATGATCAGCCTGTTGGAAACCTCTCCTTTTATCATGTCCTTCAGCGGTTTTTCTACACCAAACATATATTCGCAGAAACTTCCGCCTGTGCCTTTATAATGGATGCCCTCTTTAGAGATGGTGAATTCATTCCCCTTTGAGAAAAATCTTATATGGAAAGCTGTTTCTTCATAGAAATATGTACTCTCAACACTGGCTCCACCTACAAGTGCAAAGAACTCAACTGGTCCGAGATTCCCATGAAGCCTGAGGTCCTTAATCATATAAAAATATAACACATGCCCGTTAAAATATTCTATTGCCCTTTATTGCCGAAAAGGGCCGTATTTGGTTATCATATCTTATGAAGAAGAAATTTTTGCCCTCTCCCCTCGAAGGGGAGGGATGGGTGGGAGGGGCTATTTCCTGTGTTCTGCTTATAGCAGTGTCTTTTACCTTTTTAAGCATTGCAGCAGCACAGGGGACAGATGGGAAAGCCCTTCTTATTAAGGGTAAAAATGAGATGGATGACGGCAGATATGCCGAGGCAATTGAGAGCCTCTCTGCAGCGTATGAGAAACTGCCGGTTATCAGAGATTATATACTTTTCTGGCTATCAAAGGCCTATCAAGAGTCGGGCAATATCACTGAATCAAATTCCAAGATAAAAGAACTGCTCAAAGGCTATCCTGACTCGCCCTTAAGGAAAAAGGCACGGGCAATGGAGATTAAAAACATTGTTGCCTCAAAGGACATGCCGCATGATTTAAAGACCTTTGAATCTTATATCAAAGACTATCCGGAAGACTACGAAATAAAGTTTTTATTTGCACAGCTCCTCAAAAAGAAAGGAGAGGCAGAAAAGGCAAAAACAATATTTAAGGACATATACGTCAACAGCGCAGGGACACTTTCAAAAATAGCATATAATGAATTGACACCCTCTGATATCGCCCTGCACGACCTTATTGAAAAGGCATCAAATCTCATAAATGTTATGGAATTTACAATGTCTGAATCTATACTCAGAGAGGCCCTGCTGAGAGATGACGGACAGCGCAAACTTGAGATTCTTAAGAAATTAGGGCATTCAATCTTCAAACAAAAAAGATATAAGGAATCAGCAGAGACATATGAAAAGGCGGGTGATTATTATTCGAGGGCAAAGGCACTTTATATGGCAGGAGAAAAGACTGCGTTTGGCACCGCCTTAAAAAAACTGGCTTTGATGGGAGACAGGAGGACAGGCTCGCTTTTGATTCTGGCTGCATCTGCCAAGCGGAGGAATGGCGAGATTGATGAGGCACTGAGTATTTATAGAAATATAAAGGCAAATTATCCCGCAGAGGCGGAGAATTCTTTATGGGGCATTGGCTGGACTTATTATCGCAGCGGTGACTATCAGAAAGCCCTTGACGTCTTTACAGACCTTTGCAGTGTTTACAACAGCTCAAAATATCTCTACTGGAAGGCGCAGTCATTGGAAGCGTTGGGCAAAGACTCAGACCATATTTACAGACAGCTTGCAGAGAGAGAGCAGGATTTTTACAGTGTACTTGCACAGATAAGAAAGGGGTCAAGGGGTCAAGGGGTCAAGAGTTCGGGGGTTGGGTTCTCAATTAATTCAGACTCAAAACTCAAGCCCTTTCAGTCCGAGAGAATTGACATCCTGATGGAACTCGGCATGAAAAAAGAGGCAGTTACAGAACTATCTGCCGTGGCCAGAAAGGCAACCAGCCCTGATGAGCTTGCTTCTGTTTCTCTGAAACTGCAGGAGGCCGGGGGATATACATTGGCAATAGCCCTATCATCAAAGCTGCCTTATAGAGATGTGACGCACAGCATTTTATATCCGCTTGCCCATTGGCCCGTTGTCAAGGAAGTATCTGCCAGATATGAAGTTGACCCTTTTGTTGTTCTTTCTGTCATGAGAGAGGAAAGCCGCTTCGATCCCGGGGCTCGCTCCCATGCAGGGGCACTTGGGCTTATGCAGCTAATGCCACAGACAGCCTATTTAATAAACAGAAAGATTAATCTGAATATAACTTCTCGGGAACAGATTCATGATATAAAGATAAATATAACCCTCGGCTCATATTACATAAACTCGCTGATAAAAGAGTTCGGCTCATTACCAGCAGCAGTAGCAGCTTATAATGCAGGAGAAGACATTGTAAGGAAATGGCAGAAGGCAGGTAATTATAAGTCATTGGATGAATTCGTTGAGGATATCCCTTATGACGAAACAAGAAATTTTGCCAAGCGTGTTATCACTACTTACTTTGAGTATCTCAAGTCTGCGGGTGGAAAAGAGATACCGCAAATCTTATAATAGCAAAGACTTAAGAAATAGATATTGCGCTTTAAGGTTATAGAATTGGCAAGGCACTACATGTCATTAACATCCCCTTGCAATACACCACTACATCTGGTATCTTAAAAATCATGAAAAAAAACAGAACACTTTTTGATGACAATCCTCCCGCACCAGCCTTTGACAAGAAAGCGGAGAAGGGGATTGATAAAAAGGAGGTCACGCCATTGGAGAGACTAAAAAATCTCGAGGATAAGATAGCAACCGCAATAGAGAAAGTAAAAACATTAAAAGAGGAAAAGACAGTCCTTGAACGTAGAATTAAGGAACTCGAGGCAACGCTTGATGCTAAAGACCATGAGATAGAGAGGCTGCAAACAGAAAAAACAGCGATAAAAAGTCAGGTTGAAGGCCTGCTTAATGAACTCGACACCTTAGAGGTTGTATAGATGGGGAGTGTGGACGTCTATATCCTCGGACAGAAATATACTGTAAAGGGTGATGCGCCTGAGGAATACATACAAAAAGTTGCTGCTTTTGTTGATACAAAGATAAAAGAGGTTCACAGTAATGCCCCTAACATCACTCCTTTGAAGGCATCTATCCTCGCAGCCCTGAACATCGCAGACGAACTTCATAAACTAAAAGCAGCCCAGCAGAGCCAGGAGGACATTGCAAAACATATCAGGCATATCGAAGAAAGGGCAAATGCCCTGAGCGGGTTGTTTGAGAAGTAGAGGTTAAAACCTTACAGCTTAATCAAACCCTTTGCAATTGCAAATTTTATAAGCCCTGCGCGGCTGTGTATGTCAAGCTTCTCGGAAAGATTTGTCTGATGAGCGATAGCTGTTTTTGCGCTTATTCCGAGGATGTCTGCTATCTCCTTGTGTGTATGCCCTTCTGCTATCAGTTTTAAAACCTGCTTCTCCCTATCTGTTAGAATCTCATAAGGGTCTTCCGTTGTTTTGCCCCTCTGGATGCCACGATATTCATCAATAACACTCGCTGCAATGGATGGATGTAAATATGCCTCTCCACCGGCAATGGCTTTAATTGCGGTTATGAGGTCTATTCCAACGGCCCTTTTAAGCATGTATCCGGACGCCCCTGCCTTGAGAAAGCGCTTTACGTACTCTTTGTCTTCGTATTGTGTTAGAACAAGCACCTTTGTATTAGGGTCGATTTTTTTAATCTCTACAAGTGCCTCCAAACCTCCGAGTTTTGGCATTGCTATATCCATAAGTACAACGTCGGGCTTGAATTTCTTGACCCCTTCTATGGCCTCTATCCCATCAGCAGCTTCTCCGACCACCTCTATATCGGATGACATTTTAAGAAATGCTGCAATACCTTCTCTCACCAGCGCATGGTCGTCTGCGATCATCACTCTTATCTTAGACATTCCTATCTCCAAGGGGTTCAAAAGGGATCCATAGGTTGATTCTTGTTCCGCTGCCGGGCTCAGAACATATCTGCAACCGCCCGTCCAGAAGATTTGCCCTCTCTTTCATGCCTAATATACCAAGCCCTCTCCCATCCTCGGTACGTTTTAAGGCAGATTGCACATCAAACCCTTCGCCGTCGTCTTCTATATTAACGGCTATAGAATCGCTGAGATATTTTAATATAACAAAAACATTTTCTGCTGCTGCATGTTTTGAAATATTCATTATGGATTCCTGTATTATTCTGAAAAATGTTGTTTCAATACGATAGCTGAGTCTCTGCTCCTCAACGCCCAGGACATTGAAAAAATATGTTATGCCTTTCTCTCCCAGATGTTTGTCAAGCAGCCACCTGATGGACGCCTCAAGCCCGAGGTCATCTAATATTGCAGGCCTGAGATTCTGGATTATATTGTGTATTCCATCGAGTGTGGTAAGCACGATGTTTTTCATCTCCTCTATTTTATCTAAAGGAGGGCTTTCAAGATACATATTGCACATATTAATCTTCATCAAAAGGGCTGACAATGTCTGCATTGTTTCATCGTGCAGACCCCGGGCTATCCTTTTCCTTTCATCCTCCTGAGCGGATATAACCTTTTTCAAAAGGTTTTGTACCTTCTGCTGGCTTTCCCTTATCTGTTTTGTCCTCTCGATTACCCGCTGTTCAAGTTCAACATTATACCGTTGAAGCCTTTCAAGTGAATCAGCCAGCTTGACACGCATAACTTCAAAGCTGGAGCTCAACATCCCGATTTCGTCTATTCCGCCGAACTCAATTGACTTCGACATATCCCCTTTTGCGATCTTGTGGGTAGCTCTAATCAGTTCATGCACAGGCTTTACTATGCTTTTGCTCATCCCGATTGCAATTATCAGCGCAATCCCTATCGAGCCTATGCTGAAGGCCAAAAAAGTCTTTTTAAGTTTTGTGGCTGGCGCAAAGACATCTTTTTCCGGCTGAATTATAGACACCCCCCAGTGTGCCATCTTGAGCGGGGCAAACGCCAGTATGTCTGTTGAACGGATAGTGCTGCTCCCGGTCTGTTTTTCCTTGTCAGAATGGCACCTATGGCAAGTCCTGATCTCGGATCTTTTCTGTGCTATTAGATTTCCCAGAAACCTGTTATGGTCACTGCCTGTAAAAATCCTTTGGGGATTGTTGGACGCTATAACAATGCCATGGCTGTCAACTATTTCCAGATAAGTATTAGGTTCTGTAGGCACTGCCTTAATAGTCTGGCCAATCCTGAGATTGGTGGGATCAATCTCTCCGCCCACCACACCAACAGTATCACCATTTTTATTTTTTAGAGGCACCAGAGCATATATAACCTTCTTTTTCATCGGCTCTACAGTGTATATATCTGATATCACGGGTTTGCCATCCAGAATAATTCTGTTTATATAAGGAATGCTCACAAGGTTTACATAGTTTTCAAACCTGGAAGGATAGCTTAAAACTATATTCCCTGTTTTGTCCAGAAGAAAAATACCATCTGTGAATATCGAATACCGATAGGCTGTTTTCAACGCCTCCTTTTCAGTCTCCCAGTCGTTGTCGCTTAGATCTACCTTTCCTGAAAGGGAGATATCATAAAGCCGGGTGAGGCTTCTCTCTAAAAGAAGGTCAATGTTATTCGCTATTATGCTGGCTAATGTCAGCCTGTTTTTCAATGAGCGGTCTATGGTTTCATCAACTGTTAAGTAACCTATTATCCCCAGACCTGTGGAAATGATAATTACATTGAGAATTATTGCAATAATTATTTTTTTCTGCATTTAGGTTAAAAAATGCTTTTTTAACCATACCCCTTAACAGTATAATCTGTCAAGTTGCCACCTTATCTTTCGGTATGCCCTCACCTTCTGAACCCTCAAGAGATATATTAAAAAGTCTTTCATATTCCAGAGGGTGTTCATGTATCATGCGTTCTTTTGAGATTTTGCCAGTAAAGATTACTGTATCTAACGGGAATACCTCAGGGCTGAGTATAGAGTTATATATATGCCATAAAGCAACAATGAGAAAGACAAGGAATGCCTGATTTGTATGCAAGATCTTGGCGGTCGGGATAACCTCTCCGGGAAGGAATCGGGTAACAAGCGTAGGGAACCAGAGTGCCATCCCTGTTACAACCATCAAAAGCCCGCTGATAAGAACACCCCAATATTCAAACTTCTGCTTATAGTCATAGCGGTCACATCTTGCAGGATGACTTTCTATGCCAATGTAATACTTGATATTATGTATGGCATCAAGAAAATCCTTTTTGTTTATAATCATCGACGTCTGCCATTTCTTGAAGACAACTCCTATAATCCCGGCTATAATATGCACTGCAATAACAATTGAAAGGGCTATCCCTGTGTATCGGTGAATCAATCTTACATTGTCAATGCCACCTAACTGGAAAATAAACCACTGGGAAAGGGCAAGCGAATAGAATTTCTGAGAAAGTCCAGTTACACCCAATATCCCGAGGGTTATTATAGTCATCCAGTGTTCAATAATGCGGGTGGTACTAAATCTTCTAATCTTGTCTTCCTTAATTATATTATCGCCTTTCATTTGACCCTCCTCTATCTGGTAACCGCATAGCGCCATATATGTAACAATATCTGCAGGATCAACCCAATCATCGCAAAGGGGATAAAAACCCTGTATATCAGGCTAACAATAAAAACCATCGGAGCCCTTGTCAGGCTTGGTTTATAATGAGAGAGCCATGCATCCTGAAAATTTTCAGTTGCACCCTCATGACATTTCTGGCATCTCTTTGCCAGGTTTGCCTTTATTATTGCTGCATCAGAGCCTATGACACTGCTTATATTATGGGTGCCGTGGCAATCAGTACAAACAGCTATCTGCCTTGCTGGTTTGTAAAGCGTCTCTTTCTGTTTTTTGTAAAATCCCAAGGTAACTCCGTGAAAGTCCGAAAGATAGGTTTTTACAACATCAGTAGAAAGTCCGTACTTCTCCATAATCTCTTTGTTAGCGTGGCAGTTTCCGCATATATCGGGCACCCTCTCGCGGTAATCAGACGTTCGAGGGTCTGTTATGTTGTGCGCAGTGTGGCAGTCTATACATATAGGGACATCCTGAATGTGCTCGCTGATAAGCGCCTTACCATGAATGCTTTTTGCATATATCTCATATATTTCGGGGTGACACCTCTGACACTTCTTTACAACAAAATTCTTCTCCTTTCCCCCGGGGGGTATCGAGTGAGAGCCGTGGCAGTCAGTACAGACAGGAGCCTTCAAGTTACCCTGACTGAGCATTGTATAATGGATGCTTTCCATAGTTTTAGTATATTTATCAAAATGGCATCGCCTGCAACTCTCTGCAGAGGCAATGGCATAATCCCTCTTGGTCCTGAAGTTTCTCTGAGGGTGTTCTTCAGAGGAAAAGCCATAATGGCAGTCCGAACAGGTAAGTTTATTATGTACAGAGGCATCTATCAATAATGCATCCACTTTAAGTGCTAATGTTTCGCCATCTTTAAAAACCATGTTTAACTTATGCCCGTGACAGCTCAGACAGTACTGTTTTTCAGAGGCAAATATTTTTCCACCCGCTACAGGCATAATTGAATGAGAACCATGGCAGTCAGTGCAAACATGTGACTTGTTTTCACTCTCTTCCCCCAGTAAACTGGCATGTATAGGCTTTGCACTGATCTGTTGATCTGTATGGCAATGCTTACATACAAGAGAAGATCTTATTTTATATTGCTTTTTGCTCCTGAATTTTCTTGCAGGGTGTTTGTCCGAGGAAAACTCATCGTGACAATCAGAACATGTCAGAGAATTATGAACAGAGGCTTTGAATTTTTCAGCATCCACATAAGCTGTTACAGATTCGTTATTCTCAAATTTTTTGACTATCCCCAATTGTGCATGACACCCTAAACATTTCTGCGCTTCTTCCGAGAGAGCGGTATCTGCCGCACTAACGCTGTCAATAGATATTATAAAAACCCAAAAAAGAGACAACAGAAAAAGGATTATTCTCTCCCCGCTCTTCATAGACACCTCCTTCTTGAAATTAAGGCACGTTGAGAGAAAGCGGGCAGACGGGGGGATGTCATGCCGAAGCTGACATCCCCCTCGCCTAAATTCTGAGAACCGGACATATTCAATGTGACTCCTTATATTCCGGGTGTTCTCTTATAACAGGCATACGGTTCAAAATCCATCTGAAGATGAGAATGTGAATAGTGATTATGGATGCAACAATAGCAACCTCCTGCCATGGCGGAATAATATGGTGGAGATGACCCGGCAGATTCCAGTTGAATGCTATTATTGAAACATTGATCCTGTTTACTATAATCCCTAAGACAGCATAAAAGGCTCCGAACCTGACAAGGCCAGCACTATTGTTTTTAACACCATATGTCAAGACAATAGCAGGGAGGAGAACGAACCCCAGTATCTCAACAAGAAACCAGTTCCCATAAGGGGTGCTCAGTAAGTGCCAGTTGTCATCATGGGCTACGCCAACTAACTTCAATGCGAGATAGACAAACAAACCGACACATGTACCTTTTCCAAGGCCAACGGTCAGTCTGTCAAGGCTTTCGAGGAAATTGTGGTCAGTGGCGCTTCTCAGAAACCGGGCTGCAAGGGTGCTGATAACAATTACCATGGCAAGGGCAGCATATATGCTTGAGCTGAGGAAAAACACCGGTATATACGAGGAAAACCAGAGGGGATGGAGTTTTCCTGGAACGAGCAGGAACATTGCGCCGAGGGCAGACTGATGGAGTGTTGAAAGGATTATCCCGGCAATGGTCATGCCAATAACTATCATTGTTGCCCATTTATAAACCCTTCTTGACTTAATCCATTCCAGTATTGCCTCGCTGAATTCAAGGAACTGGACTGTAAGATAAGTGGCAACATGCCATGCAACGAGAAAAAGAACCGAGGCTGTGCCGAAACCGATTATCATAGGGTAATATATACGCCATGGCCTTCCAAGGTCGGTTAAAAGGTAAATTACAGCAAACAGGTAGCCCAGGAATCCTGTAAGGACTCCAAGTCTCACAAGGGGTTTGTATCTTTTAAAACCAAATATGTAATAGGCTGTCCCCATTACAAATCCAGTGGCTGAAAGTGGGACGCCACCAAAGAGTCCCCAGCCGAGTAAGATTCCCCATGGATATTCATTTGAAGCATGAGTAGCTGAAGCAAGCCCAAATACAAAACGGATAGCAATAACAGGGATGCCGATGCTCAATATAATAGCTGCAACGATATTGAAAGGAGTAATGAGTCTTCTGCTGTATTCAGGCCATGACATCCCCATAAGCAGTTTGTCCATAAACCATGATCTAAAGTTATCTGTTCCAGTTAATGTCCCGTTACTCATTTTTTCTCCTCCTCTTTTTCATGTTTTTGCCCTTTTTCCTTCTCCAAGTCCTCCCTGTGCCGCAGGGCTGCATATACCATACCGAAAAGGGCTGGCCAGACAGTAAATACTACAGGGACTGCGCCAAGAAATCCCTTTGTTTCTTCAATAAGTGGCTTTTGGGGAAGATTTGTCGGAAAGTCGAGATTCTCAAAGGGGACTCCAGAGATGTACATCCAACCCGTCCCTCCGGCTTCGTGTTCTCCATAAATATGGTCGATATACCTGTCAGGGTTTTTCATTATCTTTTCTCTTGCGATCTTGATTAAATCACTCCTCTTGCCAAATGTTATAGTCCCCACGGGACAGGCCTCTGCACATGCAGGGATACCGCCTTTTTTAATCCTGTCATAACACATTACACATTTTACAATCTTTGGTTCCAAAGCACTATCATAATCATAGGCCGGGGCATAAAAAGGACAGGCTATCATGCAGTATCGGCACCCAAAACATTTTTCCGGGTCATAGAGAACAGCGCCTTCAGGAGTTTTTGTATATGCGTGTATTGGACACGCAGAGGCGCAGGCTGGTTCGTTACAGTGGTTGCATTGTATTTTCCGATAAACAGGCTTGCTCTCATCCTTTGGATTTTTATACTGATTAACCACAGTGTAAGCCTGTGCAGTGGGTCTCCTTTTTTCTTTAAAAACAGAAACGTCGTCAAATGAAGTTTTTGGCTTTGGGAGGTTATTTGCCTCATTACATGCCTTTTCACAGCTGCGACACCCTACACATGCAGTTAAATCAGTCAGACAGCCATAACGATTTGGCCAACCAGAGAATTCCTTTGAAGCAGCTACATCCTTATAGCTGCCGATGAGAACAGTACCTCCAATTCCGGCTACTGTTCCTAAAAATTTCCTTCGGCTGATTCCTCTTGCGTCACCTTCTTGAGGCTTATCTTCAGCGCTTTCTTCTGATATGCATTCATTAGCCACCACTGGATTTTTTAGTGGTTTATCCATAATCCCTCCTTTAAAACATATTCAGGTCAAACCTGTTAGAAGTTATTTGCTGGTTTTCATGCTTACTTTCTGTTCCTTCTTATCATGGCACATCTCAGTACAGCCCTTTGGGTCTATACCGACATTGCCCATCCCCCTGTGGCACTGGAAACACTGGCTGTGGTATGCAGCCTTGAGCCCTGGCATATTTGGGTTTGCAGGGTCAAAGTTACTGTGACAATTTTTACAGGCCATAAAGTTATTAACTACTGAACCCTTGAAGGTAGATGGACTAACAGCATGGCAATCTTTGCATGGCAGCGCCCCACTATTGCCATGCTGGTGGTGGCACATCCCGCAGTTGCCTGCTATCGAGATATGTTTTGCATGGTTGAATATCACCGGCCCATATTTGTCTGACAAACTGTCCAGCTTAACAAGACTCGGAGTCTTTGCAGAATTTCCTGCATAAAGAGATGCAGCAAAGAAAATGCAGAGACTAATTACAAAGACTAAGATTCCTATCTTCCTCATTATTATCTGACCTCCTTTATACATGACTTAAATAACATTACTCAGGACTATTCGAAAGGGCATTCTTAAAATCGCCCCTCATGCTCCATTTGCGAGCCGGAGGCGAAGCAATCTCAAAATAAAGGGATTGCTTCGTCGCTATGATCTCCTCGCAATGGTTTCTTAAATAGATCATTATTTGTTTTCACCTTTTTCAATCTCGGTTTCTTCCTTCTTGCCCTTCTTTTTACCAGCTAAATATGCCTCTGTGGGTCTCCATCCAAAGGATGCGCTTCTGCCCGCCAGTGACAGAACGCTGTTGATAGCTACTGTGCTGAGCGCAAACATAAAACTGAAAGGCAGGGCAATCACATAGGCCAGCCCAATAAACGGGGCAGCCGCTACCTTACCCATAGTCCTGAGCGTATCCTTATATCCTGTTTTCTTAATAAACTCTAAATCTTCCTTGCCGGAGTGTATCAAGGTCTTGAAAGGCCTGTGTTTCAATACCTCCCAGTAAATGATGTATCCTGCGATTGCCGAGACGGCTATAATGTACTCCACCCCCTTAACATGGGTCATGAAATCAAAAAGAGTATTCATCTTATTCCTCCTTCCTAATTGTTAAATTACTAACCTTTTTTGTAAACAAAGTTAACCTACCTTAAAATCTTATGCCGACTATGATGAATCGGTTGTCTTATCATTTTTCTTCTTCCCTTTTCTCTTGCCAGCTAAATATGCCTCTGTAGGTCTCCAGCCAAAGGATGCGATATTCCACATGCCTTTGAAAATCTTTTCTGCCAGCAGTGATATCATCATCGCTATCGCTATGAACGGCAGAAATATCACATACAGCAGTCCCAGAATCGGTCCCAACAGTAACATAACGCTGGGTGGAAACCTGGTATACGTTGAATTCTTATCTCCTGGAAGCACCCCCTCATTTGGGATATCTATCCTGCCTCCATTCGATAAATCCCAGTAAGTCCCCTTTCCTACCTTATGTCCTCCGCTGTATTTAAGCATCTTTTTTCACCTCCTTCCTCATCCTTGTATTTATTTCCCTGTTCATCTTGATTACAAGATAGCAGATATTAAAGGCTAATATAATTGGAAGAAGTTCCTAATTTTTATAGGGATTTTGTCTTAAATTAGCAAAGATTTTCCCGACACAGGGGAAAGTCGGATAAGTGGGTAGATTAATAACAATTTATTTGCAACTAATGAAGCTTCCTGCAGCAAGTTGGGGAATGCACTCGCTGTGCATTCTCACAAAGGTTAGCGAAGCATACTATCTGCGACCTTTATCAGATCAAATGGAGGTGATTTCATTACTACTGTTACCCTGTATTTCCCTTCATCCCATGAAATCCGGCTGCACGGCTCATCATTCTTACAGAGACCAACCTCGAGTACTGCATTTCTGCCTTTTAAAGGGTAAGTGACTTTTTCTTTAACCTGTAATATCTTTATTTTCTTATCAGGGACAAAATTTGCACCGGCAGCAACCTGAGATATTATAAGGGCAATATCTCCCCTCTCTCTATGTTTGAACTCCATTACTACTGCAGTGAAAGGTTTATTCTGAGCCAGTATTTCCGATGGAGGCCATGTAAAGTTTTGAGGGAAATATGACGGAACATATATGTTTTTGATATTTAATCGTAATCTGACTTCTTCAACACTGCTGTATCTTCTTATGGCATCCTTCTGAATTGCCATTGGCAACCAGTTAAGAATCTTTAAAACTGCAATCAGGATTACAACTGTTATTGCAAAATAAAAAAAACTGAAGAATTTCCTATGCACTGTTTTCACTCCTCATATTGAAGCTCTCTGCAGCAAGCTGCAAGGCTTCGAGATGTAAAAAACTATTCCTTCTTTCATATCCGCTCACTAATCCAGCAGCGGGAATGCGCTCGCTGTGCCTTCTCATCATACAATAAAATAGTTTATTATTGTAATTACAATAAATGTGACTATAAACTTAAACCATCCGCCGTCTTTTTCATGTGCCAATCCCTGTTCAAGCTGCATAATTCTATTTTTTATGAGCATATTATGGCTATACTCTTCGAGTGCTGCTCCTATTTTTGAGGGTTTTGTAATCTGAACCGGGGCGATGTCTTCATGTGTATAGTAAAGTTTTTTAAGGGTCTCAATCAGCGCATAAGGTTTCCCTGTTAAAGTTACTGCGATGTTGTCACATATCTGTTCATCTTCCTGGACAATCTTTCTAAATTCTACAAGGACTATCGGGTTAAAGAACATCGATATCCTTAAAAGAAAGAGCATTAAGATTAAAGGCTGCCTACTCCTTGTAATATGGGCAATTTCATGGGCCAGTGCTGCCTGTATCTGTTCTATATTAAGCATTTTTACAAGGCCGGTAGATAGGAAGATTGCAGTATTCTTACCGGTTGTAGAAAACAATATAAAATCATTGTCATCAATTATAAAGATATCAGGTTTTTCCACAGGTAAAGACTCCAATGCCTTGCTGACAATAGAATTATCATCAGGGGTTTCCCCCTCGGATGTAGATTCTTTTGATTCGATGGTATGCCTCAAGATAGGGATTATCTCCTGCAAAAAAGATATCAGGGTTGTGATAAATAAAATAATAATAAACAGCAGGCTTAATGGAAACTTCCCCCATAATTCCAGACTCAGCCACCTGTTAATATCAAAAAGCGCTTCCAGTCTGAAGTAGACTGACCCTCTCCCAGAATTTATCGTTTGATATACTGGGAATGAAAGAATCGGGGATATAATGACTATATAACGAAATCTCTGCTTTATTAAAGGATTGTTAATCTTCCATGCCTGAATGGATCTGTCCACTATAATAGCAGCTATTAACGCGTGGCATATTGACTGGGCTATATACATGCCAATATAGGAGTTGAAAAAGTTTGAGATGCTCATGGGTTATATCATAGCATATCAAAAAAGGGTGCATATCTTGACTTAGAGGTTATAAAGCGAGGCGACTTAATCCGGATAATACATTTGATTAATGGTAAATTATCAGCCCGTATTTTTTCATCTTATTAAAAAGGCTCTTTCTGCTGATGCCGAGACGGGCTGCAGCATCCTTCCTCTTCCACCTCACCTCTGTTAAGGCATCTATTATCAGTTTCTTCTCCTCTTCTGATTTCACTGTCTCTATCCTGTCTTTTACCTTTATCTCTCCATGCAATTTTCTACCTCTGCCTTCAGATATAAGTTCTGTTACTGTTTCACCTGTGATTAAGTCATTGTCTTCAAGGATTATCGCCCTTTGAATCAGATTCTCCATCTCTCTCACATTCCCGGGCCATTGGTAATTCAGAAAAAAACTTATTGCAGAGGCTGAAATGCCTTTAAATTTTTTCCCTATAGCCTTGCTATATTTTTTAAAAAAATAATCTGCCAGCAGCGGGATATCTTTTCCCCTCTCTCTGAGTGGCGGTACGTTAATCTCGAATACCTTTACCCTGTAAAAAAGATCATCCCTGAACCTTCCCTCTGCAACAGCGGCATTGAGGTTCCTGTTCGTTGCAGATATCAACCTCAAATCAACTTTTATGGCTTTTGTACCTCCAAGCCGCTCTATCTCTTTATCCTGCAGCGCTCTTAAAAGCTTTGCCTGCAATCCCAGGGAAAGGTCTCCTATCTCATCGAGAAAAATACTGCCTCTTGACGCCCTCTCAAATTTACCTATATGCTGCCTTGTTGCGCCTGTAAAGGCACCTTTTTCATAACCAAACAGTTCTGATTCAAGCAGTGTCTCCGGAATTGCTGCACAGTTCACGCTTATGAATGGGTTGTCCCTCCTATCGCTGAGCTTATGTATGGCCTTTGCTATAAGCTCCTTGCCAGAGCCGCTCTCGCCGGTTATCAGAACCGTAACATCTGTTGCCGCAACCTTTTTCGAAAGTTCAAGCGCTCTCTTCATCTCATCACTCTCGGCTATTATCTCATCCTTAAGGGTTTTCTCAAGACTCTCTGTCTTAAGGGTCTCAAGCTCTCTCTGTAATTCATATCTTTCGATTGCCCTGTTTATAACTGTCCTTACGATTTCTATATCAACAGGTTTTGTGAAAAAGTCGTATGCCCCATATCTGATTGATCTCATTGCAAGCTCTTTTGAGCCGTATGCTGTTATCATTATCACAGGCATAGGATACCCTTCGGCCTTTATACGTTCAAGCACCTCGATGCCGCTCATACCGGGCATCTTTTCATCAAGGAGCACGAGGCTATAGCTATCATCTTTCAAAAAGCCAATGGCATCATGGCCCGTGGATGCAATATCAAACTGAAAACCTTCTTTCCTCAGAAGTTCTCCAAGAAAGAACTGGATACTCGTGTCATCATCCACAATCAATATTTTATGCTCGTTTGTAGCAAATGCCATTATAGGACTCCTTTAACCTACACAATATTTTATCACAGATAAAGAAAGGGGAGTTGACAGAAAACAATATTTAGGCAATGATTTTATCATGCAAAGTAACAGCAGCACAAAACCAACTTTCACAAGACCTGAAATAGAAAGGTTATACAACGGTACTTTCACAGATTGGAATAAGGTCCAGCTATTATGGAAAGGCCAAGAATTGTTTAAAAGGATATTCGATTCTGTCTCTAAGGCAAAAAAGCTCGTCTGCCTTGAGTTTTATATATTCCGCAATGACGAGACAGGCAATGAGCTTGCAAAGCTATTGAAGAAAAAAGCACGTGAAGGAGTTTATGTATTTATCCTTTACGACCATTTTGGCTCTTTTGGTACACCGAGAAAGTTCTGGGCAGAACTAAAAAAAACTGGGATAAATGTCAGGGCATCACACCCCTTCAAATGGACAGCACCTTTTCGGTATGTTCACCGCGACCATAAAAAACTTATCATTGTAGATGGCGAAAAGGTTTTCACGGGCGGACTGAACATCGCAAACGAATATAGAGGATATTACTTCAAAAGGCTTAAGAAACGTAAAGAGAGCTGGAGGGACACAGGGATAATGCTCGAAGGCTCAATAGCCCGGACACTTTTTGGTGAATTCAAGAAAAGCTGGGTGATCTGGGGCGGGGAGCCGATTATATATGATGTAAACATGGGAAAATCGCAGGGAGAAATAGAGATTCCTTCCGCGCATAGCCTGCCTGTACTGCCTATATTCGCAAGTTCAGCAAGGGGCAGGAGAAGGATGCGAAGGCTTTTATATTACAGTATAAATCATGCAAAACATAGTATATTTCTCACAACTGCTTATTTCACGCCGAGCAGAAGGATGATTCATGCTCTATCTGAGGCAGTCAAGAGAGGGGTGGATATAAGACTCCTTCTGCCCGGTAAAAGCGATGTATTGGCTGCACATTATGCAGGACGGGCATTGTTCACAAAACTTTTGAAGGCAGGTATTGAGATACATAACTATAAGGGAGAGATACTACACGCAAAAACCGCAGTTTTTGACAGATGCTGGAGTATCATAGGTTCTGCTAATCTCGATTTTCAGTCATTAAGATGGAATGATGAGGGAAATGTCGGAATACTTGATGAAGGATTCGGGCAACAGATGGCAGATGTTTTCAATGAAGATCTGAGGCATTCTGTAAAAATAGAATTAGACCAATGGGTGAAGCGGGATTTCTGTGAGAAGGTCAAAGAGAAGTTTTTTGCTTTGTTCAGGAGAAGGCTGTAGGTCTGGATTATAAGAGGAGTGTGTGGCGAGGGAGAGGACGGCGGTGCATATTGTGCCAACTGCTTTCTCTTTTGCATTTAGTAGCACTATATGCTAAAGTAGTTGCATATGGTACAGAAACGTTTTTGGCTGGATAAGGTAAAAAGGGGTTGGCAGCGACATTCTGTTCTCTGGCTTTCGGGAGTGCGGTGTGTTGGCAAGACATCCCTGTGCAAGAGCCTGACTGGAACAGAGTATTTTGACTGCGAGCTCCCCAGAGTGCGCCGGATGATAGAAGACCCCCAGTCTTTTCTGGATGACCTGCGTGGCCGCACTATTGTGCTTGACGAAATCCACCGGCTGAATAATCCATCCGAAATTCTTAAGATTGCCGCGGATCACTATCCTGATATAAAAGTGCTTGCAACAGGGTCATCTACACTTGGAGCGTCAGCAAAATTTCGAGACACGCTGACAGGACGAAAATCCGAACTCTGGCTGACCCCCATGATTTCATCAGACCTTGTGGACTTTAAACAGGAAGTCTTGAATCATCGTTTTCTCCGTGGCGGCTTGCCGCCATTCTTTCTGGCCAGGGATGTTCCGGAACAAGATTTCCATGAATGGATGGAAGCTTACTGGGCTAAAGATATTCAGGAACTTTTCAGGCTTGAACGCCGAAGCTCATTTCTAAAATTCTTAGAACTCTTAATGGTCAGCAGCGGAGGGATTTTTGAGGCAACAAGATTCGCGCGTCCTTGTGAGGTCAGCCGGTCTACGATCTCCAACTATCTGGCTGTTCTCGATGCAACGTATGTCATGCATGTTGTTCGGCCTTTCAGTTCCAACAGGCCAACAGAAATTATTGCCGCTCCCAAAGTATATGCATTCGATACAGGGTTTATGTGCTACTATCGCGGCTGGCATAAACTGAGACGCGACGATTTCGGTATCCTCTGGGAGCATTTTGTATTAAATGAACTACAGGCGCAAACGCAGTCCCGCAGGGTCGCGTACTGGCGTGACAAGCGTGGACACGAAGTGGATTTTATATTAGCAAACCGAAAATCTCCGCCAGTAGCAATAGAGTGCAAGTGGTCTGCGTCTGAATTCGACGCTGTCAATATCAGAGCATTCAGGAGACAGTATCCAAACGGCAACAACTTTGTGGTTTCGCATGATGTAGAACGGCCTTTTTCTCATGCATACGACGGTGTTAAGGTTAAATTTGTCGGGTTGGCAGATTTAATAAAGGCAATTTTGTAAGAAAATCACCCACTTTGATTCTTTTATAAGGAGAGTGATGGAGAGGATGGGTGAGAGATGGAGTCTTCTGTCAGATTCAAAAGATTAGCTCTCTGCACAGAAAAAGTTTAGCTCAGTCAGGGAAACGAATCAATATGCTTCAATCAGGAGGGCAGCCATATAATAAATTTTGTCTTGCTCTCGGCAGCCTCTACCTTTATATCCCCTCCAATATTTTTTATCGCATCCCTCGCAATCTTTAGCCCCATACC
>JAKALU010000187.1 GCA_021824065.1 Nitrospirota bacterium
ATGGTTGCGTGCTACGGATGCAACGTCCCTGCACGACGAATTGAGGGAGCGAGCAGTACCTATTGTCGCCGATCTTCGGAAGAGTCCGTTCGGCATGACGTTTTCTTTCAAAGATCCCGATGGCTACGTTATTGCCGTCCATGATGGCGGAATGTAGCCCAAGCATCGTTGTCTAACAACCTATTCAGTTGATAAAGCTGGTTTGAATGGCAGGGGGACAGAGGGCTGAACTTGACATTGGTTAACATGTGAGTTAACATATCAATATGGGTAAGATTGTTACTTTCTATAAAACTGTAGATGGCAAGTGTCCACAGTCTGAAATAGAAAAGGCCGAGGCATATAGAAGGGACTTTTTGGAAAGGAGGAAAAAATGAGTGATTTAAAAAAATACATTGGCGAAAGAAAGATAAAGGACCACAAATTTGCTGAGGGTTATGAAGAGGGATATAAACAATTTAAGGTCGGAGTCATACTCCGTCATGCACGAGAAGCTGCGGGGTTAACTCAGGAGGAACTTGCTCACAGGCTCAAAACGAAAAAGACCGCGATTTCAAGGATAGAAAATCATGCCGAGGACATTAAGTTGTCGACTTTGTACCGTGCTGCTTTAGCACTTGGTAAAAGATTGCAGGTCAATATTATCTAAAGGAGAATAAAGGTAAAAGGTGTCGCGAGGCAGAAGGCGGCTCATGGCCTGCCTTTGACATAGGTCATTTGATACTTAGAAACTCAGGGGCAGCCCCATATTTTCACTGCAATAAAATGCGGTTAAGACTTTCAAGCGTGATGAAAAATAGCGTCCCATAGAAATATTCCCTACAAACCGAAATATACTTATTAAGAACAACCCATTCCCAATAATATTGGGGTTGTCCCTGGATTAACGAACTCCTAGAGTGGTTTGAAAGAAACCAGAAACCATTGGTCAAAATGAAAGCTACAACACATTTAGTAATCAATAACTATTTATAATATATTGTTATACTATACTAATAAATAATGTAATACTATAATATCATAATATACTTGACATTTATATTCTTATTGATTATCCTTTCTTTTAGGAAAGAGCTGGAGAACGTTTAATAAGAAGGAGAGGACTTTTTTATATGCCAAAATTAGACCTGGATACGTTAGAAAGCCATTTGTGGGAATCAGCCAATATTTTGAGGGGTAGTATAGATGCCTCTGACTATAAAAATTATATCTTTGGTTTGCTGTTCCTAAAGCGACTTTCAGATGTTTTTCAAGAAGAAGCGGATAGGCTTTTAAAAGAAACGAAGAATAAAAAGATAGCCTACGAAGAACCGGATGAGCATGAATTCTTCGTTCCTCCAAAGGCCCAATGGAAATACCTTACAACGCTGACTCACAATCTTGGAGATGCCATCAACAAAGCCAATGATCTTCTGGAAGAACACAATCGTGTTCTGGAAGGGGTTCTTTCCGCTACCGATTTCAACGATAAGGACAGACTGCCGGACACCACACTCTCCAAACTAATTTTACACTTCTCAAAAATCAGCTTGCGCAATGAAGATTTATCAGAGCCGGATATTTTGGGCAGGGCTTATGAATATCTCATAGACCAATTTGCAGACGACGCCGGCAAGAAAGGCGGAGAATTTTATACACCCAAAGAAATCGTCTCCCTTTTGGTTGAAATCCTTGACCCGCAGGAGGGCATGTATGTGTGTGATCCCGCATGCGGCTCTGGAGGTATGCTTGTACAAACGGTTTATCATCTGAAGTCTGTCCATCAAAATTATAAAAATATAGTTCTTCACGGCCAGGAGAGGAACATAGGCACATGGGCTATATGCAAGATGAACATGCTTTTGCACGGTATTGCCGGTGCACGAATAGAAAAAGGGGACACCATACGCGAACCCAAGTTGTTACAAAAAGGTAAATTGATGGAGTACGACACTGTCATAGCAAATCCTCCATTCTCACTCAAAAACTGGGGTATCGAAGTGGCAGGAAACGACCCTTTCGGAAGATTTAAGTATGGTATCCCGCCAAAGAGCTACGGAGATTACGCTTTTGTTCAGCACATGATTTCCATTCTCAAACCTTCTGGCAGAGCCGGTGTAATTCTGCCCCACGGGGCGCTTTTCCGAGGCGGAGCAGAAGGCAAGATCAGGAAAGGTATTTTGGAAGAAGACATCGTTGAGGCAGTGATAGGCCTTCCGCCCAATCTTTTTTATGGGGCAAGCATACCGGCATGTCTTTTCATTATCAACAAAAAGAAATCTGCTCATAATAAGGGCAAGGTATTCTTTTTATATGGAGCACGGGACTTTCTTCAGGGCAAAAAGCAGAACAAGCTCAGACAGGAGGATATCGAAAAAATAGTCAGTGCATACCGTTCCTATGCTGTTATCGATAAATATTGCCGTTCTGCTTCGCTGGATGAAATCCGGCGCAACGACTACAATCTCAATATCCCGAGGTACATAGACATTACAGAACAGGAGTCACCTATAGATGTTCAGCAGTCCATCGATGAGCTTGCCAAACTCAGAAGGGAACGGGCATCGGCAGAGGAAAAGGTTGAAAACTATCTGAAAGATTTGGGCTATAAGATATAAATTATGGAATTTAAAAACAAAGAAGACATCGATCTGGTTTTGAATGCCCTCGGAGAACAACTGTCCGCTATTAATAATGGTCACATTGACATATTAGTGTGCGGTGGATCTGCGCTGCATGCCCTGGGACTTGTAACGAGAACAACGAAAGATGTTGATGTCGTTGCCATAGTTTCTCACAATTCTTCCGATAGACTAACACTTGAGACTGCACAACCTTTGCCGCAGAACCTAGTTGATGCAGCTCAGAAAGTAGAAAGGGATTTTCAATTGAAGGACGGATGGATCAATCCCGGACCTACATCTGCTCTGGATCTTGGACTTCCGGAAGGTGTTCTGAACCGTGCAGAAACACTTAAGTACGGCAAGTATCTTACAGTGCGCTTCATCAGTCGTTACGATCAGATTCATTTTAAGCTCTACGCTGCTGTGGATCAAGGCGGCAAACATTATCAAGATCTTATTGCTTTAAAGCCTACTGCAAAAGAGCTTGAAAATGCAGCGCGCTGGAGCATGACTCATGATGTTTCCGAGGGCTACAGAAACACACTCAAAGATATGCTTATTAAAATGGGGTATAAGAATGTTGCCGATAGAATTTAGAGAAGCCCTTCTTGAACGTGTTCTTACCTTTCTCTGGAGGCAGTGGTCTGCACTGGGCGTGCTTGGTGAATCAGGTGCAGAAGATGACTGGGTCATTGATCCCGAGCCTTTGCTCGTCTTTTCTCTGGAGATAGGACGCTATGAGCCCAGGCTGTTTGACGAAATCCTTGCATGGTTATTGGTAAACGGACAATGGCTTGATATGGCGAGACTGAAAAGAATCCTTGAGAAACAAGATAGAAAGACCGTGCAAGTAGCAGGGGCTGCGTTTCAATACGTTTTGTCCAAGGGAAATAAGCGGAAGTGGCAGAACATAACGCAATTATGTGCAAACATATATAAGAAACAATCAGCAGCGGATT
>JAKALU010000188.1 GCA_021824065.1 Nitrospirota bacterium
TTTTAATCGGGCATCCACTTCCTTAACTGTCTGGATTCCCGCTTACTGCGGGAATGACAAACTGTAGGGGTTTACTTGTGAACTCCTTAGTATATGTCTACCATTTTATCAATGCAGAAGCCCATGTAAGCCCGCCGCCGAACGCCTCAAGAAGCACATAATCTCCATCCCTTATTCTTCCCTGTCTTACAGCCTCATCAAGGGCAATCGGGATAGAAGCAGCAGAGGTGTTCCCATATTTATCAATATTCACAAAAATTTTTTCCATCGGTATTTCAAGTCGCTCAGCAGTAGCCTGAATGATCCTGAGATTTGCCTGATGAGGTATGAGCAGAGAAAGCTGCGATGCCTTGAGCTTATTTGCATTCAGAGACTCTACAACAAGGTTCTCGAGTGTTCGCACAGCAACCTTGAATGTCTCATTCCCTTTCATCTTAACATAATGCATCTTCTTTTTAACCGAATCCTTTGTAGCTGGATGCCTTGAGCCGCCTCCGGGCATATTCAACAACTCCCACATGCTCCCATCAGACCTGAGATGGGTCGAGATTATCCCTCTGTCTTCGCTGGTAGCCTCAATTATTGCAGCTCCGGCACCATCTCCAAAAAGCACACATGTTGTCCTATCCTCCCAATCAGTAATCCTGGAAAGAACCTCTGTCCCAACAAGGAGTATCCTTCTATAAATACCGCTTCTTATAAAACCGTCTGCTATAGAAAGCCCATATAAAAACCCTGAACATGCAGCATTTACATCAAAGGCAGCCGCCTTTTTTAATCCGAGTTTATGCTGGAGATGACATGCTGTCGCCGGAAAAGGCATATCGCCTGTGACTGTTGCGACAATTATCAGATCAATATCTTTTGTCTTAAAATCAGCTTTCTTGAAAGCAGACTTTGCCGCTTCATATGCCAGGTCCGATGCGGCCTCTTTTTCATTTGCTATCCTCCGCTCTCTTATCCCTGACCTTTCTCTAATCCATTCATCAGAGGTATCAACCATTCTTTCGAGATCAAAATTGGTCAACACACGCTCAGGGACATAAGAGCCTGTTGCAATAATTTTAGCCCTCAATTACCGCTTTCTCCCTTGCATGAAATCCAATTATCTCTTCTGAGATAATTTCATAAACCTTCTTTTTAGAGAACTCCACTGCAACTCTAAGCGCATTCCTTATTGCCCGTGACGTAGACCTGCCGTGACTTATAATACATGTGCCATTTATCCCGAGCAAAGGGGCACCACCATATTCTGCGTAATCTGTTTTTTTCCTGAAATTTTTTAAGGCGGGTTTCATGAGAAGATAGCCAACTCTTCCTGTTGCCAAACCTGCAATCTCCCTCTTAAGCATCTTTATTATCACTTCTGCAAGTCCCTCGCTGGTTTTAAGAACTATATTACCTATAAATCCATCACATACAACAACATCAGCGCCTCCTAAAAACACATCTTTGCCCTCTATATTACCCACGAAATTTAGATTTGTTTCTTTGAGAAGTTTGAACGCCTCTCTGGTAAGTTCATTCCCTTTTACGTCTTCTTCCCCGATGCTAAGCAAAGCTACTTTCGGCTTCTCTTTGTTGAGGATCGTGCTGCAGTAAGAACTGCCCATTAATGCAAATTGGAGCAGATTCTCTGCCTTGCAGTCCACATTAGCTCCTGCATCTATAAGAACAAACAGGCCTTTCAGAGTTGGCATGATAGCTGCAATCGCGGGTCTGTCAACGCCTTTCGACGTCCCGAGGACAAAAAGTGCCGCCGCCATTGCCACGCCTGAATTGCCGGCACTTACTACAGCATCGGCTTCCTTGTTCTTTACGGCGTCAACAGCGCGCCTGATCGAAGAATCTTTTTTTTTCCTGAGAGCAGTAACAGGAGACTCTTGCATCCCAACAACCTGAGATGCATGCCTGATATGAATGCGATCGGATGGATATTTCTTGCCTTTAAGTTCATCTTTGATCCGGGATTCATCCCCGAAGAGTATAATCTCGAGATCATCGTATTCCCTTATAGTGTCGAGAGCGCCCTCAACAGTAACAGTGGGAGCATAATCACCTCCCATAGCATCAAGGGCAATTTTCATGCTTCTTTTTCGATTATCTCAAGAACCTTGCGGCCATTGTATGAACCGCAATTAGTGCATACCCTGTGAGAAAGCTTTAACTCATTACAATCAGGACATAAGCTGAGATTAGGCGCCTGCCCTTTCCAGTTTGCCCTGCGTTTGTCCCTTCTCGTCCTTGTATGTCTATGTGTTGGATTTGCCATTTTTACTCCCTTCTTAATAATTCTTTTAGAATCTCAAGCCTTGAATCCACTTCATTTAAATTACAACTGCATTTATTCATATTTAAATCTGTCCCGCATCTCGGGCAAATACCCTTGCATGTTTCACTGCAGAGCGGCTTCATAGGGATATTTAAGATTATCTGTTCCTTAATTAACTCCAGCAGGTCAAACTCATCGCCTGCGTAAAAGCCCATGTCCAGTTCATCTTCTCTAATCTCATATTTCCCTTCTGCCTTCAGTTCCTCAACAGGATGATATATGACATTAACAGGCGCATTTATTTCAGCTGTATAGGTTTTGAGGCACCTGCTGCATTCAAGCTCTGCCCCGGCTGTTATGTCTCCCTGTATTACAACCTCTGGTCCGACCTTTTTTACGCTGAGATTCCCCTTTACAGGGGCGATTAGTCTTACAACATCCGCTTCAAGTGTCTCATCAAGACTCAGGTCAAGACCTTCATCCGGTATCTCTGAAATTGTTATCTTCATTTTATCAGACCCGTCTTTTCTGCTGAGGCGGAAAAGACCATAGGCAAAAAGTGTTTTTAATTATAAAAGATACTCTAAAAACATGTCAAGGAAACCTGCCTCCTTTTTCGGCCTCTCCAATCATTGGCACAAAGGCAACTGAGGTTATCTGCTCCAGCTCAAGCTCTCCCTTTTTCTTCTTCGCAAGGGTAAGCGTCTGATAATATACAGTGCTCCCCAACGGTATTATCAATCTCCCGCCCTCTTTCAATTGTTTAATCAAAGGTGGGGGTATATGGTTTGCAGAGGCTGTAATAATTATTGCATCAAATGGCGCATACTCATCCCATCCAAAATAACCATCAGCGTATCTCACCTTAATATTTTTATACCCGAAACCTCTAAGCCTTTTTTCTGCCTTCTCTGCAAGCCCTTTCCTTATCTCTATTGTGTAAACATCCTCCACTATCTCTGCAAGCACTGCTGCCTGATAACCTGAGCCTGTGCCTATCTCAAGCACCCTGTCTGTTGGCTTGAGTTTCAACGCCTCTGTCATAAGGGCAACCACATATGGCTGAGAAATTGTCTGGCCTTCGCCTATAGGGAGAGGATAATCATTGTATGCCCTGTCCCTGAGATATTCGTCAACAAAGAGGTGTCTTGGGAGTCTTCCCATAACATCAAGCACTCTCTTATCCCTTATCCCCCTTCCCTTAATATCATGCTCAACCATGAAATCTCTTTTGGTCTTATAGGGGTCATCAGATGCAGTGCAGGTGGAGATAAATATTAATATTA
>JAKALU010000049.1 GCA_021824065.1 Nitrospirota bacterium
TTTTCACGATGAACTCTGTCAGGTCTATAATGCACTTATGACTGCATTGAGCCTTCTCAGGGAAGGCTCCAAGGTAACACTTTTCTTCGGGTCGCGTGGTGTGAATGCGATACATAAGGAGAAAGTCAAGGAACTGAAATGCCTGCCTGATCAGCCGAAAGAGATGGGAGATGCGGTAATGAAGAGGATGGAAGAGATGGAATTGCCATCCGTTGAAGAATTGCTCTTCATGCTTTATAAAGAGGGCGCGCAAATGCTTGCATGCCCTCTCAATGTCCCATTGTTTGGTATGTCAAAGGCTGATTTTGTGGATGGCGTTGAACTCGCCAATCCCGGAACATATTACAAAGAGATTGTTATTCAGGCAGATATGAACCTGACTTTTTAAAAAGTTAAATATATGCAAATATCAGAATGTTTTAATATTTCGAATATTCTTAATATCTGGAGGAGCAAATGAAAAAGTTTTCCCTTGTTGAATTTTCTGTCAGGCATCCTAAGTTGATCGTTGCTCTGGCAATAATCTTTACTCTTGCCCTCATGACTCAGTTCCCGAAGATGAAGACAGACACAAATCCAAAAAATATGCTTCCAAAGACATCGGATGTAAGGGTGTGGAATGATGAAGTTGAGAAAACATTTGGTCTTTACGAAGATATGATAGCCCTCGGGATAGTGAATGATAAAGGTATTTTGAATCAGGACACTCTTGGAAAGATCCAAAGAATAACAGATGAAATACTGAAGATCAAAGGTGTGTCTGCAAGGGATGTTTCAAGCTTCACAACCATAGACAATGTAACAGTCGAAGGTGAGACATTAAAGGTAGCTCCATTAATGACCGCAGTCCCGAAGACTGACAAAGATTTGGAAATACTGAAGAAGATGCTCTTTGAAAATCCCCTTTTTATAAACCGTATTATCTCAAAAGACGGAAAGACTACCGCAATTTATGTCCCACTGGAAAAAGGGGCAAATGGAAAGGAGATAGCAGACAGGATAAGGGAGATAGTGAAAAAAGAAAAAGGAGATGAAAAATATTATGTTGCTGGTGACCCTGTCGCGAGGGATACCTTCGGCGCTGAGATGTTCAAGTTAATGGGGATCTTCTCTCCAATCGCAGGCATGATAATGTTTATCGCTATTTACTTAATGTTCAGGAATCTCTCTCTTTCTATCTCAATGATGATGGTTGCGATGATAAGCATTATCTGGAGTATGGGTTTACTTATAGGACTGGGCTTTCCTATTCACATAATGAGTTCAATGAGTCCTGTGTTTTTAATGGCAATAGCAACTGACAGCATACATATATTTAATGAATTCTATTTCAGGTACAGAGAAAAAAAGGATAAGAAGACTGCAATAATCGAGACAATGAATGCTGTAGGCCGTCCTGTCAGATATACTGCACTTGCTACTGCTGCTGGCTTTGCTGTCCTCATGTTCATGCACATAATACCTGTCAAGGTCTTTGGCGGGCTTGTTGCCTTTGGAACTATCATTTTAAGACTTTTAAGTTTTAGCTTCATCCCTGCAATTCTTACACTTATAAAAGAGGAGAAGATAGAGAAGGCGTCATCACGAGAAGACGTCGAGCTGAGCAGGACAACACAATTTCTAAGAAGCCTCGGTAGTTTTGGTACGCATAAGCCAAAGGCTACTGTCATTGTGGGATTGATACTTTTTGTAGTTGCAGTGATTGGCATAACAAAAATAAATGTCAACAACAACATGGTGGAGTGGTTCAAGAAGAATAGCGACATACGTATTGCCGACAAAATCTTGAATGCGGATTTAGGTGGCACATCCCTCGGCTATGTTGTCGCAGTCTCAAAGGAGGATGACTATATCAAGACACCTGAGGCCATGAGATATATAGAAGGGCTTCAGAGACATCTTGAAAGGCTCCCTGTGGTTGGAAAGACAAGCTCTGTTGCGGACTATGTAAAGAGGATAAATCGAGTTCTTCATAACGATGACCTTCAATACGATGTTGTGCCCGAGACAAAGGAGATGATAGGCCAGTATATTTTCTTATTTTCTATGTCTGCAAAGCCATCTGATTTAGATAATGTTGTTGATTATCCGTTCAGAAAGGCGAATATCTGGGTTCAACTTAAGACATGGGATGCACAGGCAATGAGGGATGTGATAAAGGCAGTTGATGACTATAAAAAGTCTCACCCAATTCCTATGGAATTCAAGCCAGCAGGAATTGCCTATTTCAACCTTGTGTGGAATGATGCAGTATTGTGGGATATGCTGAGAGGCTTTATTGTTGCCATGATCGTTGTCTTTGTTATCCTCGTTTTCAATTTCCGTTCTATAAAATGGGCAATAGTGGGCTATATCCCCCTTCTTTTTACAATATTGCTTATATACGGCGTAGTTGGATTTATCGGCAAGGACTTTGACATGCCCATATCTGTGCTCTCATGTCTGTCATTAGGCATGGCAGTAGACTTTGCTATACATTTCATAAGCAGGTTCAAACAAAAATTAGTTGAGAGTTCAGAGTTAAGAATTGAAAGTTCAGAACAACTTAAAACTCCGAACTCCGAACTCATAACTAATTCTTTACTCTGGACTGCTGCAAGACCCGGCAAGGGAATAATGCTTAATGCAGTGCTTTTTGCCTCTGCCTTCTCTGTGATGATGTTTGCACCATTGACACCTTATATAACTGTTGGAGCATTCATCGTGAGCATGATGATGCTCAGTGCAATAATGACGATAATCTATCTGCCGGCCCTTATTACTCTAATGCAAGGCTGGCTTTTTAAAGGAGGTTTAAGATGATAGAGAGATGCCGAAACAAGTTCGGCATGACAGTGTAAACCTATATGGTGTCATTCTGAACTTGTTTCAGAATCTATTAATTATTACAAGAATAGGAGGTTTAAGATGAGAAGGTTTTTGGTCTTTTTAGTAATGATATTGCTTCCTCTTAAGGTTTTTGCTCTCACCCCCGATGAGATCATGAAAAAATCCCAGGCAGCATTTCTTTATCAAGGCAAGGATTTTAAGGCGAGGGTAATGATGAAACTTATTAGCAAAGGCGGTCAGGAGAGAGTAAGAGAGCTTACAATGCTAAGAAAAAATTTTGGAGAGTCTGGAGGTGACCAGAAGTATTTCATTTACTTTTTCCAGCCTGCTGATGTGAAAGACATGACATTCATGGTTTACAAATATCCGAAAAAAGATGATGACAGATGGCTCTTTGTGCCTGCGATAAACATGGTCAGGAGGATCGCTGCACAGGATAAACGTTCAAGCTTTGTTGGCTCTGATTTTACATATGAGGATATTTCTGGAAGAGATATAGAAGATGACACGCATGCCATTTCAAAAGAAGAGAAAATCGGCAACAGGGACTGCTATGTAATAAAGAGTACGCCAAAGGCAGCAGATGTGGATTACAGCTACAAGCTCTCATGGATCGATAAGACAAACTTTCTACCTTTAAAAGAAGAATATTATGATAGGAAAGGAGAGCTTTACAAAGTATTCACGGCGGATGAAATAAAGGACATTAAGGGATTCCCTACTGCCACAAAAAGGACTATGAAGAATCTCCAGAGCGGGCACAGGACAGAGGTCACATTCTCAAAGACAGATTATAACATCGGCATTGAGGATTCTCTTTTTTCGGAGCGATATCTGAAACAGCCTCCAAAGAAATGGATTGAATAAGAAAAAGGAGAATATGAAATTAGATTTGTTCTTGCGATTCTTTCTCGTCGCTATTTTAATCTCTTTTCTTCACTTAAAAGGGTATGCCATTGATGTGGGAGACGCTGTGCCTGATTTCCATACTGTAACGATAGATGGAAAAGATATCTCATATGAAAAGGACATAAAAGGTAAAAAACCTGTTTATCTCATATTCTGGGCAACGTGGTGACCCCACTGTAAAAGAGAACTTCCCCGTGTGGAGGAGTTATACAGAGAGTTAGGCGATAAAGTAGAATTTATCGGGATAAACCAGGGGTTCAAAGAAAATATTAAGGACTATATGAAAAAGTACAATTTGAGTTTCCCCGTTGCTTATGATGAAGGTGAAAAAATATTATTGTCATTTGATGCAAGGGTTCCAACACATATCCTCATCGACATAGAGGGGAGGATAAAATATAAAGAGCCGGAACCCCCGGAAAATATCAAAAAATACCTGAAAGATTATTTCGAATGAGCCGGATGGGCAGTGTTACCGGGACTTTTGATTTATTGGCAGTGGATTACGATAAATGGTTTGATTCGCCTGAAGGGAGGGTGCTCTTCGAAATTGAAGCCGAAGCAGTAAGGCTTCTGATGAAAGATCTCGAAGGGCCTTTTCTTGAAATAGGTGTCGGTACAGGGAGGTTTGCAAAGGAACTGGGGATTGAGTTTGGCATTGATCCTTCTCCGAAGTTATTGGGAATGGCGCTGAAGCGTGGAATTAAGGTAAGAAAGGCAAGAGGGGGAAATCCACCTTTTAAGGACGCGTGCTTTGGGGCGGTATTTATACTCTTTACTCTCTGTTTTGTGAAAGACCCTGAAAGGGTTCTTTCCGAGGCTAAAAGGGTGTTAAAGCCAAGCGGGGGGTTGATTATCGGAATAATCAACGGAGAAAGTCTATGGGGTCAGCTTTATATGAAAAAGAAGACTGAGGGGCATCCAATATATAAACATGCACGCTTTTACAATGTAGATGAAGCGGTTAATATGGCGCAGAATACAGGTTTATCTATTGAGGCATATTCATCCACACTATGTCAGCCACCGGCTGAGATGCCTTATAAAGAGGCTGCACATAAGAAATTTATAGAGGGTGCAGGTTTTGTGTGTATTAAGGCGAGGAAACATAATTGATGTCTAACATTAATTATTGAAATGTTTGAGCTTCCGAAACAAGTCCGGAATGACATCATACTAACGAACTTATTAGTAATTTGTTGCGTTTATGTTAAGGAGGACTTAAATGATAAACAGGGTTTTTCTAACAGTATTTCATATTGTTTCTGTAATATTGTTTTTCTCACTGCCTGTCTACGCATCTGATATTTCACTTCACGGCTTCTTACAGACAAATTATTCTCTAAACACTGTCGCATCAAATCCTGACGGCGGTGATTTCAAATGGGCGGAGGAAAGACTGCAGTTAAAGCTCGATGCAAATAAGTACCCCTTTCATATCTTTATTAAGACAGATGCCTTTTATGACCACATCGACAGGAAGGCTGATCTTGAACTCAGGGAAGGTTATCTTGACTACTCTGCCGCAAAATGGGACGCCCGTATTGGAAGGCAGGTCATCACATGGGGGCTTGGGGATTTAATCTTCATAAATGATGTCTTTCCAAAAGACTATGAGGCATTCTTTTCGGGCAGGCCGATGGAATATCTGAAGAAGGGAGTGGATGGAGCAAAAATTGGCGTCTATCCGGGTTTTGTCTCCCTTGAGCTTGTTGCTATCCCTTTCTTTGAACCAAATAATTTTCCTGACTCAAAGAGGTTCTGGATGTATGATCCCATGCCTATGATTACAAACAGGGAAGAAAAAGAACCAACTACTAATTTAGAGAATACCGAGATAGCAATCCGGGCATACCGAGATGTTGCAGGCTTTGACGCATCACTCTATTACTACAGAGGATTTTTCAGACAGCCATGGATGATGCCTGATGATCCCATGATGCCTACAAAACTTACTCTCTTTTATCCAGAACTCTCTATTTATGGTGCAAGCCTTCAGGGAAGGGCATTGTATGGTGTTTTGAGTTTTGAAGCAGGATATTATGATTCAAGGCAGGACAGAAAAGGGACAGACCCGATGCTCCCAAATTCTCAGACAAGATTTTTGATTGGCTATCAGAGGCAGATATGGGAAGATCTTACCCTTGGACTGCAATATTACGTCGAGTATATGCATAACTATTCCGCCTATGTGAACAACCTTCCGAGCGGTTTTCCAAAAGACCGAAAGTATCATGATCTTACTTCTGTGAGGTTGACGCAATTGCTCGTACATCAGACAATGAGGTTGTCCTTTTTCGCCTTCTATAGCCCTTCGGTTGGCGATTATCTTTTGAATCCTGAGGTGAAGTATAATTTCACAGATCATATTTGGGCTGCTATCGGGGCGAATATCTTCGGGGGCGGCAGCCAGGCAAGCCAGTTCGGACAGTTTGCGAAAGACGATAATGCTTATGTGCAGGTAAGATATGAGTTCTGACAGAACTGCCAAGAGCTATGAATAGCGGGTAGATAATGCGCAGGATTGACAATCATCCTTCAAATACAAAATAATAGTTTATGCGAATTGCATCTTTGATAGTCTTGATTGCGGTATTCATCGCGTTCACCGGAGTGTCGTCATATGCATTACTTGGTCCTTCCGCTCAAACTGCGAAGTCCTGCTGCGATGAGTGCAACAAGAACGAGAGCCGGAGCACGGATTACTGTTCAACACCCGACTGCCCGATGTTTCTCTGCCTTTCAGTTAATGTCGTTTCGTCATTCATGCTCTCAGAACTATCAGGGAACATTCACATTCCCCAGTTAGCAGAACAACTAAACCTCGAATCTCCTGCAAAGCCAATCTTCCATCCTCCTGTCGTCAGTTAACCTACTATCCATTTATTGAAGATGAAGTAGGGATGATTTTGTCCCTGATCTATCTTTAATTCTGTCATTGCGGCTTGTCCGCAGCTCCCCTCCTATTTTAGGAGGGGATGAAGGGGTGGTAACTCTTAAAAATCAACCACCCTTGCCCCTCCTTAACTAAGGAGGGGAGTTTAAGATTCCCGACAAGCGTGAATGACAAACACGAAAACCTTAACGGTTTATTACATTGATTTCAGGAGGATATCATGAAAAAGTATATTTTCGTCCTTTCGGTAATTATGCTCATAGCAGCGGTTGCCTTTACAACCCTAAGCAACGGGAAAACCAAGACAGTAAAGGAAAGTGGAATTCTGAGTGTGGATGACATCGCTTCCGATCCTTCAGCGTATAAGGGTGTCATAACCGTAACCGGAGTCGTGGCAGACAAGTCACGGTTTAAGATACCCGTAAATGTCTTCTTGATGGTAGAAACATCAGAGGCAAAAATCTGCAAGCAGACAGGCTGCGCAAGATTTTATCTCTCGGTAAGGCACGAAGGCACACTTCCTAAAGAGTGGGATGAGGTGAATGTCACAGGAAGTTTTGTTGATGGTGGACGTGTCTTTTCAGCTACAAAGGTGGAGGTCCTGAGGCACCTCGATTTCGGAGGGAAATAAATGAATATCCCAAAGCTCGTATTGAAAAATATAACACGAAGAAAGGCGAGGTTTTTCTTCACCCTTCTCGGCATAACCGTTGGGATAGCCTCTTTTGTAACTCTCCTGTCCCTTGGTGGTGGTCTAAAGAACGAGATTAAAAAACAGGCAAGTGAGCTCGGTGCAAATCTGATCGTAACTCCAAAGGGCTGGTGTGCCTATGAACAGGTATCGGTACTGACAGGAGAGCAACTCCCTGAGGCAATCCCCTTTGATGATGCGAGAAAGATCTCCGCCATTAAAGGGCTAACAGCAGTCCCCTATCTCACAGAAAGGACTGCTATAAAAAACAGTCCTCTCCCGGTTATCGGCATCCTCCCGGAAGAGATGAAGATATTCAAGAGATGGGAGATAGAGAAAGGCGATTACTTCTCCTCACAGGATGAGAATGCTATCGTCATAGGCTCTGGTATTGCACAGCAGTTCAAGCTGAACGTGCTGGATAAACTCACGATAAAGGGCAGGCAGTTCCCTGTAAGGGGAATTCTCAAGGGGACAGGAAGTAAAGACGATATAGCCATGTTCATGTCCCTTTCAGTTGCACAGAAACTTTACGGTGTTGGAGATAAGGTCTCTTTTGTAGCGGTAAAGGTGGATGATATATCAAAGATGGATGAATACATCCTGAAGATTCAGGAGGCTGCCAATGTCGCTGTAGTTTCCGATAAGCAGCTTCTTAGATCAGTCCTTTCTATCGTCGGCACTGTAAGTCTTACCCTTCAACTGATTGCTGCTGTAGCGATCCTTGCAGCAGCCTTCGGGATAATAAATACCATGATGACAGCCATATATGAAAGAAGGCGGGAGATAGGGATTTTACAGGCAATTGGCGCAAGAGAGATTACAATATTTAAAATCTTTCTCCTTGAGTCAGGATTCTACGGCCTTCTTGGAGGTGTCATTGGTATAGTCGCAGGACTCATCTTCTCATCCATCGCCTCTCCTTACATATCCCAGAATGAGTTTACCGCCTTTATGAAGGGTTCAGAGATGGCAGTAACATTTGACTCGAAACTCATTATCGGCTCATTACTCTTCTCTGTATTTGTATCTCTTATCTCAGGGCTTTACCCTGCATGGAAGGCATCAAGACTTTCACCGGTGGAGGCAATAAGCTATGAGTGATATAATTATCAAAACAGAGAATCTGGTCAAAACATACAACACAGGCAAGGTAAGGACATACGCCCTCAGAGGCATAAGCCTTGAGATAGCGAGGAATTCATTCTCATGTATCATCGGGCCATCAGGACATGGCAAAAGCACCCTTATGCATTTGATGGGAGGACTTGACGGGCCGACAGAAGGCAGTGTCTTTATTGATGGGGCAGATATTTCAGGACTGAGCAACAGTGAGCTTGCAGGCTTAAGGGCAAAAAAGATCGGTTTTGTCTTTCAGTTCTTCAACCTTCTTCAGAATCTCACAGCAAAGGAGAATGTGGAGACTGCAATGATGTTTTCAGGGGTAAATGAGAAGACTCAGAAGGAAAAAGCGAAAGGGCTATTATCTCTGTTAGGTCTTTCAGAAAAGCTCAATGCAAAACCTTCTGAGCTTTCAGGCGGCCAGCAACAGAGGGTTGCTATTGCAAGGGCACTTGCAAACGATCCTGAGATTTTACTTATGGATGAGCCGACAGGAAACCTCGATTCAGAATCAGAAGCAGAGGTTTTAGATAACATCCTTAAACTCAATAAAGATGGAAAGACCATCATTATAGTGACTCACAACAGGGATATTGCGAAAATGGCTGCGATGGTTTTTGAGATAAGGGATGGAAGGTTGGTAGACGATGGAAAAACTAAATAACATAACTAAACTCATTGAGGAGATAGAGAAGATTTCTGAAATAGAGAAGTGTCTTGCCTGTCAGTGCTTCTATGATACGCTCATGGGAACTGCTTCGCACTTCTTCTGGTGGAGTAAATGAAAATCGAGTGTTACATATCACAGGGCTGTTCATCCCTTGAGCAGTTAAAAACAAATATAGAACAGGCGCTCAAAGAGGGCGGCAGCGAGGCCAAAACGTACTATTACAGGATCAGCGATGAAAAAGCTATGGAGATGAAATTAACAGGCTCGCCAACCATTTTGGTGAATGGCAACGATATTTTCCCGGGTGGAACTCCCGGCTTTGCTTGAAGAACGTACCGGGACGAGTCGGGCAGGCTCGTTAATGTGCCTTCGGTTGCTATGCTTATAAAGATATTTAGAGAAGCATTAGACCATGAGGAAGGAGGAATCTCGGAGCCGTTATAACCCGGAGGTAATGAAATGAACGAAGTCTTATTGATCCTATCAGCATGGATACACCTCTTTGCAGCGGTTGTATAGATAGGCGGTATTTTCTTTATCCTGCTTGTCGCCCTTCCGAGCGCCAGGACAACTGGATAAGAATGGCAACGTATGTGTACAATTGAGATACGAATTTTAAAAATCTTTCAGGAGGGTCAATGAAATTTTCAAAGAAAACAATTATCTTTTTAGGCGTTCTTTTATTGGCAGGCTTTTTTATCTACAACTCGATAAGAGACAAAACCCCGTTTGCTGAAAAAAAACCGGCTGTCGGCGAGTCGGCACCTGCAATCTCCCTGGCCGATTTATCCGGGAAGATGGTGAGCCTGTCTGATTTCAAAGGGAAGGTTGTTCTTATTAATTTCTGGGCGAGCTGGTGTCCTCCGTGCAAAGATGAAATGCCAGGATTTCAGAGAGTTTATATGACATATGAGGATAAAGGCTTTGCAGTTATTGGAATTGCCCTTGACAACGTTAATCTATCATTGGTTAAGGATATGGGGATACTTTTCCCTGTCGTGATTGCAAATGATAGAGTGAAAAGAGACTATGGAGATATCTCTGATGTCCCTGTATCTTTTTTGTTAGGCAAAGACGGCATGATAATTAAAAAACACAAAGGAGTCTATTCTGAGAGCGACCTCAGGAGAGATGTTGAGCTGTCATTCCAACAACCCTCCTAATTGCCCTGCAACAAAAATCTATGTTGCAACAAAAATCTATTGACAGAGAGAATGTGGTAGCTTAGGATATATACCACAGGGTACTTCTTGCTTTTTAACTAAGAGATTGGAGGGTGTCTAATTATTACTGGTTATAAAGGTGATGAAGCGAAAAGACTAATTACAAGGATTTTGATTTTCTTGGTCCCTGCCTTATACATGCTTTCCCTTTCTCCTGCTGTCTATGCACAATCCGAGGAAGAGAGAAAGTTTCTCCTGATGTATTTCAAAGAAGAAGAGCTTACGGTTGTCTCCGCTACAAGAAGCCTTAAATCCATAACACAGACTGCAGAGAATGTATCGGTCATCACAAAAGATGATATTGAGCTGATGAATGCACATACACTTGCTGATGTGCTGAATACGGTGAATGGGGTTCAGATAATATCTAATGGTGTAAATAATGAGGCTTTTGTTTTGATACAGGCATCAGACCAAAGGCATGTTGCTGTGTTTATGGATGGAATTCCATTAAATAACCTGAGCAACTTTATAGCAGAAGTTGGCTCTATCCCTGTTGAACATATCGAAAAGATAGAGATTATAAAAGGCCCTGCTTCTTCAGCATGGGGGTCATCGCTTGGTGGAGTAATAAATATTATTACAAAATCTCCGGGTAGTGATGAAAAGGTAAGCGGTAAATTGTCTGGTTCATATGGAGAAAAAAATACAGGTGATTTCAGGGTCGGGATAAGCGGGAAAAAGGAAAAATTCGGATACTATATCTCAGCAGGCAGACAGATAACAGATGGGTTCAGACCTGTAAGCGATGTTGATGGGAACAATCTATTTACAAAATTTACTTTTGATATATCGGATAAGACAAATCTCCTTTTCACCATGCTTTATGGAAAGACATTGAGGGGCAGATGGCAGGACATTGAATATGACGAGTCCGGAAGGCAAAGACTTGAACGCCTGCATTCAGGTGTTTCTTTAAACACCAGACTCGATAGTGCGTTAACACTTAATTTCTCTGTGTTTTCTACGACATTAGATGAAACTGATTACACATATCAGTTTAGCACTGGAAGCGAGATAGACAGTTTCTCAGTAAAGGATAGGATTTTCGGTGGAAGCACCAGACTCCAGTGGGATCACGGTCCTAATAACATAGTTCTGGGTATTGATTTTGACAGGGGAACTCTGGAATCTACAATGATAAAGGACGATAGGCAATCAATAACCAAACGGGCTGTTTATGCAAACGATACAATAACCTTCGGTAAATTTTCTATCACACCTGGACTGAGGTATGACTATACAGATTCTAATGGTGATTTTATAAGTCCAAGCTTTGGTGTTACATATGAACTTTCAAAAAGCACAATACTAAGGGTATATACTGCAAGGGGGTTTAATATACCTCCGTTGATCTACACATATTTTAAGGATACGGACTGGTGGAAGGGAAATCCTGACCTTGAGGTTGAGGAGGTGACATCATATCAGGCAGGGCTTGAGACAGGTGAGATGAAGTATCTCTGGTTTAAGCTAACTGCCTTTAGCCATGATATTAAAAAAGGAATCGTCTCAGAAGATATTGACCCTGATCCGGATAATGTTGTCTATATGTTTGTAAACAAGGACAGGATAAGAAAACAGGGTTTTGAGGCAGAGATTAAGACAAAGCCTTTCTATAATATCACCCTTTCAGCAGGTGCGACATATATAAGATCAAAAAATATCCTGACAGGCGAGGAGATTACGGGTATTCCCAAATATGTTTATAATGTGGGCATTAATTATGATGATAAAAAATCCTTCAAGGCTGCCATTCTCGGAAACTATACATGGTGGGTATATAATGACTGGAATAAGCCTGAAAACGGATTAATCGTTGACGTTAATCTGATAAAGACCTTTTATCCTCAGTCATCTAAAACAATCGAGGCATTTCTTACTGCACATAATGTCTTTGATGCGGAACAGTACTGGGACGCATGGTATAAAAATGCCCCGAGATGGTTTGAAGGAGGCATAAGATATAAATTTTGAATGTTGAATTTTGAATTCCAGACAGCCTCTTTGAGGCTGGTTAACATTTTTTAAAAGGGAGGGCAAGGTAATGGCAGCAAAGAAAGGGGCAAAGGCAAAGAAAAAGGTCGTAAAAAAAGGTGGAGCAAAAAAAAGCAGTGTAAAAATTGCTTGTTGTCCGGGGGGGGCGGGAGCAAGTAGGAGGTAAATCATTAATAAGTTTTAATTTCTACACAGGGAGGCTAAGTCCTCCCTGTTTTTTGCCTTAGGGGATTTATTTTAAATCATGCAACTCTCAAGATATTGTAAAATCTATCCTAAAAAAGACAAGTCTGAAACCTTCATCCTCTTTTCGACCAAAGAAGCATCAATTATCGAGGCAAACCGACCTTATATCGAAAGCATCAGGAAAAACAGGCTTCCCAAAAAAGAAAAAGAGGAACTTCTTGAGCTTGGAATAATAGTCGATGATCTTAAGAAGGAAAGAACCGAGATGCTCCATTTCGTGGATGATATTAATTCCATAAATAATATCTTCAGGGCGTATGTTGCCCTTAACCTTGATTGTAACCTTGCATGCAGATATTGTTTCGAAGGTACGAGGAAGGGCAAACATTATATGACAAAAGAGACAGCAGATTCATTCGTCGAATTCGTAAAGAGGAGGACAGCAGACTCAAAAGGAATTGATGAGATAAACCTTGTGTTTTACGGCGGCGAGCCGCTTTTAAGTTCTGAGATGATTATTTATATATCGAAAAGAATAAAAGAATTTGTCAAAAGGAAGGGAATGAATTATAGTTTTTCAATCATCACCAACGGGACACTGCTTACTAAAAAAAATGTTGATAAACTAAAATCTTTCGGTCTTAAGGATGTAAGTGTGACAGTAGACGGTCCTGAAAATATTCATAATTCATACAGGCCGTTCAAGTCAGGCAGGGGGAGTTTTGATGTTATCTTTAAAAATGTAAAAAAGGTTTGTGAAATAGTAGATATCCAGATCGGAGGAAATTATACAAAGGATAATTATTCTCGATTCCCTTTGCTTCTCGATTATATGATGGATAACGGTTTGACTCCTGATAAGGTATCGGATGTGAGATTCGATTTTGTGACAAAGGAAAGTGAAGGGGTTGCGCCGCCGGATTTCCGTGAAGGGGTTCTGTCTCTTAATGAACCGTGGCTTTTTGATGCAAATATTTTTTTAAGGGAAGAGATATTAAAGAGGGGATACAAGGCACAAAGGGTTATGCCTGTTGCATGTATGATCGAATTTAAAGAGAGGATGCTGATCAATTACGACGGGAGCATTTATAAATGTCCGGGGTTAATAGGCAGAAAGGAATTTTGCGTTGGTAATGTAAAGACAGGTATTAAAGACTACACAAAGTCCCACAACCTCTACAACTGGAAAAACGATGAGTGTCTCGATTGCAGTTACCTGCCTTTATGTTTTGGCGGTTGCAGGTATATGAAACTTGTTCGCGACGGGAATATGAATGGCGTTGACTGCAAGAAACCATTCTTCGATGCAACCCTCGAAGCACTGGTAAAACAGGATATAAAATACGGCCTGACAGATGGCAGTAAATAAGATAAAATAAATTTAAGTATGGGTGAATTCAGCCGATTAATGATACAATGCAGACATCGTTCAAAAATTTCTTTAACTCGATGGTTTATTGAAATTATCTTGAATCGCTGTATGGATAAAGATATTAGGAATAATCATCAGTTTAAGGTGCACTAAGGTATCGAAAAATAAATTTTTTCGCGACATCTGCACTTTTCTTAATGCATTTGGGGTTAATGATTACATGGCTGATTTTGTTTTATAAGAATGGGGAGGTCGTTAGTAAGGTGCCTCGATGATTAAGATCATACGGTTTAAAATTCTGATAATTACCGCTTCTCTGCTGTTGCTGCTATGTCATGTTACGGCGTCCCGGGCTCAGGAAATAGTGGTTGTGAAAAGCGCTGAGATAAAACCTTACAATGATGCCATGGAAGGGTTTAAAAGAACCTGCAATTGTACAGTAAAGGAGTTAAGCGTCTCTGAAGCAGAACCCGGCGATATTGTAAGGAAGATACTTAAAATAAATCCTGATGGAGTCCTGGCAATCGGGCTTGACGCCCTCATGCATGTGCGGGCAATTAAAGAACTGCCTGTTGTTTATACCATGGCACCGTATCTGCCCTCTGACATACCGGTTCGAGAAAACATATCAGGTGTCAGCATGGATATATCACCAGCAGCATATATTGATACAATGATTGCAGTTTTTCCGAATGCAAAACGGATTGGTCTTATATACAACCCTAAAAAAACAGAACCATTTGTAGTGGAGGCGCTGCAGGCCGCCAGGTTGAAAGGGGTCGAAATAATCTCAAAGATATCTTATGCGTCCAGAGATGTCCCGTCATTTATAGACAGCTTGAAGGATAAAATAGATGTATTCTGGATGCTGCCTGATACGACTGTTGTAAATCCCGAAACTGTCAATTATATGCTCCTTTTTTCATTCCAGAATAAAGTGCCTATCTTTGCCTTCTCAAAAAAATATGTTGAAATGGGGGCGCTGGCAGCGCTGAACATAGACCCATTTGATTTAGGGGCCCAGGCAGGAGATATCATGAGGACTCTGCTCTATGAAAAAGGTGTTAAAGTTCCCATAAGGGTCAATGCAAGGAAAACGGTCATGATAATCAATAAGAAGGTGGCTGACAAGTTAGGAGTAAGGATTAAGCACGAAATCTTAAGAAAGGCAGATGTGATTTACTGAATATGAAAAAATTCGGTCTCTACAAGAAATGCAAAGAAAGCTTCAGCATAAAGGTGTTTAATATCTTTACTGTCTTTATTATAATTGTATCGTCTGTTTTTACATCCTTTTTTGTGCACCATCAGACCAAAAATATCAAAAATGACCTTACAAAACGAGGGGCAATGCTTTCAGGGTTTTTAGCGTATAGCTCACGGACAGGAGTTTTTGCCGAGAGTGTGGATCTCTTTAAGGACGCTGTACAGGGGGTTATGAGTCAGGAAGGCGTGTTATCAGTTTCAATATTTACAGCTAACAAAGAGAATTTCTTTATCAAGCAGAAGAATTCTTCTCATAAAAGGCATCTGGAAATAGACGATAAAAGGCATAAAGAGGTTATGGCTAAACTCACCGACAGCCAGTCACTCGAAATCATTGAAGAAGAAGACACTATCGAGTTTCTCAGGCCTGTAACACTTGAGACCTTCTTACATCCTGAAGAAGCGCTCTATTTTTATAGCAGGGATATTGAGAAGACAGAAAAAATTATAGGATATGTTAATGTGACCCTGGACAAAACTGTGCTGAACAGGACAATCAGATCTATTCTGATTGATAATACGATTATAGCAGTTATGTTTTTGCTCTCCGGCATAATTATCATATATATCACGCTGAAGCGGGTTACAAAACCTCTTACAGTGTTAACCGGGGCGGTGAAGAGGCTGGGCTTGGGTGAGTCAGCCGGGAGCGTGCCTGTTGAGACAGAAGACGAGATCGGGAGACTCGCAACTGCCTTTAATACCATGTCTGAAAATTTAAGAAAGAGGGAAGAAGAAAAAAGATTGCTCGAGGAGAAACTCGCCCAGGCAAGGAAACTGGAGGCCATCGGACAATTTGCAGGAGGCATCGCCCATGACTTTAATAACCGGCTGGCTGCAATGATGAATTACGGAAATATTTTAGAAATGAAGATAAAAGAGGGCGATCCTTTAAGGGG
>JAKALU010000189.1 GCA_021824065.1 Nitrospirota bacterium
TATTCATATAGTGGTGCATATTTATTGTCCCTGGCGTCTTCTCTTAATTGTAAATATGTATTTGATGTGAACCTTAACTCGGCAGACGATGCAATGCCGTACGAGAAGATGGTAAGCATTAAAACACAAAAAAACAATGTAGGTAACAATGCCTTACTTAGAGACATAGCCCGGTCTCCTTTTAAAACCATTATATCAGCATTAGTAGTCCTGTCAAGGGATTTTTTGAGAGAGTTTGAGAGAGTGTTTTATTCTGTGGATTGTTGATTAAAGCCTCTTTATCTTTTCGATAATCTCTGTAGTTGATATGCCCCTGATATATGGAAGGCTGCGAGTCTCTCCTGCGATATCAGAACCGACAATATCCTCTTTCTTCCAGTCGCCGCCTTTAACGAGGATATCAGGCTGAAGCAACTTGATAAGTTCGTAAGGTGTGTCTTCGTCAAACAAGGTTATATAATCCACCATCTCGAGTGAAGCTAATATCTCTGCCCTGTGATTCTGAGGATTGATCGGCCTTTTAGGTTTTATTATGGAGACAGACTTATCCGAGTTTAACCCGATGACGAGCACGTCTCCGAGTGCCTTTGCATCCTTGAGATACCTTACATGCCCAACGTGCAGAATGTCAAAACAACCATTGGTAAAGACAACTTTCTTTCCGCTTGCCTTAGCATCATCTACGACCTTCTTCAGTTCATCCCAATTTAATATCTTACCCATTCACCTATTCACCCTTGCCGATCATCTCCTTTGCCTTCTCTATCATCTCTCTATCACCTTTATAACTGATCTTATTCAATGCATCATCAATAGAAAACCATGAGGCATCGTCAACCTCTACATCATGCTCATCAGTGGTGCCACTCAGGTATTCCATTAGATAAAAATGCACGGTCTTTCGGCATCTTGCATTTTCTCCTTTGATGTAATACCAGTAAGAAATCTCGCCTATCTTATCTATTACCCTGCCTTTCAAGCCCGTTTCCTCCTGAACCTCTCTGACAGCAGTTTCTTCAGTGCTTTCACCTCTGTCAACGATTCCTTTGGGCAGGCACCAGACATTACCACCTTTCACTGCAACAAGTGCTATCTCTACCACATCGTTACTTTTCCTTAAAATAACTCCACCCGATGAAACTTGCCTCTTTATTGTTGCTGGCTTCATAATCTATTAAAATTCTAAATTCGAAACTCTAAACCCTAAACAAATTCAAAATTTTACTATCCAAAAATATATTTTTGATTTTGGTCATTTGATATTATTTAGGATTTAGATATTAGAATTTCTGTCTCCTTCAAGGTATGGTCTTCCCTGTGATGATTCTCATTATATCATTGTATAGTGCGAATATCATTAATGTAATAATAAATGCAAGTCCAACTCTCTGAGCAATCATCATCCCCCTCTCACTTAAAGGCTTTCGTCTTATTGCCTCAATGGTTAAAAACATGAGATGGCCTCCGTCAAGCACCGGGATTGGCAGGAGATTCAGGATACCTAAGTTTATACTTATTATTGCCATAAATGTAAAAAAGTTCATTGCACCTACTGCCGCCTGCTCACCTGCCATTTGAAAAATAAGAATTGGCCCGCCAATAGTTTCTGCCGGGACGATCCTCTGTATAAGTTTTATAATTCCCACCACTGTTAGGACAGATATCTCAAATGTCTTGGTAACGCCATCTGCTACTGCGCTGAAGATACCCTCTTTTTTTACAAATGTGCTTCCAGAGGGTTTTATCCCTATCAGGCCAACCTCTTTTTCCTCGCCAAAGATGTCCTTTACTTTCTTCTTCTCAGGTGTTATTGATATATTGACAGTATTGCTATCTCTTTTTATTTTAAAGCTGAGCGCCTTATCTGGATTTTTATGGATAATTGTTGTCATCTCATCCCACTGATTTATAACAATCCCGTTAATCTCCATAATCCTATCGCCCTTCACAAGCCCTGCTGTCATAGCTGGTGACTGTCCAACAACCTCGCCGATCTCTGGCTGAAGAACAGGTACGCCGTGCAGGAATATAAGCATAAAAATAAATGCAGCGAAGAACAGATTAAAAATAGGACCGGAAAAGACTATCACAAACCTCTTCCATACCGACTGGTAATTATATGCAAATGGCTTATCCTCTTCTTTAAGCTCCTCACCGGGTTCTTCACCCATCATCTTTACGTATCCGCCGAGCGGAATAGATGAAATAAGGTATTCGGTATCTCCGTATCTTCTGCCTATGAGTCTTGGACCAAACCCGAGTGAAAATTTCAAGACTCTCACACCGAGCCATTTAGCAAAAAGAAAGTGCCCGAGTTCATGTACAAATATCAATATGCCGAGCAATACTATTGCTGAAATAAATGTCATCTTCTATCTCCTCATTTGAACCTTTCAACTATTTTTTGTGCCTTTTCCCTTGCCCATCTGTCAGCCTCTATAACTGTTTCAATTCCTGTAACAGCTTCCTTCTTATGTGAATGCATGGTATTTTTAATTATGACGGGGATATCATTAAAACCGACCACCCTTTGCAGGAATGCGTCCACTGCAACCTCATTTGCGGCGTTAAGGACTGCGGGCATTGTGCCTCCTTCTTTAGATGCTTCGTATGCATATAAAAGACACGGGAAGCATTCAGTATCAGGTTTTTTGAATGTGAGCTTCTCAATCCTGCTGAGGTCAAGACATGGCATAGGGTCATCAAGCCTCTCAGGATATGAGAGTGCGTAAGCTATAGGCCCTTTCATATCAGGGATGGAAAGCTGCGCTATGTAACTCCTGTCCCTGAACTCAACCATCGAATGCACTATGCTCTGCGGATGTATAAGCACATCAATCTCGTCTGGAGAAAGACCAAAAAGGTGGTGTGCCTCTATAACCTCAAGCCCCTTATTCATAAGTGTTGCAGAATCTATTGTTATCTTTCTCCCCATATCCCAGTTAGGGTGTTTCAGGGCATCTTTTAGGGTAACCCTGGCTAACTCTTTTTTGCTCTTACCGAAAAATGGACCTCCGGATGCTGTAAGCACTATCTTTTTTATAGATTCTCTGTTTCTGCCTTCAATGCACTGGAATATTGCACTGTGTTCGCTATCCACAGGAATTATCTTTGCCCCGGACTTTGCTGCATCCCCCATAACTATCTCACCTGCAACTACGAGTGATTCTTTGTTGGCAAGTCCGATGGTCTTTCCTGCCCTTATAGCAGAAAGCGTTGGAAAGAGTCCTGCAAAACCAACAATTGCTGAAAGCACAAAATCAACACTGCTAAATGAAGCAACCTCTGTGACTCCCTCATTGCCGGGGAGAACTTCAATATTCAGCTTCCCCCTGAGCTTTGCAGCAATTGCCTCGTCGGCTACTGCGACTATCTCCGGCTCAAACGCCTTCACCTGCTCTTCAAGTAATCTTATGTTGCTCTTAGCAGTCAGGCCAACAACCTTAAACTTATCCCTGCATTTTGAGATTACTTCAAGCGCACTTTTCCCTATAGAACCGGTTGAACCTAAAATCGTTATTCGCTTCATTTCATCA
>JAKALU010000050.1 GCA_021824065.1 Nitrospirota bacterium
GCGAGATTGACTTCTCCTTTTTTGAACCCACCCTCAGGACCGATTGCTAAAAATAGTTGAGAGTTGAGAGTTGAGAGTTGAGAGTTTATTGACTGCTTTATCCTTTCGACTGCTTCTGACAACTTCATTCCACCTTCTTCATAAAATATCAAGCCATGTAATCCTCTCTCACCCCTCTTTAGAAAAGGGGGGATGGGGGGATTTGAATCAAAAATATCTTGGAAACTTGTTGCCTCATAAACAATCGGAATCTTAGTCCTCCCGCTTTGCCTCGATGCCTCCTCAGCAATCTTTCTCCATCTCTCTGTCTTCCTTGTGTGCTTTACCTGGCTTCTTTCTGTAATAGCGGGGATTATCTCCTTCACCCCAAGCTCTGTGGTCTTCTGAATCACCCAGTCCATCTTCTCGCCTTTAAGAATGCCCTGGATGAGTATTAGATTGAGCGGGGATTCTGTGTTGACTGTGGATTTTTCAAAGATATCTGCAACTACTTTTTTGTTTTCAATGCTTGCGATTCTTGATTTATAAAGACTGCCCTCATCATCGAGAATCTGAAGTTCATCTCCCACCTGGCATCTAAGCACACTCATCAGATAATGAGCTTTCTCGCCTGAAATTGTTACTCTTTGTCCATGGATGTCTTCTTTTGGAAGGATGACGCGCATAGCTGGAATGTATTATATCTCTGTTAAACTGAGATTGACAAGGAAAAGGCGGATTGGTAGAATTCTGTAGCCTTTACGTCTTCGTCCCTGCAAACAGATCTTTTAATTTTTCCCTGAAACTCTTTGAGACCTCATCGCCATTTATCTTGGAAAACTCTTCCAGTATCTCTCTCTGCCGGGGTGTAAGGTGTTTTGGAACTTCTATGTTAACAATCACAATCTGGTCGCCTCTGGGATGGCCTCCAAGCCTCGGCATGCCCTTACCTTTTAAATGAAATGCCCTTCCCGAAGGAGTGCCGGAAGGTATCTTGAGTTTTGTAACGCCATCAAGCGTAGGGACCTCAATCTCGGCTCCTAATGCAGCCTGTGGGAACGAAATAGGCACTTTACAGTATAAGCTCATCCCTTCTCTCTTAAAAAATGGATGCTCCTCGACATTAAGAATGATATATAAGTCGCCAGGGGGGCCTCCATAAATACCAAGTTCACCCTCGCCAGACATTCTGAGTTTTGAGCCGGCGTCAACACCTGGTGGGATCTTAACGCTTATATCCCTGTATTTTTTAATTTTGCCCTGTCCCTTACAGGTCTTGCAAGGGTCTGTAATAATCTTGCCTCCCCCATGACATTTACCACATGTCTTAGAAACACTGAAAAACCCCTGTTGAAATCTAACCTGCCCGGTTCCTTTACAGTTGGAGCATGTGACAGGTCCTTTACCAGGAGCTGCGCCGGTTCCCTTGCAATCACTACAGTTTTCCCATCTCGGCACCTCTATTATCTTTTCAGTGCCGAACGCCGCCTCCATGAGCGTTATATCAAGGTCATATCTTAGGTCATCGCCCTTTGTTGGCCGGGGCCTCCGACGGCCTGTGAAAGTTCCAAAAAAATCCCCGAAGATGTCTTCAAATACATCACCAAACCCTGCACCAAAAGGACTGAAACCAGCACCAACACCTTCAGCAGTGCCAAATCTGTCATAGTTGGCCCTTTTTTCAGCATCAGACAGGCATGAGTAAGCCTCGTTTATCTCCTTGAATTTTTCCTCGGCTTCTTTGTTGTCAGGGTTCCTGTCAGGGTGATATTTCATAGCGAGCTGTCGGTATGCCTTCTTAAGCTCGGCTTCAGATGCATCTCTTGATACGCCAAGTATTCCGTAATAGTTTTTCATAGTTGAGAGTTAAGAGTTTAGAGTCGAAAGTTAAGAGTTTATAATTGCAAACTTTTCGCTCTTAACTTTCAACTTATAACTTACTTTTTATCCTTATCCACATCTTCAAATTCTGCTTCAACGACCTCTTCTTCTGAAGGCTTTGCGCCTGAGGGGCCGGCACCCGCTGCCTGCTGTGCGCCTGCTGCTTTGTATATGTGTTCTGCAATTTTGTGTGAAGCCTGCATAAGATTTTCAACTGAAGACTTTATCTCTGAGACATCTGTACTGGTATCTTTTGTCTTCTTGCATTTTTCAAGTGCAGCTTCGATATCTTTTTTCTCGGATTCATTCAACTTGTCCCCATAGTCCCGCAGTGATTTTTCCACACTATATACAATAGTATCTGCCTCGTTCCTCGCCTCGGCGAGTTGTTTTTTCTTTCTGTCATCTTCTAAATGAGACTCGGCATCACGCATCATCTTCTTTACCTCGTCATCGCTGAGTCCGCTCGAAGCAGTTATCCTTATTGACTGTTCTTTCCCTGTACCGAGATCTTTAGCAGACACATGAAGTATACCGTTTGCGTCAATATCAAATGCTACCTCTATCTGAGGAATTCCTCTCGGCGCAGGTGGGATGCCTATGAGCTCGAAATTCCCGAGCAGTTTGTTGTCTGATGCCATCTTCCTCTCACCCTGACATATCTTGATTGTGACAGCAGGCTGGTTGTCAGATGCTGTTGAGAATATCTGGCCTTTCTTTGTAGGAATAGTAGTATTCCTTTCTATTATCTTTGTGAAGATTCCGCCGAGTGTCTCAATTCCCAGAGATAATGGGGTAACATCAAGCAGAAGAACTTCCTTAACTTCACCCTTGAGAACTGCAGCCTGTATTGCAGCACCTACAGCGACAACCTCATCAGGATTGACGGTTTTGTTTGGCTCTTTCCCGAAAAAGCCCTGAACGGTCTGTACGACCTTAGGGGTTCTTGTCTGTCCACCAACAAGGAGGACCTCATCTATGCTTGAAGCGGATAGATTCGCATCACCAAGGGCATTTTTGCAGGGGCCGGTTGTTTTCTCTATAAGATCCCCTGTAAGTTGTTCGAATTTTGCCCTCGATAGTTTCATAAGCAGATGTTTTGGCCCTGTTGCATCTGCTGTTACAAACGGAAGGTTTATCTCTGTCTCCATTGCAGTGGAAAGCTCAATCTTTGCCCTTTCTGCAGCCTCTTTAAGCCTCTGTAATGCCATCTTGTCATGCTTAAGATCAATGCCCTGATCTTTTTTAAACTCTTCGACCATCCAGTCAATAACCCTCAGGTCAAAATCATCCCCGCCGAGATATGTATCGCCATTCGTGGACTTAACCTCTATTACTCCCTCTCCAATCTCGAGGATGGATATATCAAATGTCCCGCCACCTAAATCGTAAACAGCGATCTTCTCCTCCTTCTTCTTGTCCATACCATAGGCAAGGGAGGCGGCTGTCGGTTCATTTATTATTCTAAGGACATTGAGCCCTGCAATCTTTCCTGCATCTTTAGTGGCCTGTCTCTGGCTGTCGTCAAAATAAGCTGGCACTGTTATGACAGCATCTGTAACAGATTCTCCAAGATAATCTTCAGCAGCCTGTTTGAGTTTCTGGAGTATCATTGCTGATATCTCCGGGGGAGAATACCGTTTGCCCCTAATTTCGACATGTGCGTCTCCGTTTGGTGCATCTATAATCTTGTATGGAAGGCGTTTTTTTGCATGGTCAACTTCGGGCGAGTTATATTTCCTTCCCATCAATCTTTTTATAGAGAATATCGTGTTCTCAGGATTTGTTATTGCCTGCCTCTTTGCTATCTGCCCTACAAGTCTTTCGCCTTTTTCTGTAAAGGCGACAACAGAGGGTGTTGTTCTTGTTCCCTCCTGATTAGGGATCACCACTGGCTCACCCGCCTGAACAACTGCAACAACAGAGTTTGTTGTGCCGAGGTCTATTCCAATTGCTTTAGCCATTTTTATTATTCCTCCTCACTGATTTCATTTATAGTTATTTCTTCTTCTTTCTCTTCTTGGCTGGCGACTGCCGCCTCAGTCGTCTCGCCCCGGCGAGTCGACTGACTACTGACCGCTGATTTTTTAGATACCACCACAAGCGATGGCCTCAACACCTTATCTTTAAACATATAGCCTTTTCTGAATTCTTCTACAACTGTGTTCTCATCCACGTCATCTCTTTCGACCTGTGCCATTGCATGATGTATTGACGGATCAAACGTCTTATTTAGTGCGGTGATCTGGCTGAGCCCAAATCTATCAAGAACCTTAATGAACTCCTTAAGCGTTATTTCCACACCTTGAACAAGACCTGACACCTTCGGCTGATCTCCGATTGATATGTCATTTGATGAATGCTTCATAGCCATTTCGAGGTTGTCAATCACGGGCAGCAGTTCATAGAGCAGTGATTCATTGCCGTATTTTATAAGCTCCTCCTTGTCTTTCAGCATCCTTTTTTTGTAATTCTCGAACTCAGCGTAAAGCCTTAGATATTTGTCTTTCTGTTCCTGAAGTTCTTCTTCAAGGTTTGGCTTTGCAGTTTCTGATTCCACAGCCGGAGTTTTTTCTGCTGCCTCTGTTGTAATATTCTCATTAGCAGATTCTTGTCCTGATCCCGGACTTGATTCAGGAGAAGGATTATACTCGCTTCTATTTTTCTTCAATTTTATTTTACCTCCTCGCCTCACCTATCTCCCTGAAAACATCCTTGTTATAAACCTGGCAGCTATATCAACCATAGTTATTGTCTTTGAGTAATCCATTCTTGTAGGGCCTATTATCCCGACGCAACCAATAGGTTTGCTGCCTTCTTTATAGGTAGATGCCACGACACTGAACTTTCTCATCTCTGCAACAGAATTTTCAGAGCCGATTATAATCTGCACTCCTTCTACTTCTGAAAGTCTGTCAAGCAGTTTTACAATTAGGTGTTTGTCCTCTATTGCCCTCGAAATCTCTTTTATCTTTTCAACATCTGAGAAATCAGGCAGTCCCAGCACCTCTGAAAAGCCTGAGATGAATATATCGCCGTAAGGGAAAGATAATGCCTCCCTGCATATCCTTATTGCCCTTGATATAAGTCTATCACATAATACCTTTTCTTTAGCCATCTCCTTTATTATTCTCGAACGAATCTCGTCAAGGGTACAGCCATGAAATTCAGAATTCAGGTATGCCGATATCCTGTTAAGGTCTCGCTGTGTCAGTTCGGAATCCACATCCACGACCCTGTTCTTTATCAGCCCTTCATCTGTAAAAAGCACTGTTACTACATGGTTCCCCTTGTGTTTTAACAATTTAATTCTGTTAAACGTTGCTATCCCGGTCTTCGGGGAAAGTGCAACACTAAGATAATGTGAAAAATTAGAAAGTCTTTTTGTTGTCTCGCTAAGTAGAGTGTCTATGTCGTTTTTAATGGATTCAAGCTCTTCTGTCAACTCATAAACGAATGTTCTATTATCAGACTGATTTTCACCCGAGTACAGGGAATCAACATAAAATCTGTATCCTTTATCTGTAGGAACTCTCCCTGCCGATGTGTGCGGCTGACTGAGAAAGCCCATTTCCTCCAGATCCGACATTATATTTCTTATTGTTGCAGGCGAAAGGCTGAAGGCATACTTCTTTGTGATAAATCTCGACCCAACAGGGTCAGGATTATTTATATAGCTCTGGATCACTGCACAGAGTATTTTTTTGTTTCTTTCGTCAAGCATATTTCGACAAGCTCGATATCCAATATTTTTTAATATTTAGCACTCTCAATATCAGAGTGCTAATAATTTATCAATAAACTGATTGCTGTGTCAAGTCCCGATAGGTTCAGTGGAGTATAAAATTAAAGCTGCATATATTCCTTTGCAAGTTTAGCATATAATTTTGGATTAAACAGAATATTTGTCATGAAATAACACTCGTGTGTGCAAAAACATTTGTTGTTTACTATAGAACTGATGACTTTTCCGGCTTTCTCCGACCGGATGATTTTTCGGATATCATAATTATAATCTATTATATTGCCAAAGGATTCCATGAGTATCTCACATGGATAGACATCGCCATTTTCTGTTATGACGAGATTCAATCTGCCCGCATAGCAGGGGATGAGGCGCCTTTGCTCTGCCACGGTTTTGTGTATCAAGCGACGCTGTAAAATATCCTGCGCAGCCTTAATGCGTGCGCCTTTGAATCTATAGATATTTGAACTTTTATTCTTAAGATTATTTTCAAGTCTGTCTATAGCATGATAATATTTCTTATAATCCACTTTTTTATAACTATCATCCGAAAGGTTTCCGCGTATGAAGGAAATTGTATGTGTCTTTATATTCTTCAGATTGCTGACAAAATCAATTATCTTACCCATATCGTCCTGGTTTTCGGAGCAAAAAACTGTGTTTACACCTAATTCGAAGTTGGGATATTTATCAAGAAGCCCTTCGAGCATATAATAAGTCTGCATGGTCTTGCCAAAACTCCCTGGTGTATTGCGGAGCGTATCATGTGCTTTGTTAAGTCCGTCAATAGAAAGTTTTACTGCAATCACACTTTTTTTGCAGTGTTTCAGTATCTGCTCGGTAGTATTTTTAATCAATTCAGGCAATAGGCCATTGGTGGGGAAAAGCATTACAGCCGGCTTGTTGTTCCTATAGAAAGTCTTGCTTATCTCAACGAGATCGTCCCTAAGGTAAATCTCACCCCCGGAAAAAGCGAGCCAGAGGAGATTGCCTATTGAACTGGAAATCTTTTGTATCTCAGCAAGAGATAATTCAGAGGATTTATCAATTGCATTGCCTGTGCTTTTGAGATAAAAGCAGAAAGGGCATTTCGAGTTACATCTTTTAGTTATAAAGAAGGTCAGGTGAATCGGCCTTGATTTTTTTAACACAGAATCGATATGGCGGAAGGGCGAATACATTATCTGTAGTCCTTTTATTTTTTATATTTTAAAAGATAATCAACCATGCCGGCAATAGACCCTGCTCCTACTGCAACAGGATAAACCATTATGTAATAGATAGTTGAGGCAAAAGTGAATATCAATCCCTTTGCATCCAGAAATGACTTAATAAATTTTCTGTTTATAATGCGTATATTAATAGCCTCTAAAATAACTATGAATATCAAGTAAATAAGGCTGCCTGTTAAAAAAAACAGAAGCAGCAATATCATGCTTAAAAAGAATGATGCTACATTGGTTTTCAGTTCCAGGGAAGCTGTCCCTGAATCATTAAAAAGGTCTTTATTCTTCAGTGAATAGACAGTCCAGTATTTTGATTTTCTGAATGCATTCCTCAGAGATTTCAACAGTGTAAAGTTAAATATGTGCTGAACGAGTATCTCCGGGTTCATTACGAGTTTATATCCCGACCTCCGAAGCCTGTGGCTGAATTCAACGTCCTCGATTATTGGGAGAAAATCTTCAGGGAATCCCCCGCCTTCCATAAAGACCCTGGAATCAATAACCATTGCATGTGCTGCTATGTAATCAGGTTCTTTATTTTTTGTTTCGGAGTAGTTTATGAATATGGACTGGAATGTGCTGAAAAAATTATTGTCATAGGGGGTTCTGGTATATGTGCCTCCAATGACTACCCCCCCTTGCCCCCCCTTGCCAAGGGGGGGATGAGGGGGTGAGACTTCTTTGAAAGCTTTATTTACAGCCTTTAGCGTATCTTTCTGCAGGATACAGTCAGCGTCAATGAAGAAAAGTATCTCCCCGATGCTGTTATATGCCCCTGTATTTCTTGCCTTTGATGCGCCAGAGTGTTTATCAAGGTGTATAAGCTTGCAGGGGAACCTCTTTATTATCTCCGCTGAATTGTCTGTTGAACAATCATCAACGACAATGACCTCAAAATTATCGTACCTTGATGAAAACGCAGCCTCGAGGCATTTTTCGATGGTTGAGGTTCCATTGTAGTTTGGAATAACAACTGAAATGAGTCTATTCATAAAGTTTTTTTCTTCTGTCAGAAAATATATTATTGAATGAATTCAAGTTTTTATTCCTTGCTTTACCAATATCTATCTCTGCTATAAATATCTCTTCTTTATTGTCCGATGCCCTGTGAAGTATCTCTCCCCGTGGAGATGTAATCTGACTTTTACCTATGAATTCAAGTCTTTCTTTGTCCCGTCTTTTTTCAGAGCCGGTTCTGTTCGAGGTGACTGCAAAGACTCTGTTTTCGAGGCATCTTGTCACCATTGCATCAGGGCAATACGGAAGGACAAGGTTTGATGGATGGGCAATAACATCAGCACCTCTGAGGGCAAGCGTCCTTGCGGACTCCGGGAAAAACCAGTCGAAGCATATCATTATCCCGATATTGCCTATTGGTGTCGGCCATGCTTTAAAGCCTGTGTCTCCCGGGGAGAACCACAGCTTTTCCTCATAAAAGAGATGGGTCTTTCTATAAATTCCTATAATGCCGTCAGGTCCTGTGAGTATTGCAGAGTTATAAAGTTTCCCCTCACTATTTTCTGCAATGCCTGCAACTATGTAAATGTTTTTCTTTGCCGATAATTTTTTGAGGGTCTTTATTGTGTAACCTGTGGGGATCTTTTCTGAAAGACTTATAGCCTCTTTTCTTGAGATGAATTGGTACCCCGTATTAAAAAGTTCAGGCAGAACTATCAGATCAGCATCCACAGCTGTGATTGCGTCAACAGTCTTTTGAACGTTAAATTTCACATTTCCAAATTCGGGTGCGAACTGATAGAAACCAACCTTCATGTATTTGTCTTCACGATTGAATTTCTTTTTTGATAATCTCTATTATCTGCTTTTTCAATGCTTTTCTATTATATCCTTTTTTACCCTTTTTAGTCGTTACAGGATGACTTTTGAGTTTAAGGACAGCCTCGATTGGAATGCGGGGTTTAGGCTTTTTTCTCCTTTTGGATTTTTTCATTAATAAGATTGACCGAAAGCTTTTTACTTCAGTCCCAGCACATCCTGCATATCATAAAGTCCTGCTGGTTTGTTTGCTATCCATTGTGCGGCTCTGAGCGCGCCTCTTGCAAATGTATCTCTGCTCGATGCCTTGTGTGTTATCTCTATCCTCTCTCCGAGGCCTCCAAACATGACAGTGTGTTCTCCAACAATGTCGCCGGCACGGACTGTCTGTATACCTATTTCTTTTTTAGTCCTTTCGCCAATTATGCCTTTTCTCGCGTAGACAGCCACCTCGTCAAGATTCCTGTTCACTGCATCTGCAATGACCTGGGCCATCTTTAACGCAGTCCCGCTCGGCGCATCTTTCTTTAATCTGTGATGTGACTCAATAATCTCTATATCGTATTCATCGCCTAAAACCCTTGCCACATCCTGCAATATCTTTAGAAGCAGATTTACGCCTGTGCTCATATTGGATGCCATGACGCAAGGGATTTTTTTTGCCATGGATTCTATCTCTTTTATATCATCTTTTGATAATCCTGTTGTGCCTATGACCATTGCCTTGCCTTTTTTAGATGCAACTCTTAAGTTTTCTTTTGTTGAGCCAGGGGTCGTGAAATCGATAATCACATCTGCTTTGTCGATAATACCTTCAAGATTATCAGAAAGTTTTATCCCTGTTTCGCCTATACCGACTATGGTTCCAATATCTTCCCCAACTGCGTTATGCCCTTTTTTTTCAAAAGCGCCTGTGAGTTTTAATTCAGTATATTCTTTTGAGAGTGCTGTAATCCTGCTCCCCATTCTTCCTGCCGCGCCTGCAACTGCTATATTAACCATAAAGACCTCCTGTTAATACATAATATTCCATTTTCTGCCATTCCCGTGTAAGCGGGAATCCAGTCTTTGATGGATGGATTCCTGCTTTCGCAGGAATGACAAAAGGCTGGTAGTTATTTTGTTAAAGCTTAAAATAGAGTATGGACAAAGGTCAACCCGTTATAGATAACTGGATTTGCTACGAATCCCTGAGAATCCATTTCACCGCCTCTTTTAAATCCCTTGCTGTATAGTCGGCATTGGCTGATTCGGTTCCCTGGCCTGTCAAAACAAAAATCCCTTTTGCGCCAACAGCCTTTGCAAGGAGCATATCTGATTCTTTATCTCCGATAACATACGATTTTTTAAGGTCAATGTTATACTCAGCCCGTGCCTTTAAAATCATCTCAGGTTCTGGTTTTCTGCATGAACAGTGTTCATCAGGATGATGGGGGCAGTAATAGAAATCATCAAATCCGTGTTGCATAACAAAGATGTTATTAACCTCCTTTACAAATGCTTCATTAACAATCCCCCTTGCAATGCCCGACTGGTTGCTGACACCGATAAAATTGAACCCCTTTTCTTTAAGAGATTTCAAATCCTCAACTTCCTTGAATATCACAAGGTCGTCAAATTTATTAAGATAGCCTGCATCCTTGCATAATGTGCCGTCTCTGTCAAAAAACACAGCCCTGTTTTTAGGAATCGAACATTTTATTGCCTCAAAAACCTCATCCGGCGTTATGGCATTCATACAGATCATTTCTCGTTTACTGCAACTTTTCTTGAAGCAAGGACTGCAATCTATATCTTTTTTGATTACTAAATTACCTTTGCCGAGGGGACCTGTTAAGACAGGGTCTGTTGAGCCGAATATAGCGATCAAAGGGGTTCTGACGGCATAGCCGATATGCATTGGTCCCGAGTCATTTGTTAGAAGGACATCACACTCTGATATTAGTGCGGACAATTCTCTCAGAGATGTTTTCCCTGCCATATCCAGAAGTTGAGAATTATTAGTTGAGAGTTGAGAGTTGGAAACAATTTTTTCTGCCATCTCAATCTCTGAGTGGCCTCCAAATATCACAACACTTCCATCAAGCTCTGAGATTATTCTTTTTGAGACCTCAGCAAATCTCTCAGGAGGCCATCTCTTTGCTGCTCCATACGAAGCGCCAGCATTGATGCCGATAACAGGTCTCTTTAAGTCTTTTAAAAGGTCTCTTGCCCAGAGCCTCTCTTTCAGGGATAAGTAAATATATGGAAGAGAATATTCTGCATCTATCCCAACATTTTTAAGGAGATTCAGATAATAATTTACATGGTGCATCTTCCTGTCATCATTATCAAAAGGAACTGCGCTGGTAAGAAGAAATCCCCTGCCATCCCTGTTATAGCCTATCCTTTCAGGTATACCCGAAAGAAAGGCGATTAATGCGGCATCAAAGGCATTCTGAAAAAGTATAGAACTGCAAAAGCCTTTTCTCTTGAGCACAGATGAGAGTCTTAGTTTTCCAATAAGACTATTGTATCTGTCTTCGTAAAGGATGCTCTCATCTATGGTTGGGTTATTCTCGAATAAAGGCGCAACCCATGGTCTGACCAGAAGTGATATTTTTGTATTGGGGAGCCCTTTTCGCAACGCCCTGAGAGCCGGCATAGTCATTACAGCATCGCCAATCCAGTTGACACCTCTGACCAGAAGGTTTTTGCAAGACCTGTCAAACATGTTTTAGTTTAACATTTTAATAATTCTGAAAAAAACGTTGGGAGGTTTTATGCACATTGAATTTTTCAACAGTTTTATGAAATAATAAAGCGAAAACTTCATGAAGATCTGCGAGATATTTACAAGCATACAGGGTGAGTCGAGCTATGCCGGCATGCCATGCACGTTTATAAGGATGGCAGGATGCAATCTCAGGTGTCCGTATTGTGATACAACATATGCATTTGACGGGGGCATAGAGCTTACCGAGAATGAGATTATTAATGAGGTTGCACTGATAGGTGTCAACCTTGTGGCAATTACAGGCGGTGAGCCGTTACTTCAAGAAGGGACTTTTCACCTTATAGAAAGACTCATAAGTGAAGGACATAAGGTTCTGGTAGAGACCAACGGCACTTTAAGCATAAAAGACATTGACAGCAGAGCAATTATTATCCTTGATATAAAAACGCCGGGAAGCGGCATGTGGGAAGATATGGACATGTCAAATCTTGATTATATAAAACCTTCTGACGAAATAAAATTTGTGATTACTGACAGGGCAGATTATGAATGGTCAAAAGGGATGGTGCATAAGTATAAACTAAAGTCCAAATGCCATGTGCTTTTCTCTCCTGCATTTGGTATGCTTACGCCTGAATTGCTGATAAGGTGGATGCTTGAAGACAGACTCGATGTAAGATTAAATCTCCAGATGCACAAATATATATACGGCAGCGATAGACGGGGCGTATGAATCTGTTACAAAAGCTGGATGTCGCCTTTCCCCGCGAATTGTAGATATGTAGAAATCTCGTGCTCAAAATTATCACTGAATATATTTTTACCAATATGTTCTTTTATCTCCCGGATGCCCCATAATCGAACTTCATCAATCTCTTGTTTATTGAAAGATATTTCACCATCATAAACACATGAATATGTATATACAAGCTCTGTCTCGTAAGAATTTGTATGGATGTAAGTATAGAGAAATTCTGGTTCACAATTTGTGACGCCTATTTCTTCTCCCATCTCCCGTTTTGCGGCCTCAAGTAAATCCTCGCCTGGATTTACATGCCCGCCAACTGATGTATCCCATTTCCCGGGCGCAACATCTTTATTGTTTGAGCGTTTCTGGAGGACTATTTCACCCTTTTTGTTGAATACCAGCACATGTACAACACGGTGAATCAGCGATGGATTACCGTGTATATCAGGTCTCAGGGCGAGGCCGATGACCTCACCCTGTTTATTGACTATCTCTAATAACTCCTCGGTATTACTCATCAGTCCTCTTTTTTGCTTTTCCCTCGATGTTTTTCTGTTTCCTCTTTCATCTTTTCCTTTTTGACGGTTTCCTTAGATTTTCCTTTTCCTTCTTTTATTTTTTCTTTTTTGCCTTTTTCTTTGGGTTTACCTATTCCCTCTTTCGTCTTTTCTTTTACCCCTTTCTCTTTATGTTTCCCTATCTCCTTTCTTAATTTTTCCTTAGGTCCCTTTTTTTCTTTATGGATGTTATTGTGAATTGCTACGAAATTTTTCCCTTTCACCCTCATCTTTAATACCTCTTCAGGAGGGTATTTGTAATATTCGTGCAAGAACCTAAGGTTCGCCAGGTCTATCACGTCATCATCAAGCAGTCTTAGTTTCCTCCAATAACTTTTTGGATGTTTATAATAGCCATGAATCCTGCCGTATGGGGGGCCGATCTTGGCAAAGTTTAGAGGGACATAAAATATCTCGGGGCTCAAACCAAAATGCAGGATAATGTCCATCCATGTCCTTCCGCGGAGTCTCAGGTCTATTATGGCTGCGGGTGCAACGCGGGCTTTTTTCGCAACAAAGAAAACAACCGGGATTTCCTCATCCGGGATATGTCTTTCCTTAATTATTATTACGTCTTGCTGAGGGACTTTGTAGTAATCGCCTATGGCAAGGTAGAAATTATTCCCTTCCTCGTCCTCTGCAGAGACGCTGAACTCAATCGCTGCATCGGCAATATTAACCGATATGAAAATGATTGCGCTTAGAAGTATAACCATTATACGCATCTTTATCCTCCTTTAATGTTTATTCGACTGCAAGAATATTATATTCCCAAATACGGGTAGTGTAAAGTTGGAGATTTGCGGAGCGTGATTCGTGTTTTATAGCCCCAGTTCCTCGGGCACAGCTATCCTTCCAAGGACTGCTGATGCCGCTGCAACTGCAGGATTTGAAAGATAGACCTCGCTTTCAGGATGTCCCATTCTTCCGACAAAGTTTCTGTTTGTGGTTGCCAGAGCCCGTTCTCCTTTTGCAAGAATTCCCATGTGTCCCCCAAGACACGGCCCGCATGTTGGGGTTGATACAACAGCCTCTGCATCAATAAAGATATCTATCAGTTTTTCCTTCATAGCCTGTTTGTAAACCTGCTGGGTTGCCGGTATTACTATCATCCTTACATTTGGGTTTACCTTTCTGCCCCTGATCACCCGGGCAGCTTCTCTTAAATCTTCAAGCCTTCCATTTGTGCATGAGCCAATAACAACCTGATCTATTGTGACCTCAAACAATTCTGCAGCGGGTCTTGTATTTGATGGTAGGTGAGGGCAGGCTACGGTCAAAGGTATCTTTGAACAGTCATATTCCCTAACCTCAACATATTTCGCTTTCTTATCAGATTTATAAAACTTGAATTCCCTTTTTGCCCTCCCTTTTACATATTTTCTTGTAACCTTATCGGGCACTATAATGCCGCTTTTGCCGCCTGCTTCAATAGCCATGTTGCACATTGTGAGCCTTCCATACATCGGGAGATTGCTGATTACTTCTCCTTCGAATTCCATGGCCCTGTATAGCGCGCCGTCAACACCTATATCGCCTATGGTATGAAGTATTAAATCTTTTCCACCAACCCATTTGTTGAGTGCGCCGTAATATATGAATTTCATTGAATCGGGGACCTTAAACCAGCACTCTCCTGTTGCCATTGCAGATGCAACATCAGTTGAGCCAACCCCGGTAGAAAATGCCCCGAGAGCGCCATATGTGCATGTGTGGCTGTCAGCTCCAATGACTAAATCTCCCGGGACAACGAGCCCCTGTTCTGGCAGGAGTGCATGCTCAATGCCCATTCTTCCAACCTCAAAATAGAGTCCGAGGTGGTATTCCTTAGAGAATTCACGGAGCAGTTTGCACTGTTCGGCGGCCTTTATATCTTTCTGGGGGACGAAATGGTCGGGTATAAAGGCTATACGGCTTCTATCAAATACATCCTTTGCGCCAATTTTTTTAAACTCCTGAATTGCTATCGGAGCAGTAATGTCATTTGCAAGTATTAAATCCACTTTCGCATTGATTAGCTCTCCCTGTTCGACTTTTTTCTTTCCTGCATGTGCTGCAAGTATTTTCTCTGTGATGGTCATATTTTCTCCAGAATTATTGAACTTTTGAGTAACTATTATATCTCTACAGAGCAGAGATTGACAAGTGAGAGGTGTTTTGATAGCATTCAATCAAAAATTTCCTGACATGAAATATAAACAGAAGATATATGGCGGGGTGCTGGGCACAATAGGATTTCTGCTGTCCCCGCTCACGTGGTGGGATGACTTATACGTCAATATCCCCCTTGCATATGCCGGAGCCTGGATAGTGAGCCTTGTATACAAACCGGCATTTACGACTGCGTTCGTCATTAACTACTGGATAACGAATATACTGGGTTTTGTGTTTATGCACAAAGGGATAAACAGGATTGTCCGGAAAGACGGGACAGCCAGGGCATACACACAAAAAGAGATATTAAAGGATATTGTCATATCATTGCTGTATACGGGGCTAATGGTAATATTGATTAAGCTGGAAATAGTCAGGCCGGTTGAGGATTATTTTAAGTTCGAAATGCGATGACCCATGAATTATGTCCTGATATAATCATTCGATTGTTATGGCGTGGAAAGGGCAGGAATAGATAACGCCTTTGTGCTTTTCTATAATGAATTTATTGTGGTTTATTACCCATATCCTTTCGTTCCTCATCTCAAAGAACGAAGGGTATAGTTCAACACACGCCCTGCAGCCAACGCATAAGCTGTAATCAATATAAGGTATCAAGAATAATCACGCTTTCTGTTTGAAATATAAACAATTGTAGTATATCTGAATTGCATGGCCTGGGGAAAGGTGGCAAGCTACCTTTTCCTTACCGCAAGTTTATTCAATGCATTTATATACGCCTTTGCTGCGGCTACGATTATGTCGGTGTCAGCGCCGTGGCCTCTGACTGTGCGGCCGTCCTCTTCAAGCGAAACAGTGACCTCTCCGAGTGCATCTGTCCCCCCTGTAATGCTCTTAACCTCGAACTTGAGCAGGTTGCTCTTAGTTCTGGTTATTGAGGCAATAGCCTTGTATGTTGCATCAACAGGGCCGTCGCCATATGATATTTTCTTTACTGACTTGCCCTTGACCTTCATCTTGATTGCAGCCTTTGGCTCTTTTTTCATCCCGCTTGAA
>JAKALU010000051.1 GCA_021824065.1 Nitrospirota bacterium
AAACGGCATGCTGGTAGTTTCAAGATAGAAATCTATGTATATCTGAGCCTCTTCAGGCGTGTTCGCTACCATAGCAACCATTGATGGAATGCCTGTAGAGGTTGATAGGTCTTCCTGTTTCTTAATAAGTTCTTTTGCCTTTTGCCGGTTAAACTTTCCTTTTCTGTCTTCAAGTATCACGTCTTTGTTGTGAAACATAGAAGCTATAAGCAATGGCGGATTTTCTCCGGGTTGTCCGCCTATCTTTATTCCGGCAATACTGCAAACCTTCTGCTCTTTTGAAAAACGAAACATTCAATTTCCTTAATTATGTATTTTACAGGGCGTGCCCTGCACGCCCTGTAATGACGTCACCTTCAATCGAGAAAACCGGATAAGTCATGGTTGCCTTTTCACACATATTAAAGGTGGGGCAATGAGCGAAAACATTTTGCCCTACCTTTTATGTTTTTTAGTAAGTGAAAGACAATCATATTTAGTCCTTTTTAATACACACCGTGGTCGAACTTCGGCTGTGGCAGATACTCCCACTTCTCGCCTTTTCTATATTTAGCCTCGATATCGAGACATTTGAGGGCGTATTCAAAGGCATAAGGGATACCCGGACCTCCAGGAACAAAACCGGCGCCTATCATGCCCACTGATACAGCCTCGAATATCTCCCCTGTGGTTGCGCCGGCCTCGATCGCTGGTATCACATGGATTATGCATCTCGGAGAACAGTAAGATACGCCGATTGCTGTAAACATGAGCTCTTTTATTTTTTTTGACAGAGCCCCTTCACCGAAAATGGTTGCATAGAAGTCAGCAAAGGTTTTTCCGGGATCAGGGGTCACGGTATTTATTATCTGGAACATCCTCGGCACGAACCCCATAGTTTTCTTCATATATTGATTTACTTCTTCTACTGTCATCTTTTTTTCAGCCATTGTTACCTCCTCTTTTTTCTCAGGAACATTTCCTTCCTGAGCAAATATTTTTTTTAACTCTTCCAATATCCCCATGTTCAAAGACCTCCAGTTACGTTTTGACTAACTTTCACATCACCTCCCCCTTTCTTAAAGTTTCCATTCCCTGGCAACCTGTATAAACTTCTGGATATTCTCATAAGGAACGGTGGGCGGTATGTCACAGCCAGGCATAAGAACAAACCCGCCGTCAGTACCTGCTGCTTGTATCACTGTTTTACAGGCATCCTCCACTTCCTGGACAGTGCCCTGAAGCATTATTTTGACCGGATCGACATTCCCTCCAAAACACATCTTCCCATGAAGTATTTCTTTTGCCTTTGCAATATCAGTTTTGTGGTCGAGGCTTATGCAGCTTGCACCTGTAAGTGGAAACAGATCGAGTCTGTCGGTTGTATTGCCGCATATATGAACAAGGGTATAGACATTTTTAGACTTTGCCCAATCAGTAAATTTCTTTAGATAGGGCAGGGCAAATCTCTCGAACTGTTTCTTTGAGATCAAATCTCCTGACGCAGTGGGGTCTGCAAGGCTTATAACATTGAGTGTGCCGTCATTTACTATAGGCTCATACAGATGAATAAGCAGGTTAGTGGTGAAATCTACGGCCTTCTCTACAAAGGCAGGTTTCTTAAAAGTAGCCTTCATCATGTCTTCTTCACCCACAAGTCTTGCAGCGAGTGTATAGGGTCCCCATGCTGTCATTGTCAACGCATATTCGTCGCCTATCTTTACCTTGGTAGCCTTCAATGCCTTCTTGATTGTATTTATAACTTCATCCGCATCAATTTTTGATATGTCCAGCTTCTGGAGGTCTTCCTCTGATGAAATTAAGGGTGCTTCAAGGTCAGGAGCCCCGATCTCCCTGAATTTTATTTTTCCACCGAGTGTTGCTGCATGAAAGTTGTTATAGCCTGAGCCTGCATAAACAATATCGCATAGCAATTTGCCTGACATTTGCACAAGCATGTCAGTCATTTTTTGTGCATCCAAAGACAGGTCTTTAAATGTAGTGCCGAAACTGTGGATGCTCCACATGCCGGCTCCAAAGAGCGTAACAGGAACTCTGTCAGCTTTACCACCTTCGAACGCCTTTAAAATCACTTCCCTTGGTTTCATACACCCCTCCTTTCAAAATTTCTCTTTTGGATATCGCCAATCAATTGTTTAATCTCTTCAAAGTCTATAGGTCTTTTTACTATCATGGCATTAGAAGAATATTTTGCATCCCCTGCAATTATTATTGGTACATCGGGATGGAAACTCTTAATTATCTGTGCAGCTTCCTCGGCAGAGAGCCCGATAGATTCCGATTCGATTATTATTACACTATATTTATTCTTAAAGGTCTTTTTAACTGCGTGTGCAGAGTGGTTGACTACCTCGACCTTATAGCCGTTATCTCTTAAAACCCCGTAAAGGCCCTTTATTAATATTGGATCATTACTGCACAAGAGAAGGTCATCCACAATGTTTAGTAGTGAGCAAATTTAGTGCCATTAGGAAAAAGGCGATTAATACAGTGTTTACCTGGTATTAAGGTTCTGTGGAATAAGGGACAGTAGAAAAATGCCCCAAAAAGGTGGGGAATTTTACCTCATTGATTAGCAACAAAGAGATGTCCGCACTGTTCAGGACAGATGCATAAATTCAGGGTGCATCATTTAGGTAAAGCATCAATTATCTCACTTGCTGTCTCTGATTTATTCATTGTATAAAAATGAAGGTACTTAACCCCGTTTTTAAGAAGGTCTTCGCACTGCCTTATGGCATATTCAATCCCTATCTTTCTCATTTCATCAGGCTTATCAAGCACAGGCTCCATCTTTTTCTGGATATCACCTGGAACAGTTGCATTACAGAAACTTGCGAATTCCATTATTTTTTTGCAGTCAGTTATAGGCATGATGCCCGGTAATATCGGTATTGTTATTCCAATCTTTTGAGCCCTGTCCATGAAGTCATAGTAATAACGGTTGTCAAAGAACATCTGGGTAATACCAAAGTCAGCACCTGCATCTATTTTTTGCTTTGTATATTCCATGTCCTTCTCAATGCTCGGTGATTCCTGATGACCTTCGGGATAGACTGCTACAGCTATAGAAAAATAATTATACTTCTTAACGAATTCAACAAGCTCCCTCGCATATTTAAACTCGCCTTTCGCAGGGTCAAAGTCAGGGACATTCTTTGGGGGGTCACCTCTCAGAGCCAGGATATTGTCGATACTGTTTGCTTTATAATCATCGAGAAGATTGTCCATAGCTGGTTTGGTAGCCCCGATACATGTTAAATGAGACATGACGGTAAGGTCGGTCTCTTGTTTTATCCACTTGAGGGTATTGCCGGTCCTGTCCTGTGTAGTTCCACCTGCACCGTAAGTAACAGATACGTACAATGGGTCATATTGCTTAAGTTTATTAACCACTTTCATGAACCCTTCTTTACCTTCGGCTGATTTTGGCGGGAAAAATTCAAATGAGATGCCTTTTCCCCTTTTCTTTAATATCTCTCTGATTTTCATAACTATCTCCTTTTTGAATTGCAAGAATGTTAGTGCTTAGTGTCAGTAATGTTTTCTAACTGGCACTATTCACTGTAGCTGAAAACTCACAAAAATAATTTTATCAAATTCCAGAAATAATAATATGATTTTAATCAGCCTCCGCCCTGCCCTCTCTGCGGGTGGGGGAGGGCTGGGTGGAGGTGTTTTTACTGATGGCGAGATATTTATCTCTTTCTAATTAAAAAGAAAAATACCCCGTCTTGTTCTTTTGTCTCGACAAGTTCATGTCCTACTCTGTTTAAGAAAACTGTGATGTCAGCTTTCGACGCCGGGTCTGTTGCGATTACCTCAAGTATCTGGCCAGCCCTCATCCCGTCTATAGCCTTTTTTGTTTTCAGGATCGGCATAGGACAGCTCATGCCTTTCGTGTCTACAATTATATCTGCTTTAATCTCAGCCATGTCTTCCTCCGGTCTTCAAAACGTTTTTCATGTCAAGGGTATTCAAAGCAAAAAGAGTACCAAAAGATGTTAAAATAAATTCATGGATGAAAGTCTCACGTCCCCTCAGTTATTGGAAAAGCAGAACAAAAAACTTTCCATGCTTTATGATATAGCACTTACAGTCGGTAAATCCCTCGACTTAAAAGCGATCCTTGACGATGTCCTCGAAATGATAATTGCCTTCATGGGTGTAGATGCAGGAGTTATATACACAATCAATGATGAGACACTGGAGATGATACCAGTATCATTTAAAAACCTCTCTGATGAAGTAGTAAGAGACCTCAGTGAGAATAAAGTTAAAGTTGGCGAATGCATGTGCGGTAATATTGCCCAGTGCGACAAAGAGATAATCATTCTTGAGAAGGCATCGAGCGATCCAGGGTTTACCAGGGGAGTGCTTAAAAAAGAGGGGATGGAGTTCTACGCTGGACTGCCTTTGAAAGCAAAGACCAAGGTGGTCGGGGTTTTATGTGTTATTACCCATGCTCCGTACTCACCGGACAGGGAACTTCTCGATATACTTCGGGCTGCGACTCAGCCGATTGGTCTTGCGATAGAAAATGCGCGCATATTTGAAAACACGAGAAAAGAAGCAGAAGCGAAGATGAAATATTACAATTTTGAAGGGATAATCACTAACAGTCCGGAGATGATGAATGTTCTGAGCCTCGTAAGAAAGATAACAGATGTCCCGTCAAGCATACTGATATGCGGAGAAAGCGGTACCGGCAAGGAGCTGATAGCAAAGGCAATACACTTCAACAGCGTAAGGAAGGAGAAGCCTTTTATTGCTGTTAACTGCGCTGCGATACCGGAGAGCCTTTTAGAGTCAGAACTTTTCGGATATATTAAGGGGGCTTTCACCGGTGCTAATACTGACAAAAAGGGCCTTTTTGAAGCAGCAGACGGCGGCACCATCTTTCTTGATGAAGTAGAGGCAATGAGTAAAAATCTGCAGGTAAAGCTCTTAAGGGTTCTTCAGGACAGGACATTTTTCAAGGTCGGAAGCACGCAGCCTGTGACTGTAGATGTCAGGATCATTGCCGCAACCAATCAGGATCTTGAATATGCTATAAAATCGAAGCAATTCAGGGAAGATTTATATTACAGGCTGAATGTAATAAGAATAGAACTTCCACCGCTCAGAGAAAGAGCAGAGGACATACTTTTGCTTGTCAGATATTTCATGAGTAAATCCAGTAAAAAGATCGGGAAAAATATAAGAAGGATTTCAGGAGATGCCATGGATATACTTATAAACTATTCGTGGCCTGGAAATATAAGAGAACTTGAAAATACCATAGAAAGGGCTGTGGTCGTTGCTGAAAAAGATGAAATAGGGAAGGAAGACCTTCCAACCGAAATCGCTGCGCATTATACTGATCCAAAAAAAGACTGGGCACTTGAGAGGATAGAAAAGGAACATATTTTGAAGGTATTAAACCTTGTTGGGGGCAATAAAAAGAAGGCAGCAGGACTCCTTGGTTTAGATACAACCACTCTCTGGAGGAAACTGAAAAATTATCGGATTCCGCTTTGATTGCATTTTGCAATCCCGTAAGATATCGATATAATTGAGAATAATCAAACGGTTAAGCCTTTTTGCAATAATCATGGTATTAAAATATATCGCATTTTGCAATCCTGACACTTTATAAAAAAGCATTCTTTATTTCAGATCTTAGGTTTTCGGTAAAAAGAATTTTCTGCCAAGTCCTTGTAGTTTCAGAGTATTTAATAAAATGATTCCGATGATTTTCAACCTCTGACAGTTTTAAATATGTTTTGGCAAGTAAATTGCTCTTGCCATTGCAAAAATAAAAAGGAGGTAACGGGTATGGCAGTATTAACGTTGGTAAACGGACTTGATACGGAGAAGTTAATGAAAGTGGTCGAGACCGTCAAACAAAATTGGGAGGCAGGGAAGACAGTATGGAAGGCATCCGCAAACTGGAAAGGCGGCTTTAAAGTTGAGACATCGTCGAGGGAATTCGTGTCTCATTTTGACGAGCCTGAGATGCTCTGCGGGACAAACACAGCAGCCAATCCTGTTGAGGTAGTTCTTCAGGCATACGGCGCATGCCTCGCAATAGGGTATGCAATGAATGCCGCAGTGAGGGGTATAAAGATAGATGACCTCAAGATTGAACTCGAAGGTGAAATAGACCTGCCCGGGTTCCTTGGGCTTGAGGCGCCTGAAAAATACGGAATGGACAAACTCCCCGGGTTTAAGTCTGTCACGGCAAAGGTAAAGATTAAGGCGGATTCAGATAAGAAGACAATCTCAGAGCTTCATAAACATGTAGTAAGCACTTCTCCTGTAGGGTTAACTCTCTCAAGGCCGGTAAAGGTCTCTGCCAATCTGGAAGAGTAAGATGCAAGAAGTCCTTGACAGGACAGCAGCAGGACGGATTGAAAAAGAATCAAAAGATATTTTTGTTGTTCTCTGCGCTTCGGGTTTTGAAAATATTGCACGTGCACGTTCTGCATTGATGTTTGCAACTCTCGCAGCAACAGCCAATTACAGGGCAATTCTCTATTGCATACAGAATGCTGTTGATATAATGGTGAAAGGGGCAATCGAAAAGAACGAAAATCCCAAGCAAGGAGTTCCAAGCCTTGCATTAAGACTTGAAGAAGCAATGGAAGCAGGCGTAGAGATTCAATGTTGCACCCAGACTATGGCGAATAAAAAGATAATGGAAGAGGATCTCATCCCGGGAGTGAACCCTGCAGGTGCAATGAACCTCATAGTTCTGACAACTCAGTCAAAAGGTGTAATCAGTTTTTGATTTACATTCCTCTGGCTGTTGTCAAGCCAGAGGAATGCTATCTTTTTGAGAAATCATCGATCCCGTACCTCTTCAGCTTTAAATAGAGTGTTTTTCTGTCAATGCCCAATATCTGGCTTGCCCTTGATTGATTGCCGTTTGATTCCTTAAGCACCCTCAGGATGTAATCCTTCTCCATTTCCTCAAGTGAAGTAGTCGAACTCTTTTCCTTTAGCTTATACATTTCAGGAATAGACAGGTCTTTCGGGCTTATCTTCTCTGAGTCGCAGAGTATTACAGCCCTTTCTATGACATTCTCAAGCTCTCTTGCATTGCCGGGCCATTGGTAGTTGTTGAGCATCTCCAATGCCTCTGTCTCAAAACCAGAGATAAATTTTGACAGTTTCTGGCTGTATTTTTTAAGAAAATATCTGGAAAGCTCCGGTATATCATCTTTCCGTTCCCTTAGCGGTGGTATTGATATGTTTATAACATTCAGCCTGTAATAAAGGTCTTCCCTGAAATTCCCTCCTTTAATAAAATCTGTCAATTCCATGTTAGTGGCTGCTATCACCCTTACGTCAACGTTGAGTATCTTGTTGCCGCCCACTCTCCTGAACTCCCCTGTGTCAAGGAAGCGAAGCAGTTTTGCCTGCAGTCCCAGAGGCATCTCACTTATCTCATCAAGAAATAGGGTTCCCTTATCTGCAACCTCGACGATGCCATGCTTTGTCTCATAGGCGTTTGTAAAAGCGCCTTTTTCATGTCCGAACATCTCTGATTCTATAAGGTTTTCTGAGAGGGTGGCGCAGTTAAGTGCAATGAAAGGAAAATTGGAACGCCTGCTATAATGCCAGATGGTGTTTGCGATGAGTTCTTTTCCTGTCCCGCTCTCTCCCTGAATAAATACCGGCGAATCTGTCGGAGCGATCTTTTTTATGATAGAGAGAATATCCTGCAACTGTGCGCTCTTACATATAAATTCAAAAGGAGATTCCTTCCTTACAAGTTCCTGCTGCAGAAGCTGGTTTTTTATGCTTAACTTTCCGTACTCGTATGCCCTGTTTACTACAATCACAAGTTCATCGAGCTTATATGGTTTTGTGAGATAGTCATAAGCACCGTGTCTCATAGCCTCTACAGCGGTCTCTACTGTTGCCTTGCCTGTAAGGACGATGATTACAGGAGATGCAGGATCCTGCTTAAGTTTCTTCATAAGCGTAATGCCGTCAGTGCCTGGCATCACAATATCAAGGAGTATAACATCAAAGGTGGTATCTTTAAGAAGGCTTAAGGCAGACCTTGCGTCAGAGGCCGCCTCAACAGAAAAACCCTTACGGGCAAGCTCTTTCTTAAGAAGCCTTCTGAAAGGCTCTTCATCATCAACTGCCAGTACTCTTATCATCCTTAGCCATTGTCGGTAGTTTTATAATGAATGTGGTGCCTTTGCCGATCTCGCTCTCGACCTCAATGTTCCCTCCATGTTCTTCAACAATCTTATGGCTGATAGCAAGGCCAAGCCCTGTCCCCTCGCCCACTGGTTTGGTGGTCAAAAACGGATCGAATATTTTACTGATCATGTCATCCGGAATTCCTGTGCCTGTATCAGTAATTACCACCCTGATTTTATCTGTATTCTCCAGAGACCCCTGCTCATGCATTACCGAATCCATTTCGGTCTTGATTGTGATAACCCCTTTCTCAGGTGTGAAATACAGAGAGTTGATTATTATATTCATGAAAAGCTGTCTCAGGGCGCCAGGGTCTGCATAGAGTTTTGGCAGATCCCTGTTCAATTTAAGATCGATGGTATGGTTCAGTTTTGTGGCCTTATGTTTTACAAGGAGGATGACCTCTTTTATGAGCTCGTTAATATCTATCTCACGGAATGTACCCCCGGAAGGTCTGGAAAAATCAAGGAGGCTCTTTAGTATCCTCTTGCATCTGAATATCTCGTTATGGATTGTTTCGAGATATTCGGGAAAGTCCTCAAATTCTTCTACCTTACTTAAAGATTCATCCTTTGCCCTGTCAAGGAGAGCTTCTGAATAACCGGCAATAATCCCTAAAGGATTGTTTATCTCATGTGCAATGCCTGCAACAAGAGTGCCCAATGATGCCAGTTTATCCGCCCTGATTAACTGCTGTTCAAGACGTTTCTGGGAAGTGACATCTTTCAGGTAGTGGACTATTGCGTATAACCTGCCTTCATCGTCTATCAATGGATAAGCCCAGAAATGGAAGATATTTCCGCCGAGACCCCTGAGTTCGCGGAAAGAGGGTTTTTTATCGGCAATGGTATCAGAGCATAAACATTCAGGTATATTTATTCCGATCCTGTCAAGCAGTTCCCAGCATTTTATCCCTGATATCTCCACGGACGAGAAACCGGTTTTCCTTAGAAGTGCATTATTTGCACGGATTACCTCCTGTTTGCCGTCTTCTGTCCAGACCATATCAGTAATAGCGTCAAAGGTCTTTTCCCACTCTTTCTTTTCCCTTGATATCTCCTCAAAGAGAAGGGCGTTCTCAAGGGCAATAGCTATATGCTTTGCTACAGGGAGCAATATCTGGAGGTCGCTCTCCGAATACTTTGAACGTTCTGTGCTGTCAAGGTTAAAGACACCAAGTATCCTGTCCTTAAAGATTGGTATACTGATTGTGGACCTTATGCCCTCAACAAGTAATTTCCTGTCAAGGGGAAACTTTATTGAGGATGACAGGTCATAGTTTATCCATGGGCTGTTATTCTTTACGACCCAACCTGCGCTTGTGTTTTCCATCGGGGCTTTTATTCCTTTTTTCAAAATTGTTTTCATGTTGGTATCAAGGGCAAAAATTAGGAGGTTGTTTTCTTTTTCGTTAAAAAGCAGAAGGCTTGCCCTATCATAATCAGTCAACTTTCTTATCTCGGCCATCATTATTCTGAAGACTGTGCCTATGCTCAAACTCGAATTAATAATGCTGCTGAGTTCATTTAAAATCTCCAATTGTTTCTGGTTAGATATATCCTGCATTACAACAATCTTATAATTGTCTTCATGATATGGTACCACCGATACTCTGGCAAAAAACTTTTCTCCGCTTTTCCTTTTGCAAATGATCTCAAAATGAACAGCATCCTGTTTTTTTAAATATTCATAGGCAATCAAGGGTAAAGAGTGAGGAATATCTTTTTTGGACTCTGTAGTTGCGGACATAAACTCTACCATATTCAAACCAATAACGTCATCAGGTTCATACTGAAAGATGTCAGATGCAATAGAATTAAGGGAAACAATCCTCTGATTTAAATCAATAATAAAGACAGGCATGGACAGAGAATCGAAGATATGCAATATGGTACATAATTTGCCCTTAAACAATATGTCCATACACCTATAATATCATAAACTTTAAAAGCAGAGCAGAACATGCAGGTATTGTTCTGCTGTTTGTTATGCTGTATGCTATATTTAGATGAGTTTGGTATAAAATTGAAAAATAAGATGGGTTTAAATTATGGCGGATAATTCACTGAGACTGCTTCAGGAGAGAATAGACTCTATCATAAAGGGAAAGCAAAGCGCTGTTAAGATGGCAATTGTTACCCTCCTCGGGAGGGGACATCTGCTGATCGAAGATGTCCCCGGCGTTGGAAAGACAACCCTTGCGTTCACACTTGCAAAGGCCACAAACTGTTCGTTTCAAAGAATTCAATTTACCAGCGATATGCTTCCTACTGATATTATCGGCGTGAGCATATACAATCCTGATACAAAGAATTTTGAATTCAAACAGGGCCCGATATTTGCAAACATAGTCCTTGCTGACGAGATAAACAGAACAAGCCCGAAAACACAGTCAGCACTCCTCGAAGCAATGAATGAAAGAAGGGTATCAGTGGATAGAAAGACATACACGCTGCCCGAACCTTTTATGGTTATTGCAACTCAAAACCCAATAGAATATCATGGAACATTCCCCCTGCCCGAGAGCCAGCTCGACCGGTTCATGATGCATATAAAGCTCGGCTATCCCGGACATGAGGATGAGAAACAGGCTTTGCTCGGACAGTCAAGCCTTGAGTTTCTTGAAAATATGCAGCCTGTTATAACAGCCGATGAGATACACAGGATGCAAAGAGAGGTTGACGATGTGAGGGTCGATAACAGCCTTCTCGATTATCTTGTGGCAATAATAACCGAAACACGAAACAATGATAGGATAAGACTCGGTGCAAGCACAAGGGGAGCGCAGTTCCTCCTGAAGGCTGCAAAGGCTAACGCATACTATGAGGGAAGAGATTATGTTGTTCCTGAGGATATAAAGGATCTGGTGCCAACTGTTCTTGGGCACAGGCTCATTCTTAAGGCAAGGACTTCTATATATGACGCAGAACTTATTATGAAAGAGATATTGGAAAGGATACCCGTGCCGGTGTAACTTTATTGTTCCCTCCCATATTATAGGTATTAGGAGTAATAGAGTTGAAACCAACCAAAGAAGGCAAGAGATTTCTACTTGCAACATTGCTCATAGCAGTAGCTGCTGCTAACACAGGGAATAATCTCATCTATCTTATCCTTGCCATGATGATTTCTATATTTGTAATCTCAGTTGTTGTGCTGAACCTGAATCTGAGAGGTTTAATCTTTGGTTTTGCAATAACTCAGCCCATTTTTGCAAAGAGCAGGTCGGTCATGAAGGTTTCTTTGTCAAATAAGAAAAATTTTATGCCTTCATATTCAATACACATAACTTCCCCTGAAGGCATCGAGGGACAATGCACCATACCTTATGTCCCTTCGTAATCGCAGGTTTCAATAGAAATGGAAGGTACGTTCAAGAGAAGGGGGGTATACAGATATGGAGATTTTTCTCTCTCAAGCAGTTTTCCATTTATACTATTCCAGAAAAAAATCAGATTACGTATCGCTGGAGAGGTCATCGTATATCCTGAGATAAAAGAGATAGATGACTTAATACCCGAAATGATAGGATCCGATTATGCCCCTGATGTTACAAGACACGGCCCTGGCGATGAGTTTATGACGATACGCGAGTTCAGATACGGCGATAACATACGCAGGGTTCAATGGAAGGCGTCTGCAAAGGCTGGGAAACTTATGGTAAAGGATACGGGAATAGATGAGCCCAGGCTTCTTACAATAATACTCGACAATATCAAGCCATTGGATAAGGAATCATTTGAGAAGGCTGTATCATTTGCAGCATCTTTGGCAGACAGGTTTATCAGAATCGGTTTTTTTGTAAGACTGATGACCTGCAAAAAACTCATCCCGTTCGGAAGCGGTCAGGAGCACCTGTTCAAAATACTCGATGTGCTGGCATTGATAGATGAGGATGATACATGGGAATGTCCATTGATGCACGAGATGCAGGGAACAGGTGTGCTGATACTTAAATCCGATGATTCATCATTAAGAAAAGCAGCGCCCATGTGCAGTATGGTGGTTTATGCCTCAGATCTATAAAATATTGACAGCAGTTCTTGCTTTTACCGGCTGTGCAGGGCTTGTCATAACAGGACAGTTGAATCCTGTTATGTTCATATCAGGGATTGTACTTATCATAGGATATATCAGGTTCTGGAAAGGCATGCCCCCTTTATCCAAATGGACAATAAGCGGTCTCTCAATAACAGCGCTTTTCCTCTTTGCATTTGATGCATTAATAATGACAGGAGATATGTTTATTGCCGTGGCACATCTTACAATAGTTTTTCAGGCATTAAAAAGTGTTGACCTTAAGGAACCGTGGGATCATTTGCAGGTATATTTTATGTCACTGCTACAGTTGATTATTGCCTCAGAGCTTACAAGGTCAGCAGCCTTCGGTATTATATTTGTTGTCTTCCTTATCGCACTCGTTACAGCGATGGTTATATCGCACTTCTTAAAAGAAGGCACAATAAAAAAAGTTAGACTCAGGGTGCCCGTGATAGCCATTTCCATTTTAACGCTGATTATAACTGGCATGTTCTTTATCTCTGCGCCGAGGGTAAAGGGCGGATTGTGGGGCAAAAGCCGTGCAAAAAGCATCAAGACTGTTGGTTTTTCAGAAAAGGTTGATTTCGGCTCTTTTGGTGAGGTGAAACTTGACCTGACAATAGTAATGAGAGTCGAGTTAATAAAAGAACCAATGGCTCCGCTGTATTGGAGGGGGATGACACTGGATTATTTTGACGGAATATCATGGAGGGATACACTTAAAGGCAAGACAAGGCTAAGAAAGGAGGGAAACATGTTTGTTCTCATGCCTTTCTCTCCTGATAAAGCCATTATCCAGAGGATATTTCTCGAGCCTCTGGACTCTGATGTAATCTTCGGACTGGGGACCATCGCAGGGATTGAGATTGACAGCAGGGCTATGCTTGCTGATTACGCAGGGGCAATCTTTATGGCTGAAAAGTTTTCGAGAAGGCTGACCTATACTGTTTACAGTGTCATGGAAGAACCTTTCGCATCAAGGTATATTTCTGATTATCTACAGTTGCCCGATGATTCCAAAAAAATTGCAGAACTCGCAGCAGAGGTCACAAAAGGCGTGAATACTGAAAACGAAAAGGCATTAAAGATAGAAAAATATCTGAAAACTAATTACAGATACTCTTTAAAGACGTCTCCTCCGGTGCAGGGCATCAATCCGATAGAAGATTTTCTCTTTAATTCAAAACAGGGTTATTGCGAACACTATGCAACAGCTATGGTTCTTATGCTCAGGACTATTGGGATACCTTCGAGGGTTGTTACAGGCTTTATCAACGGAGAAAGGAATAAATATGGCGATTATATTATAGTGAGGCAGAGCGATGCGCATTCATGGGTTGAGGCAGTTGTAAATGGAAAGTGGAAGAGATTTGACCCTACTCCTCCTGCGCCATCGCCGGTGGTGCCGTCTTTGTTTTCCTTATATCTTGATTCTCTAAGGTTGAAATGGTATAGATACGTTGTCAATTTCAGCTCATCTGACCAGAAAGCACTAATACAGTACATCTCCATGCCATTTGTAAAGATCCCGGATATGCCGCAGATTAAGGCATATGGTGCCAGAACACTATTTTATTCTCTCATCGTAATAACTGGCATCATGGTGATAATTTTTCTCTTGAAACGGTTCAGGATTTATAGATATGGATTTGTAACAGCTAAATACCTTAAATTCAGGAATTCTTTAAAACGCAAAGGCGCAAGCATTACTATATCCTCAACGCCGTCTGATATAATGAGAGAGGCTATAAGGCTCGGGATGGGCCCGGAGGTTGCCGAGTTCATAAGATTATATGAGAGGGCAAGATTCGGAGGAAAGGAATTAAATGATGCGGAAAAAACGAGCTATAAATCTATAGTTTAAGCCCTCCAACTTACTCTTTCTCAAAACTCTTCACATCAATAAATGGCACAGCGCCTGATGTGACCTTCGGCATATGCCCGTCCCATTTCTCTATAGCCTTCAATGATGCCTCTATCTGCCTTAGTTTTATGAGCTGCGGGGTGACATTTTCTTTCTGGAGTCTCAATGCCTCTGCCTCTGCTTTAGCCTGGGTTACCTTCTGTTCTGCCTCAATCTTTATCCTTTCAAGATCTCTCTGCGCCTTCAGGGCAAGCTGTTCGGCAGTCTGTTTGGACTCAATCGCCTGTGTGAACTGTTGGGAGAAACTGAAGTTCACAATTGAAAAATCATCTACAACTATGTTGTACGTTAAAAGCCTCTGTTTTAAAAGGTCTTTTATCTCTGAGCGCACCTTTTCTCTTTGGGTAATCAATTCGACTGCTGTATATTTTGCAGTAATGGCCTTGACAACCTCCTGAACAGCAGGGTCAATGATGCGCTCCTTATACTGTATCCCGATATTCTGGAATATCCAATTCGCTTTTTCAGGAAAAATGTGGTAGTTCACTGCTATGGTAGAACGTGTGTCCTGAAGGTCTTTTGAGACAGACTCGGCATCAGTCTGGGATTTATGGACTTTTACATCTATCTTTATGATTTTTTGCATTATAGGTATTCTGAAATGGAGTCCCTCATTGAGGACATTTGGTTGAACAGCACCGAAGTTAAGAACAACCCCTCTTTCTCCAGCGCCAACCATGACAAAAGGGTTCATTATCATCAGTATTATCATGGCTATAAACAACAGAACTATAAATTTTATAAACCTGAAACCCTTGGCTGCTTTCCCCTTTATTATGTCTATGACATTATCATTCTCCATAATTCCTCCTCACCAGTTATTACTTGTGCGTATTATAAAGTAAATCTAATAACATTTAAATGTTTATTTTCACCATTGACCTTATCAATGCTTATGATATAATTGTCTTAAAGAAGGAGGGAAAATGAACCACGTATGGTTTGCGCTTATGACAATTGCCTTTCTTGTAGTGGTTGGTTTTTTCATATATGTATTGCTCGAATTAAGGAAATCCGCAAGGGCGCTTACAGAATTTTTAAAGTCAACTGAAGATTCTCTGAAACCAACTCTGGAGGAGCTTCAGCATACCCTCAGAAGCCTGAGGAAGGTTACTGATGATGTAAACGAGGTAACAGAGGACATAAAATTGGTATCCGGCAGTGCAAGGGATATAGGACAGAATCTTAAAAAAATAAGTGAGCTTTTAAATGAGGTTAGTTCAGAGACCATAATAAAGGTTTCCGGATTGAGGGTTGGCATAAGAACAGCCCTTGAGGTCTTATTAAAAAATCTTTTTTTGAAGAAAGGAGGCAGTTAATGGGACATAATGAAGAAGGATATGGTGCAGGTTCTATATTTCTTGCCTTTCTCCTCGGTGGTGTTGTAGGCGCTGGACTTGCTATGCTTTTAGCTCCGCAATCAGGGCCCGAGACGAGACAGAAGATAAGAGAGTTTGCAGAGGATATGAAGGGTAAGGTTACCTCAACAGTCGGGAAGGGGAAGGAATTTTTTGAGGAGAAAAAATCCATTATAACAACTGCTGTTGAGGCAGGCAAAGATGCATATGAAAAGGAAAAGGAGAGACTGTCCA
>JAKALU010000190.1 GCA_021824065.1 Nitrospirota bacterium
AGAATACCTATATGGCATTTGCCGCAGAATTCCGGGACATCGGGGTATTTTGGTGATCCAGCAAAACCCCTTTGTAGTGACATCGCCATAGCAGCATCTTTAGGGTCGCCCCCGTGGCAGTCATGGCAGGAAATATTATTTTCATAATGCCAGCTCGTTTTCCAATCTCCTGGAATATTCTGGAATTCTGGCTTCATTATATCAGAGGTGTGACATTCAATACAGACGCTCTTTTCGGCCTGTTCGCCTGCCCATGGTTCAGTTAGAAACGCCTTCTCAAAAACTTCCCTGTATCCGGCTTTTGCAACTGCCGGGAAGATAAAAATTGCAATCAATAGGAGCGGGAGGGCACGCAAATATCTTGAGATTTTTATACCGGTGAATCTCATGAATACTTCCCCCATATTGTCAATATAATCCACATTGCAAGTGAAAGGAAAAACACACCGCGCAGCAGGGGTCTCCTGAGTATATTCTTTTCTTCCTTGGTATCAAAGAACGGCCATAGCAGAAAGATTATTACAAGGATTAACTGCATGGTTACGCCGAGAAACTTATTGGGGATCAATCTCAGCATCTGATAGGGCGCCAGAAAATACCATTCTGGTTTTATGTGAGCAGGAGTCCTGAAAGGGTCAGCAGGGGTGTTAGCATCTTGAGGTAAAAATAATGTTGGCATAAAAGCGATTATTAAGAACATTACTACAAGGTACACCATTGCCATAAACATCTCTTTAAGTACAAAATCAGGATAAAAGGGGCGACCATCGGGATGGCTTTCGTGCCTGTATTCTGTCCACGGTCTTCTTGCTTCACCTGATGCACCGAAAGGCGGAGAGGAAATGCCTATCCTCCTCACCAGGAATATATGGAACCCCATAATTGATACGAAAATGGGAGGTAGAAGCGCAACATGAAGGGCAAAGAATCTGTTAAGTGTTATACCCGACACATGCTCACCGCCTTTTAAAACATTAGCTATAAAATCACCGATATAAGGAAAAGCTGTTGGCATGGAAGTGACAATGGTTGTTGCCCAATAACTCAACTGACTCCATGGAAGCAGATAACCACTGAGACAAAATGTGAGAACTATGAGTAACATTAAGCCGCCTGCAACCCATGTCATCTCCCGTGGTTTTTTATAGCTCCCCATGAAAAAAACAGAAAAGAGATGGAGGAAGACCACAGCCACCATGAGATTGCTGCCCACCACATGCATCATCCTGAAAAGCCAGCCATACGGCACCGTGGTCATTATCCCCTGGACACTTTTAAAGGCATGGTCAGAATGGGGTATATAATATACAAGGAGAAAGAAACCTGTAACAGCCTGAATTATATACGCTGCAAGCGCAACGACTCCGAGGGTGTAGAAGATATTAATATTTCCCGGCACTCTGTATTCTCTGAGTTGCGTCCTTATAAGTTCATCAAGTCCTATCCTTATTTCAAGCCAGTTCTTTATCCTGTTCCACATATCATTATCCTATTACAACACTCTCCCCTTCTACTCCCAGGGGGATCTTTGGTAAAGGCTTTGGCGGAGGCCCTGATATGACATTCCCTTCAAGGTCAAATGTGCCTGCATGGCAGGGGCATAACAGTCTTTTTTTTGCTTTATCGTATTCAACAAGACATCCGAGGTGTGTGCATACTCTCGAAAGAGCTATAAATCCCTTATCCTGTCGGTTAATGATAATTATCGGGGTGTTGTTAAAGATTATGTCCTTAGCCTCCCCTGATGGTATTTCGGATTTCTTAATGCCTATCTGTTTGGCTTTTGCCTTCTCTTCTGGAGGCGCGAGAAATCTTATTAAAGGATAGGCAAATGATACCAGTGTAGTTGAACCAAATAAGGCCAGCAATAATTTTAAAAAACCGCGACGTTTCATAATCTACCTAACAAGGGCTACCTTAAATACATTCTAACCAAAAAAACTTTTGTGTAGCTATAGCGTATCGCATCAGGGGTCTCTTGTCAAACATCTAAGCGCCTCTTACGGTCTCTCTCACCCTATGCATCTTTCTGAAACAACAGCTTATCTATTTCGCCCTTTCCGGACTGAAGACAGGGAATATCTTGGCGATTATCCAGAACAACACAAACGGCATAATAAATATGCTGAGCGCTCCTCCAAGCCCTTCTTTGAATGTCTCCCAATTGTGAGGTATTATTGGCATGATATAATCCATATACCCTGAAAGCGTCAATGAGAATGCCTGTCCCCCGATAACAACATTCCACCTCATCATGAACACGCCTGTAAGGGCAAGAACCAGTCCGATAATAGCCCTCCTGATAGTAAGGCCTGGTATCAAAAAGATTATAAATGGGATAAAGTTTCCAAGGGTATACTGGAGTATAAATATCTTTGTAAAATCCCTCTCGTAAATAACGCTGCGCAATATATCCCAGTGTTTTACAGCGGTATAACCCCTGAACACAAGATCAAGGAATTCCAGAGTTATAGCAAATATCATAAATAATAAAAGATATTTTGCTGTAATCCTTATAACGCTTATCTCAGCGCCCTTAACCTCTTCCAGGCTCATCATCCATGGTTTCCTCTGAGACTTTATTCTTATCTTTCTTACTTCCATGACAATTATGTATGTAAGCATACACAGGGCAATGCCGGACACTATTGCTGACATTATGAATATAACAGGCATCAATGGTGTCATCCACAGGGCATTTGCCTTGACAGAGCCGAATATAAATCCAGCGTAGCCGTGCAGAAAACAGGCAACAGGGATACCAACACCTGCGAGAATCTTTATTGCCTTTTCATCCCTTTTAAGCGATTCTTCACTCAAATCATATACGCCGAGTGTGAGTGTGCAGAATATCACAAATTTTATCCATTCAAACAAACTCTTATCCTGTTTCTCTTTTAATGGCAGCGCTATTTCCACAAAGTGTTTTCTGTATAAAAACCAGAGTTCAGAAGCAACAATTGCACCGTAAGTAAAGAATACAACTCCAAAAGCAGCTATGGCGGATGTAAAATGCGGGGTCAGGAATACATTTACACCTCTGAACGGGTGTTGAAGATGCAGGACAATTGGCATTGGTGCTGCGAAAAGAAGCGCAAATGAAAACACAAGTGCGAACCTTGCCATCTCCTTCAGTTCCTTTACACCAAAGACATGGTATAGGGAAGAAAGCACAAAGGCGCCTGCCACAAGTCCTGTCATAAAGGGGTACATCACAATCTGGATGCTCCAGTATATGTATTCATTCGGATAAACAAAAAACTCTTTGAGTGTCCATAACTCACCGTGAACCATCTTATCTTACCTCCTTACTCAGACCAAGATAATACACCTGCGGTTTTGTGCCGAATTCGTCTTTTAATACAGAAACCCTCTCTGTCCTTATGATCTTGCTAACCTCGTCATTGGGGTCGTTTATATTCCCGATGAGCCTTGCACCAAATGGACATGCCTGAACGCATGCTAGATCG
>JAKALU010000191.1 GCA_021824065.1 Nitrospirota bacterium
ATTGCCTGCAGTTCCGCCAAATTTTTCGATCATACCATTAACAGTAAAACATACATTCAGGATATGTATTTTATCAGGCAGGATGTGGTCAGAGAATTTCCCTGGAAAGTCCATAATCCTGTCATATGCCATTGAGCCGGAAATATAAATATTCATGACGCTTCCTCTATTGCCCTTTCTATTTAGTTAATTGTCCTTTTTTTTCATACAACGCTTTTAGTTCGTCTTCAAGTCTTTTTTTGTCATCCTCGAGCTTTCTCTTTTTAACCATATTCTGCTGTAACATTGACCTTTCTTCAGAAGTTATTGTGCCTTTTACGCTCTTACTATAAAGAGCCTGAATCCTTACCTTCGTTGTCAGAAGGTCCCCCTCTACTTTTTTAAGTTCTGTTTCTTTTTGTGAAATCTCCTCAAGAATTTTATTTATTTCATCAGGCCGGGTTTTGGGTTCTGGTGTTTCTTTTGTTATATCCGCAACAGGCGGGCTGACTCTCCTTTCTGCCTCGACGGCTTCAGATAATTCCTTGGATGCCTTCACATCCTTAACCGGCTCCTCTGTGCTTTCTATCTTAAGGATATCCGTTTCAGGGATTCCTATCATGCCGCCTTCAAAATAAAATTTTATCTCACCCTTTGATTTTTCATAATAGCTGACACCCTTTATCACAGAGCCATTCTTTAAATAAATCTTATAAGCAGCATCAGCATCTGATACGGATACAAGATACAGGATGCAAGATGCAAGATACAGGATGGTGCTTAACTTGAAACTTGAAACTTGAGACTTGAAACTTTTCATTGTTCTCTCCTTAATTCTTCAAGAAGCTTCTCAGCAACCTTTTTATTAAAACCCTTTATGCCTGCAATCTCATCAATACTTGCCTTTCTTACACCTTCTATACTACCAAAATGCCTCAAAAGAGCAAACCTCCTTTTCTTCCCTATGCCGTGTATCTTTTCGAGGGGGGATTCCATAAGCCGCTTGTCCCTTAATTTTCTGTGGAAACTTATTGCAAATCTGTGCGCCTCGTCCCTTATCTTTTTAAGAAGAAGCGATGAGGGACTTCTGTCCTCAAGGTCAAAAGGCTCATCAGAGTTTAATGTGAATGCCCTGTCAGGTTTTTTTGCAATGGAAATAATTTCTGTGCCCTTCATATCGTATTCATCAAAAGCCCTTTTAGCCGCTTCGAGCTGGCCTTTTCCGCCGTCGATTACCATAAGTGAAGGCAGCCTGTCTCCGAGATTTTTTATGACCCGTTCTGCAATCTCTTTCATCATTGAGTAATCATCCATGCCTTCCACAGTCTTAATCTTCAAATGTCTGTACATATCTTTTTTAAATTCACCCTCAGACCAATAGATAAATGCGCCCACAGATTCACTTCCGGAAATAGTTGATACATCAAGCGCACCAATGCTATGAGGGATGTCTGACAATGAAAGTCTCTCTTTTAATGTTTTCAGCACATCATCAAAGCCTGCCTGCTTTCTGTTTTTAAATATTATCCCTGCATTTTCACAGGCCATGCTGAGAAGTTCCATGCGCTTTCCTTCGACAGGGGTGATTATCTTTACTCTTTTGCCTTTTTTTCCTTTGAGCCATTTTGTTAAGGTCCCTGTCCCCTCAGGGCGATGGCTGAGTATAATCTCATCAGGAGGTATTATCTCCTTTGCATAAAATAGCTCTATAAAGTTATGTAACAACTCGTTGATAGAAATATCCCCTGTGTCTTTCAGGAAGAAATCCCTCATCCCAATCATGATTCCATTCCTTATAAAAAATACCTGGAATACAGCTCCCTTGCCTTCTCCATAAAAACCTATGACATCGATGTCCCCGAGTTCTGGTGCAATAACCCTCTGCGACTCCCATATCTGCTGCAGGCTATTAATGCTGTCTCTTATCCTTGCTGCATCCTCAAACCTTAATTCTTCTGAAAATTTCTCCATTCTTTTTTCAAGTCCGCTGAGAAGCTCTTTTTTCTCTCCCTGAAGAAAAAGCCTCACATCTTCCACTATCTTCATGTAATCCTTTTTGCTAATAAGCCCAGCGCATGGAGCCGGGCATCTCCCCATCTGATGCTGGATGCATGGACGCATTGGTTTATCAAGAGCATATTTGCATGTTCTTAAGAAAAAATTTCTTCTTATGAATGACAATGCCTCCCACATGCTTCCTGCAGGCACATAGGGGCCGAAATAAAGAGCGCCGTCTTTTTTAATCTTTCTCACAACCTCAAGCCTCGGCCATTCTTCGTTTACCGTGAGCTTCAGATATGGATAGTTTTTGTCATCCCTCAAGATTATGTTAAAGCGAGGTTTATACTGCTTTATTAGATTGGCTTCAAGAACAAGTGCCTCAAGCTCATTATTTGTAACAACATAGGAAAAGTCTTTGATATTTCTGACCATTGCAGATTTTCTCATGTCGAGTTCTGCTGTTTTCTGGAAATAGCTTCTCAGGCGGTTACGGAGGTTCTTTGCCTTTCCAACGTAAAGGACTTTTTCTTTTGGGCCTTTAAATATATAGACACCTGGCTTCGGAGGGGCCGAAAATAATTTTTTAATCATGATAAATACTAACAATGATGATATGCGGCGTCAAGGAGCATATAAAACCCTATCGAAGCATATATAGCAGCATCAAATTAACCACATACACGAATAGTATGCCGATGGAATCCCATGCCAGAAACAGTGGCTTCCTCTCTGCGCGATAGGTTAAACCGATGACTGCGATTGCAGTCATGGCAATAGCAGACAACGCAGAGATAGTATGATTAGGATTAACAAACGAAAGCAGAGGGCCTTTAATAAAAAAGATATCATCAATGGCAAGAATGAGTATATTAAAAATATTGCTTCCGAACAGATTTCCTATTGCAAGATCTACTGCGCCCATCTTTACAGCAGCAACAGATACCACCACCTCTGGCAATGATGTTGAGATGGCGATAAAAATATTCCCTACAAATGTCTGTCCAAGTCCTGTTAATTCAGCAATCCCTTCACCAATTTTGGGCAGGAAAACTGCAGCGATAATAACAAGAACAGCATTAATGCAATAACTGATAACAGCTTTCCTCGTTGAAATATCCTTATACTTCAACTCAATAGCAACCTCTTTTATAAATCCAGAGATCTGTTTTTTTTCGTAAAAATAGACCAGTCTCATAGCAATAAAATAAACCAGCACAAAGAAGAGGCTGTAAGGGCCGACCCATCCTAATGGTAGAACTTTGTTGCCTAAAAATAGGCTTATCGCAACTATACTGAGAAGGAGTATCCCAAATCCGGCAGAGAGAACATGCCCGTGATGAGCCTTTGCTGATATCGGCGTTGGCTGGTGAATAGCATCAAGGATTGCAAGGATGAGCATATTAAATACACAACTGCCGAGCACGTCTCCTGCTGCAATGTCAGGAACACCTGCATAAGTCA
>JAKALU010000052.1 GCA_021824065.1 Nitrospirota bacterium
ATCCTTCCATCCTGCGGAAGCCTCCTCTCTGCAATATCAAGACGCGCCATTATCTTAAGCCTCGATGTCAAAGCGCTCTTTATCTTTGCGGGCAGGTTCATAATAACGCGGCACTCGCCATCAACCCTGTACCTAACTCTGACAGAGTTTTCATAAGGCTCTACATGAATATCACTTGCGCCTGCCTTTATACCGTTTAGAAGTATGCCATTAGTAAGTTTTATTATCGGCGCTGCAACTTCCCTTATAACCTCGGCATCCTCTCTTTCCTCTACAATCTCAACATCGCCGAGTGCCTTGCCAACAACCTGATCAAACTCTTCAACATCAACCGTAGGGCCTTCTTCAGCACCAAACATATCTTCGCCAATCTCGCCCTCTGATAATGTATAGTCCTTTGCCTGTAATATCTCTGCAGCGGTAGCTGTTGTTGTTGCCTGTGTTTGTGCCTTTACTGCAGCAAGACCTTCACCCTTACCACCATAATGAGTCGTTATTGCATTTATGAGTGCAGATTCTGTTGCTATTACAACCTCGACGTTGTACCCTGTCATGAATTTAACATCGTCTATTGCAAATACATTCGAAGGGTCTGCCATTGCAATCGTCAACGTTGCCCCAACCCTCGCTACAGGCATTATCATATACTTCTTTGTCATCTCTGCAGGTATGAGTTTTAAAACAGATGGGTCAATCTTATAATCAGAAAGGTTCATAGCTGACACGCCGTATTGCTTGCTCAGAAAAGTGGCAAGTTTATCCTCTGTGATATGCCCTAATTTAATAAGGTTTGTGCCAAGCCTTCCGCCGCTCTTCTTCTGATGAGTCAGGGCCTCTTTCAACTGCTCCTCTGTGATAATCCCAGAGGCTATAAGTATCTGACCTAATTTCGCAGCCATACATTAATTTTACACTATATAGAAAGTATAATGGAAGTCAACTAAGACCCTATCCGGCTGCGCATAGCACTGCTCAGGGTCAGCCCCGAGCCCTCACATCATTTATGTTGGGGAGTGGAAGGGTTGACTAAACCATTTTTATGCATTACTCTAACTCATTAATCAGTGGTTTGGGGTTAGTGATTAGGGATTAGTAATGAGAATGTTGCCAAACCCTAATCCCCAACCCCAAACCCTGTTTCCGGTTGGAGGCAAAGAATGCGATTTTCAAAAATGCTCATCCCAACACTGAGGGAGGTTCCCGCTGATGCTGAGGCTATCAGTCATATCCTGATGCTAAGGGCAGGGTATGTAAGACAGCTTGCTGCCGGTTTATATATATTCCTTCCTCTCGGGTGGAGGGTTCTCGCCAAAATAAACGCTGTCCTTAAACAAGAGATGGAGGCAATAGGGGCGCAGGAAGTCTCGATGCCGATTTTACACCCTGCAGAAATCTGGCAACAGACCGGAAGGTGGGATGCCATAGGTGACGAGATGTTCAGGTTGAAAGACAGGACAGGCCGTGATATGTGCCTTGGCATGACCCATGAGGAGATAATGACATGGCTTGCATCAAGAGAGATACGTTCTTATAGGGATCTGCCCCAAACATGGTATCAGATACAGACGAAATTAAGGGATGAGGCAAGACCAAAAAGCGGGGTGCTGCGCACGAGGGAGTTTATAATGAAAGACAGCTATAGCTTTGATGCAGATGAAAATGGACTTGAAAAAAGCTATCAGCTTCATGGAGAGGCGTATCACAGGATATTCAAAAGGTGCGGGTTGAAATTCTATCAGGTTGAATCAGACCCCGGCATGATGGGTGGCGCAACAGCCCATGAGTTCATGGCGCCAAGCCCTGCAGGAGAGGATGAGGTGGCATTATGCAGCATCTGCGGTTATGCTGCCAATGTGGAGCTTGCAATATCAGTGCCTCCAGAAATCAAATTTGAGGACTGGCAGTTCGAAGAAATACACACTCCTGAGAAACGCACTGTTCAGGAGGTATCAAGCTTTCTTAAGCTGAAGCCCGAGTATTTTATAAAGAGCATTCTTGTCATAAGCGAAAATGGTCCTGTGCTCGCCCTTGTGAGGGGAGATCAGGAATTGCATGAAAAAAAACTTACAAAGATTATCGGCACCCACAGACCAGCACAGAAAATAGAGGTAAAAGAGATTCTTGGTGTAGAGGCAGGATTTATAGGGCCTATGAATCAAAAAATCAGGGTCGTTGCTGATACAACTCTTAAAGAAGGCATTTATGTGAGCGGTGCTAATAAGCCGCATTATCATGTGAAAGGTATAAAACCAAGAAGAGATTTCAATGCAGAGTGGCATGATATACATATTGCAAAAGATGGCGACAGATGTGCAAAGTGTGGGAACAGATTAAGGATTGAACAATGCATCGAGATAGGGAACATCTTTAAACTCGGGACAAAATATTCTATCCCTTTGAAAGCAGTATACCTTGATGAAAACGGAAATGAAAAAGTTATTATCATGGGAAGCTATGGCATCGGCCCTGCACGAATTGCAGCAGCAGCCATTGAACAGAACAATGACAAAGACGGCATTATCTGGCCAAAAAGCATTGCACCTTTTGATGTTGAGATTCTACCATTGAATATGAAGGATGCAAAAACAATAGAGATCGCAGAGAAGCTATACAAAGATTTAACAAAAAAGGGCATTGAGGTTTTGATGGATGACAGGGATGAACGAGCAGGAGTAAAATTCAAAGACGCTGATTTAATTGGAATCCCTACCCAAATCATCCTCGGCGAAAAAAATCTCAAGGAAGGTCTTGTGGAGATTAAGGACAGAAGGACAAAAGGGGCGGTTAAGGCGAAGGTTGAGGAAGTTGCAGCAAATATAAAAAGCTGATGGTTAGTACCATAAAAATTTATCTTTTATAAAAATACCTCGCAGCAGGAAAAGAGTCTGAAATGAGATTAAAACAGCACCGTACGATGATAAAAATTACCGCATATCTTATCATTTTGAGCATATACTTATTAATTGCATTTTCTTTTTCTTACGGAGAAAAAATAGCAATACAAGAAAAAAATGTAATTTCAGATCCTCCGGGAACTATTAGGAGGACAATAGACGAGGCGATTGCAAAGGTTAAACCCGCTCTGGTAAGGATACTTGTCGTTTCTGTTGAATATTATAATGGCCGTGAGGTTAAACATGAGTTTGCTGGCAGTGGTGTGATAATTACAAAAGAGGGACATGTAATTACTAACCATCATGTTGTCGGGAAAGCCAAGCAGATTACCTGCACCTTATCAAATAAGGAAGAAATCGAAGCAGATCTGGTAAGCACGGATCCCCTGACAGATATTTCTGTCATTAAGTTACATAATAAGGGGGGAAAAGGGTTCCCCTTTGCTGAATTCGGGGATTCATCTATTTTGAAGGTTGGAGATACAGTATTGGCGATGGGTAGTCCTTTCGCTTTATCTCAATCCGTAACTATGGGCATTGTTAGCAATACTGAAGTTATAATGCCTAAGTTTTTCTGGCCTATGAATAAATTCACATTAGAGGGAGAAGATGTAGGTTCAATAGTCCGCTGGATTGGGCATGACGCTCCAATCTATGGTGGCAATTCGGGTGGACCACTGGTCAATTTGAGGGGTGAGATAATAGGCATCAACGAAATCAGTTTGGGCATCAGCGGCGCCATTCCCGGGAATCTTGCAAAAGGAGTAGCCGAAAAACTGATTAAATTCGGCAAGGTTCCACGCAGTTGGATTGGACTTGAGGTTCAACCTCTCTTCAGAAATTCCGGGCAGGGGAAGGGGCTTGTTGTCAGTGGTACTATTGAAGAGTCTCCTGCAGAAAAAGCAGGCTTTTTACCTGGCGACATTTTACTCAGATTAGCAGGGAAGGAAACTGATGTAATATTCCAGGAGGAAATACCGGTCTTTAACCAGTCAGTAATGGAACTTCCCATCGGCAAAGAGGTAGAGGCGATTGTGCTTCGGCATGGGAAAGAGATTGCTCTTCGCGTAACTACTCAGGAACGAGAATATGTAAAGTCAAAAACCATTGAACTTAAACAATGGGGGATTACAGTGCGAAACCTTTCATTGTTAAATGCTAAAGAGATGAAAAGGGAGAATAAAAACGGCGTGCTTGTTACAACAGTGCGAACAGGAGGTCCCTGTTGGGAATCTAAACCCAGGATAAACAGCAATGATGTTATTGTTGGAGTTAATGGCAGACAGATCAGGAATGTCGAAGAACTTGTAGAAATGACAAGCACCTTTGCCAAAAGCAAGAATGAACCTCTGCCTGTTATAGTGGCTTTTGAGAGGAAGAAAGAGGAGTATGTTACCGTTGTGAAATTAACAGTTGAAAAAGGAACCAGGGATCAGGGATTTGAAGTGCAAAAAGCCTGGCTTCCTGCGGCTATGCAGGTACTGACTAAGGAAATAGCAAAGGAGTTAGGCATAGCAGAAATTAAGGGAATGCGTGTTACGCAAGTGTATCCTAATAGCAGTGCGGAAAGGTCAGGCCTAAGGGTTGGAGATATTATAACGGCCATAGACAGAGAACCTCTGCATGCGTCATCGCCCGAGGATTATGAGATTTTGCAAACTATAATCAGGCAATATAAGATTAGTTCAAAAGTGGAACTTGCTATAGTGCGCAATAAAGAAAAATTTAACATCTTGGTAGAACTTGAGAAGTCTCCTAAACCGCCAAATGAAATGAATAAATATATTGATGATAACTTTGAACTTACAGTCAGAGATATCGCTTTCCTTGATCGTGCACAAGAGGACTGGAAAGAAGACGAAAAGGGTGTTCTGGTTGAGGCTGTCGGTGAAGGAGGATGGGCTTCACTCGCAAAGTTGGCTGTAGGTGATCTTATTCGTGCTGTAAACGGCGAACCCATTTCAGATGCAGTCTCATTCGAGAAGATAATGAAAAATATTTCGGACAAAAAACTGAAAAGAGTATTATTCCAGGTTAAGCGGGGTATTCACATTTTCTATGTCGAGTTAGAACCTACCTGGAATTATAACTTATAAAAAACTATAAGCGGAGGGAAAGATGATGAAGCATGTAAAATTTTTTAAAACAATAAAGTTTGTGCTGTCCTGTTTTTTCTTAACATTTTTTCTTTCTTTTCTGACGGCTCCAGCATGGGCACATGAAGATCTAAACAATGCGAGGGAGATTATTAATAAATGGAATGACGCAGTCATCACCGTCAGGGTAATTACTACCCTCCGTGTAATTGTCGAAGGACGTGAGACGAATAAAATCGATAATGAGACAGAAGTAGTGGCAACCGTTATTGACCCTTCAGGATTGACTGTTCTTTCCAACTCGAGTATTGATCCATCCAAGATTTATAGCGAGATATTGAAACAGGCAAAAACCGGTGGAGAAAATATGCCGAAGTTTGATATGGAGACTGAAATATCAGACATAAAAATGCTATTATCCGACGGGAATGAACTGTCTGCAAAGATGGTAATAAAAGACAGTGATCTGGATTTAGCTTTTATCAGACCGACAACAAAATTAGAAAAGCCCATCCATGCCCTTGACCTCTCAAAAGAGAGCAAGCCAAATATTTTAGACAATATCATTATACTTACCCGGTTAGGTAAAGTTGCCGGTCGTATCCCGGCAATTTCGATGCATCGTGTAGAGGCGATAATCAAAAAACCGAGGACCTTCTATGTCACTGATCAAAAAGCTTTTGAGGGCAGGCTTGGGACACCTGTATTTTCACTGGATGGAAAAGTTATCGGAATATTTTTATTCAGGGTTGTTAAATCTGAACAAAAGGGGTCTTTTATCTCTAATGCGCTTGGAATTAATACATTCGGGATGATGCCTGTTATCCTTCCTGCTGAGGAGATTACGCTACTCGCCAAACAGGCTCTTGAGATAAAAGAGAAGGGGGAAGCTGAAAAATAAAACGTGGAATAAAATTATCAAGTGTTGGTTCTTTAATCCTCTGAAATATTTCCTGGTTGAGCGTCCAATTCTTTATGCAATAAATAAAGCGCCTCGCTCAGTAGAAGTTCTGGATATCTGATAGTCGCCTCTATTATCTCTGTTAAGGGATAATCAACATAATGATTTTCAGAATATGCAATGCGCATGTATCTTCTCTTTAACAGAAAGCAACGTTTAAGGCCACCGTTTTTATCGCGCAAAGGGATAATAACATGCTCAAGGTCCTCTTCAAGGCCGTAACGCTTGATTAGTTCATTAATTTCTTCCACTGATTTTAAAGCCCTTGTATGAGTATAATAAAATCGGCGATAAGATAACAGCTATCTAATTTGAGAATTACTCTTTCTCATCCGCTTAAGTTCATCCCTGCCGAATATTATCAGGAAAAGCGCTGCTGAAGTAAAGGCAGTGAATGAGCCGTAATAGAAAGTCGCGTGAGGCCCGTATTTATCCCAGAGATAACCTCCGATAAAACTTGCGGGTAACAGCGCAAGCCCTACAAATGTGTTATATATGCCGTAGCCTGTTGCTTTAAATTCATCTGGTATAATAGTCCCGAGATATGCCTTCTGGATGCCCTCTGTAAGCCCCATGAATATTCCATAAAGAAGAAACAGACCCCATATATGACTTTTCTCTGATGAAACAGCAAATCCCCAGTAAATAAACCCGAAGAGAATGAGTCCTGCGAGTATAATTCTTTTCCTCCCGATTCTGTCAGATAATATACCGGCAGGCATTGAAGTGAGTGCATAAACAAGGTTAAACGAGAGGTAAAGTATCGGTATCTGAGTTTCTTTTATTCCGACATTTGTTGCCTTGAGTATAAGAAAGACATCACTTGAATTGCCTATTGCAAACAGGGTAGTGATTGCCACAAATACCTTAAATCTCCAGTCGAATAATCCCCCTTTGCCCCCCTTTCCTTTTGCCTCGGCGAATCCGCCTGAGTGCGGAAAAGGGGGGTGAGGGGGGATTACGAAATCTTCCGATGAGCTTTTTGTAGTAGAAGTTTTTTCTTTTATGAAGAAAACAATCACAAGCACCGCAATTATCCCGGGTATCATCGAAAGCCAGAAAACAAGGCGGTAATTTCCTGTAAACATTAAAAGTATTATGAATGCAATTGCTGGCCCCGCAACAGCACCGAGTGTGTCCAGCCCTCTGTGAAACCCGAACGAGCGGCCAAGTTTTCTGTATTCTGAAGACTCGGCAATCAGCGCATCCCTTGGGGCGCCCCTTATACCTTTGCCGAATCTGTCAATGAAGCGGAAAGTAAGAACATGTCCCCAGAGAGTTGAGAGCGCAATTATCGGTCTGCTTAGGGTTGAGATGCCGTATCCTGCAACCATGAGGATTTTTCTTTTGCCGATTCTGTCAGAGAGCCAGCCTGAGAATACCTTTAATAAACTTGCTGTGCTTTCTGCTATGCCTTCTATCAGTCCTATTATGGATTTATTAACTCCAAGAACAGAGCTTAAGAAAATCGGCACAAGTGGATATATCATCTCAGAGCTGAAATCCATGAAAAAGCTCACAAGCCCTGTGAAAAAGACGTTTCGTTCTAAGCCAATTATTTTTTTGTCAGGCATTTGATCAAAACCTCAATGTCGCCTTTAGCTTTTTTGTATAGAGTTTTTCATCAACTTCCTACCAATTCATTAATTTTGGTCTCGTTTGCAATCTATTTGCCTTTAAGATATTTCGGGTCAAGACGGGAAAAGATATTGTTATATAATTCCACCAGTCGTTTATTCATGGGTAAAATCAAATCTTTCAATGCAGAAATTATCATTACGGAAATAAGACCGATTCCAAATGAGCCTGCTATGTCAACCGGGAAGTGCACACCCACAAACACCCTCGCCATCCCGCCAATCAATGCAAGGAGAGAGAATACGATGCCGATTATCCTGAATTCATCGAGGATAATGAACGCAAAGGCGATTGAAAACATGAAAGTTGCATGGTCAGAAGGAAAGGACGTCTCCGGTCCGTGAAGTATAAGCAGCTTCCCGATGTGTACCATAAAAGGCCTGGGATGAAAGTAAAAGATGGTTATCAAAAAATTGATAGATAAGGCTAAAAGTACAGAGTAGCCGACCAATAAAAGTTTGATTTTGGAGGTATCATCTTTTTTGAAAAACCAGTAATACACAATTACCAGAATAAATAAAAAGGGAAGATATTCGGCTGTAACCTTTGCAATTGCATCTAATACGGAACTATGTCCTGCAAATTTGTTGATGGTGCGAAACAGGGAGTAATTAATCTCTTCTAACATTCACATCCCCCGTTATTAAGAATAAAGTTCTTTCTTAAAGTGTGGAATACTTTATGACATTGTCTGCAATGTTTTCAAGAGGAATATTTTTGATAAAAAGAAGGTGGTAAATTACATGATAATGAGATAATGAATTGAAATGCTACTAATTTTTTATGTAGAATAGTATTGCGTGCAAACTAATTAGCCAAGTTGACGGCTTTATCTTGGGAGGTGCATAATGGCTTTAAAAGAAGAATTGGAAAGACATGGTGAATGGCTTTTTAGATGGAGAAGTTACCTGCCTTTGCTCATTCTGCCCGTTGTGCTTGTTGCTTTAAAAGATTTTGAATATCTGGAGCGTGTTTTTGGAGACACAATAGATGACCTCTGGCAGGGATTTTGTATAATTGTGTCCCTTTCAGGGCTGGTTATACGCTGCATTACGGTTGGTTATGTCCCAAAGGGGACTTCAGGGAGAAATACAAAAAGACAGAAGGCGGAATCACTCAATACAACAGGGATGTACTCCATCTTAAGGCATCCGCTTTACCTTGGCAATTTCTTTATAATGCTGGGCGCGGCATCATTTATTGAAGTCTGGTGGTTAACGCTGATTTTTGTCCTATCATTCTGGCTCTATTATGAGCGGATAATAATTGCAGAGGAAGAATTTTTGCGAAGAAAATTCGGGAATGTGTATGTAGATTGGTCAGAGAAGACACCTGCATTTCTGCCAAGATTCAGAAACTGGCAAAAACCTGAATTGCCATTTTCATTTAAGGCTGTTGCTGCGCGTGAATATACAACTCTTTTTGCAATAATCGCCTCCTTCTCTTTCATGGACATTGTGGGAGATATATTTGTAGAAGGTAAATTGGATTTGGCATGGGCAGCAGTACTCATTGCTGGCTTTATGCTGTATTCAACACTGAGAATTTTGAAAAAGAAAACAAAAATACTTAATGTTGAAGGGAGATAATGGAATCTGAAATTATTGAATCCCTTCTCCCTCACCTCAACCACTGGGGCTATTATGTCCTTCTTCTGATGACCTTTCTTGAGACCTCGGCGTTTCTTGGTTTTCTTGTGCCTGGTGAGAGTATGGTAGTCATAGCCGGACTTCTGGCATCAAGAGGGGTGCTTGAACTTGGTGATGTGATATGGGTTGCATCACTCGGTGCAATAATGGGCGATACAGTAGGATATTTTATCGGACGCAGGTTTGGAGAGGGATTTTTCCTTAAATATGGTAAATACTTCTTTTTCAAAAAAGAGTATCTTGATGAAGCAAAGGGATTTTTTGATAAGCACGGCGGGAAGACAGTTTTTTTAGGCCGATTCATGGCATGGCTCAGGGCCTTTGCCCCGGTTGTTGCAGGAATTTCAAAGATGCATTATCCGAGGTTTCTCTTTTTCAATGTGGCTGGAGGTATAGCATGGGCAGCAGCATTTTCTTTGCTCGGCTATTTTGCCGGCAATAGCTGGGATATGATTAAGGGACACCTCGGCCGCTTTGGTCTCTTTGCATTTATCTGTGGCACTATCATTATATTCCTTTATTTTTTCCTCACGAAAAGAAGGAGATTAATTCAGGAGAAGGCCGGCTGGATAGATAGAAAGCTCTCTTCCCTGATGCCCGAGACATGGAATTTCATAAAAAGCCGTTTTAGCGCCGGAGAATGGTATGGACTAAATCTCACAATGGGTATTATTTTTCTTGTCCTCGCACTTATCTCCTTTGGTGAAATTGTCGAGGATTTAATAGATAAAGAGACACTGTTTTATCTTGACTTCAGAATCCAGCGATTTATAGAGGGGGTCATCACTCCTGATGTAACGAGATTTATGGTAGACATAACTAATCTCGGAGGTGTCTATCTCGCTTTGTTTGTGACCTGTGCAATGACCCTGTACCTTTTGTATAAGAGATACTGGTGGGAGCTTTTTAATATCTTTTTAGTAATTGGTGGCGGGGAAACTGTTTTGGTGCTTTTGAAACTCCTTTTTCACAGACCGAGACCAACCCTGCAATTGTTGATGGCTCATGGCTATAGTTTTCCAAGCGGCCATGCCTTCTCAGCCGTGATAGTCTATGGTTTTTTAATCTATATGACATGGAAATTGATAAAAAGTGAGGCATTAAGGCTTATAATATTCTCAGCGGCAATCCTTTTAATCATTCTTATTGGTATAAGCCGTGTGTATCTCAATGTGCACTGGTTGACAGATGTCCTTGGAGGATATGCCGCAGCATTTGTATGGCTTGTATTCTGTATTATTATGGTGAATACGATTAAGCAATATTATAGGAAATCACTATACGGATCGTGTATTGTCTCACATAAAAATCCAACAGGCTTCAGAACTCATGTCCATAAAAAAGCTCACAAGCCCTGTGAAAAAGACATTCCGTTCTAAGCCAATAATTTTTTTACCAGGCATTTGGTCAGAACCTCAATGTTGCCTTCAGTCTTTTTGGATTAAGCAGAAGGTCAAGACCGTCAATAGCATTTCTCACATGAATATTCGCTGCCGTTATTGCATCAACAGAACATCCCTCGCCTTCTGAAACAGCAATGCCAATCTTTGCAGCCTTTAGCATCCTTCTGTCATTATTTCCATTGCCAAAAGCAATCACGCTTTCAACGCCGAGATTTTTCACGTATTCCTCTTTCTGAACATCGTGGCCTTCGCCTGTAAGGATATGTATATCACAATTAATACCTTTCAATTCTTCTTTTGCTTTTCCAAAAGTATCAGCGGTCAATATATGAACTTTCAGAAATTCTGCTATCCTATTCAATTGCTCTCTCACTTCTGGCAGGAGTTTTCCATCAACAGACAATGTTCCGGTGAAGTCTGATACCAGATGCTCTAACCTGACAAGACCGAACCCAGGGATATCAAGTTCAAACACAAAAACCTCCAAATTTAATTTTACCCGACCTGTTCTTTTATCTCCAACAATTTATGTTTAATTCCATCCAGCTTCCGTGCTGTTTCCGAGAGTTCTTGTCTCCTTTTCTCTACCTCCTCCTCTCCTTTTACTCTCTGGCTCATTCCCTTTTCAATGGCTGTGGATATGCCTTCAATGGTTGTCTCAATTCTCTGGAGCATTTCCCATCTGAAATCAAGCTTGCTCTTATCAAGCCTTTTTTCAAAGTCGTATCCCATCCTGCCGAATTGCATATCTACTACCCGAAGTAGATATGCCCTCATGTTTTTCAGGATGATCTTGTCTCCAATGAATTTAGGCAGCGCGAGGGTCAGCGAAGAGGCGGCTATCTCAATCCCGACAGGTTGTTCTCTGAATTTGTAGTAGAACCCTGATTTCACAGTCCAGAGCGCCTCGGTCTTGACCGCCTCAAAGGGGATTTCTAATAGATCGGACGAGAATTTCAGGAGCGCATCAACAGTGTCATCTATCCTTGCAACGAATCTCCTGCAAATCGCTTCAAATGCCTTAGCGAGCCTGTCGTCTTCTATCGCCCTCCATGTGTTGAACGCCTGTTTTACATGGTCCTGGATTGTCTGTTCGAGCGAGTTACTTAGCTCCCTCGAGGGCAGTGTTTTCAATTGAGCGAATTGCTCTTCAAGATGGGCTTGCTCATGGGCAATCAGCTCCTTTCTGAACAGAGTTAAATCTTCATCGAGGATGTTCTTGCTCAATCTTTTTGTTTCGCCATCGAGGAGGATATCGAAGTCCTGTTTCTCAAGCATGACTTCTTTCTTTTTATTCTCAAAAGCTTCTATCTTTTTCTTGAGTTCTTCCAATGGCGTTGTGAGAGATTTCATTTCGAGTTCCAGTTCGAGCATGGCCTGTGATAAGACCCTCAACAGGGTATTTGACACCGAAAGGATCAGCACCTTGCCTTTTTCTTCCATAAGAAAAGTATTCAGTATCATTTCGAATTCAGGAAGAAAACTTTTTTCGAGAAGGTCTTTTGCCCCTGATAATTTGCCGTCGAGCGCGAGTTTTGCCGATATAGGAAATATCTTTACATCGCATTTCATAGCATCCTCAATCACCCTTTTTGAGAAGGTGATGGATTCTTCAAGGTCTTCCGGACTTACATAGTCTGCCTTGTTCTGAAGAAAGAATATCCTGTCAGAGTATTCTTTTACATCTTTTAAAAAGTCGAGTTCAGCCTTGCCTACAGGCTGGTCCACTGACAGAAGAAATAATGCGGCATCTGATTTTGGAAGATACTGGTAGGCGACATCTGTATTGTGCTCGTAAACAGAACCAACACCCGGTGTGTCGATCAGCCTCACGCCGTCTTTAAGATATGGCGAGGGGTACGTGATAATAACTTCCTGCACATTTTTTTCATTTCTGGGATTTCCTTTTTCTGTGACATATTCAGAAAGGCTCTCGTACCTTATTTCCTTAACTGTACCATCGGCGAGAAAGACTTTTATTCTTAATGCCTCACCATATTTGAGTATTGTTGCTATAGAAGTTAGCGGTACAACAGCAACTGGCAGTATCTCTGCGCCAAGGAGTGAGTTTATGAGGCTGGTTTTCCCCCTTTTGAACTGCCCGAGCACAACAAGGTTGAATGTATTGTTCTGAACTTTTTCCTTTAGTTCCTCGCATGGACAGCCCGGGATATTTTCGATTGCAAACATAGAATCAATGCATCTTAAGAGTTCTTCTTTCAGGTGTGAATACTTGTCAAGCATTTTGTCCTCCTATCTTTTCCGGTAGGAGTTTTTGATTCTTAAACTAAAAAACTCCTACCCTCTGTCTTTGAGAGTAGGAGTTATCAACCCCGAAACTGTCGGGGTGGTTAAGCGAACTCCATCGCCTAATTTTATCTAAACGTTAACTTTATCAATAAATGACCTGGCTGCTTTGAAAGCGGCTTCCACCATGTCAACATGATAAAGCAAGCCTCTATAATATCCTGCAATATGAAGCTCATCATAAAGTGTGCTGAACTCTTTTGTTAATTTGCCATTATGTATTGACAGGTGTTTCTGCAATGCCTTTTCGTATTCCTCAATTTTCTTGGGCAGTTCCTTTCTGGATATGCCTCTTCTAAGAAGGTATTCGTCAACAGCTTTCAGCACCCCCAAATAGGCAATCCCACAAGCGGATTTTACATATTTAACATCCGTGTATCTGTTATCTTCAATGGGAGATTTACTCAGAATTTCCTTTGCATTTTCAAGGTATCTCAAAGCCTCTGCTTTAGTTTTTTGCATTATATCACTCCAACCTTTGTTCTCATTATACCATAACCGTAGAACTCAAATCATTTCACTACTACAACTGTGCAAGGGGCAAGCTTTGTCAGGTTTTGAGAGGTTGAACCCCAGACACGTCCGAATATTTTTGAATGCCCCATAAAGCCAATGACCAGGAGGTCAAACTCCCCATCCTTAGCATAGTTAATAATTGTTTCGACCTCATGGCCTGCAACAACCTTTGTACGAAGTTCGACCCCTTCTTTTTTTGCCATTTCGATCGCTTCGTTATTTATATTCTTAAAAAAGCCGTTCGCCTCTTTCTTATATTCCTCCACCTCTCCGATGGTCGCTGCATAATGGGGAACGCCCTCTTCCACAGAGATGCTGTGGAGTTCTGCGCCGTATTTCTTTGCAAGGTCTATGGCAACCTTTAAAGCGAGCTTTGCGCCTGCCGAACCGTCGTTGGCAATTAATATTTTCTTAAACATCTTTTTCCTCCTTTTTTATATCTGGCTGAAACCATTTCTGTGCAATTATCGTCGGCACAACTGCTGAAAGTATAACAACAGTCACAAGGACTGTATACTGTTCCTGGTCTATAATTTTGTTTGTGTAACCGAAAAGCGCCGAGATCGTGCCGAAGGTTAAACCTGTCGACATCAAAAGCGTTGTGTACATCCCTTCTTTCTTTCCGAATCTGAATATCTTTGTCATTGGCAATACTCCTATGAACTTTGCAATTATTTTTACTGCAAGAAAAATCCCGATTAAAATCATGCCGTGCCATAAAGCAGAGAGCTTGACCAGAGAGCCTGCCTTAAGAAAATAAAACGGCGTAAGCATTGTAAAAGCGGTAACACGCATTCTCTGGCTCAGGGTCTTATTTGCAAGGAAGAAGGGAGCAAGCACCATGCCCACAAGATAGGCAGGCAGCACTGCCTCGCTCTTTGCTGTGAGGGCAAGGGCGCCGAGTCCAAACAGCAAAAAGAATATAAACTTCGTCTCGGGCTCACTTATACGGCTCCCCACTTTTCTGAAAAACCACGGAGTGAATTTCGGCAGCATGAATAATACAGCAGCGGTCACGACGATGAACACAACAAGGCGCCAGTCATAGTTTGCAAAAAAGACTCCAAGGGCAATAACTGTGCCGAGGTCTGTTATAAAACATGCCGCGAGTATCAGCTTGCCGAGTTCTGTTTCATTGTAGCCTGTCTCTATCATAACTGCATAAACGACAGCCACCGATGTTGTTGAGAGCGAGATTCCTGCAATCGCCGCCTGGGGAAAAGTCCATCCCCCAATATAATAGGCGTATGCTATTGCTCCGAGAAAAGGCGTCAGAAAACTCAGGAGTCCGATTCCAAAACTCTCTTTAAACTTTTTCCTGAGAATTGCGGGTTCAACTTCTGCGCCTGCAAGAAATGTCAAAAGGATGCTGCCGAAACCAGCGAGAAAATTCACCCATTCGGTTCTCTGCAATGGGAGAAAATTGCCGCCGATTACGCCGACCATTATTTCAAGCAGGGCAATTGATATGGCTATTCTCAGAGAGAGAAGGGTTGCTATAAGGGCAAGCCCCATCCATAATGCTGCCTGAAGCCACTGGTTATCCATTTATTATTTATCCTCCTATTTTACTCTGGAAGGAGCGGACAATAAAAAACTCCCACCAAAGTAAAAATTTTGATAGGAGTCATCAGTCCCGATAAAGCGGGACGGTTTACCCTGCCGGAGACTCACTTTCTCTCATGGGGTTAATGGCGAACTCCATCGCCACAACTAAGATATCAGAACAGAGATGTTTGTGTCAAAACCCTAATCCGTACAGAAATTGTTTTTGAACGGCTTGCTGTGTGAATAGTTAATTGGATCGTCAAAAAGGTTATTACCTAATAGTTTTGAAATATATAGAATTAGAATTTCTTTTTTTTGCTCCCAAGTGATATCATATAGCGACACCTTATAACGTTGTTTTTTAGCAATAAAGCAATAAAAAATTAATAAAATAGGGGAGGCCTAAAATGCTGCGCCTTTTGCTTATCCATCCGTCTCCGGATAAAAACCGCTTCGGGTCTAAACGGAGAACGCGTTCCTCTA
>JAKALU010000053.1 GCA_021824065.1 Nitrospirota bacterium
TCTTTTACAATTATCTTTACCTTCACAGACATAACAATCCTCCATCTTTAGACATGAATATTATATAATAATAACAGCCGAAGTGGCGGAACTGGCAGACGCGCTAGGTTCAGGGTCTAGTGGTCGAAAGGCCGTGCGGGTTCAACTCCCGCCTTCGGCACCAATCCTCTCTTTGTTCTATACTTTACAAAAAAAAATTTTTAGCTACAATTAATTTCAGGAGGTGCGATATGAACGAAACATGTTGCGGTTTAAGGGTTGGTCAGACAGTCCCGGATTTTAAGTTAGAGACATACGAGCCTACTGAAAATTTCTTCGGTGAAAGGAGCCTTGACTCCCTCAAGAAAGAGAGCAAATGGACTGTCTTATTTTTTTATCCTGCGGATTTTACATTTGTCTGAGCTACTGAATTTGCTGATCTGGCAGATCAGTACGAAAACATCAAAAAGGCAAATGCAGAGGTAATCACAGTAAGCACAGATACGAAATTTGTTCATCTGGCATGGCAGAGGGACGAGAAACTTCTTGAGAAAGTTAAATTCCCGATGGGCTCGGACAGGACAGGGAAACTCTCTCGGCTCTTTGGAATTTATGATGATGAAACAGGACACGCATTAAGGGGAACGTTTATCATAAGTCCGGGGGGAAAACTCCTCTGCTCGGAGGTTAATTTCTACAATGTTGGACGGAATGCGGAAGAACTCTTAAGAAAAATACAGGCAAACACATATCTTGCTGCCCATACCGAAGAAGCATGTCCTGCTTCATGGAAGCCGGGCGAAAAGACACTGAAGCCTTCGGCAGAGATGGTCGGAAAGGTTTATGAGGCATTGAAATAAGGAGTACATTTAAAGGCAGGATGTAGTATTTGAACGTTTATTTTGCCTCAGGCGACTGGGAATGAGCGAGAATACTATATATCCTGCTTGGCATCTTATCTAACTGACATCTTTGCATCGAGGATTAATGCGCCCTCAGGATAAAGCGAGACAGGGTTCAAATCTATCTCTTCTATAAGTCCTGTCCCTATTATCTCTGAGACAGAAGTGATTATATTCAGAAGGGAATTCACATCAATTGAAGGACTTCCCCTGTATCCTTCCAGAAGCCTGTAGCCTTTTACCTGTTTAATAAGCCAGAGGGCATCCTCTTTCTTAAGCGGTGCAACGGCAAAGGCAGTATCCTTGAATAGTTCAACAAATACTCCTCCGAGACCGAACATGACTACCGGACCGAACTGTCTATCAATTATCCCGCCAACAATAACCTCAATGCCTCGCGGAGCCATCTCCTCAACAAGCACACCTTCTGCATATTCAATCTGCATGAGCTCTGAAACTGCATTTTTCAATTCTTCCTCGTCTCTTAGTCCGAGTCTAATCCCATTGACATTACTCTTTGATGTTATCTTTGAGGATGAGACCTTTGCTGCAAGTGGATATGTCAGACGGAGTTGGGGCATTGCCTCACCCACCCTGATAAATACTCCATTGGGCACAGAAAATCCCATATCCTTCAGAAGCCTTTTAACTTCGTGTTCAAGAAAAGTTGTCTTGCCTTTATTTCTTTCTATAAAGTCTCTAAACATTTTTGGTATACTCCCTGTACAATCACATTATATCATTTGTGAAGCTTCCCGACTAAAAGTCAGGGCTTCCAACTATTACATCTTGCTGATAAGTTCTTTATCCTATAAAATTATATTAGTAGTTCTTGAAGGGGGGCGTGATGAAAAAGAGAGTATTGCCGGCTTTAACTATCGTTCTGATAACAATTGGCTGTAGTACACTACTCCCCAGTTCAAGAATAACAGTACAATCGCCGTGGAATTCTTTCGATGATGCCAAAGCATCTTTTGATAAAATAATACCTCTCAAGACAACTGCACAAGAACTCCAATCGCTCGGGTTTGATCCTTTTTCGACCCCCAACATAAGAATCCTGACTTATTTAGACATTATGAATCGGTTCATGCCAAATCCCTCAATAAAAAAAGAAGACCTTGATGAAGGTATACAGGCATGCATAAACGCAAAGGCTAACTGCAAAGCCTATGAATTTGAGCCAAAAATAATGAAGACAAAGAGATACGGAAATTTCTGGCTGGACTTTTTTAACTTTAGAAGACAAACAAAAGAATCGGGGTGGAAGTTTGAAGCAATAATTATTTTGATAGACAATATTGTGGTTTATAAGCTTTCTGGAGGCAGCCCGAAAATTGATGAAAACAGGGAAACAAAAAATCCGTTGGGTCCGCTACAAAATGTAGATGATTTACTAAGAGACGCAACTAAAGAGAGGTTATAACCTGTGGATTCAGCGCCTAACATGAAGGACTACGAAAAAGAATATGCGGAATTTTCTCTCTCTGTCCCTGAAAGCTTCTCCTTCCCCCTGGACGTCTTTGACAAATGGGGTGACAGGCTGGCTCTGTTCTGGACTGATAGCGTTGCTGAGAAAAAATTTTCATTTAATGACATGAAATTCCAATCTTCAAAAGGTGCAGGTGCCTTTAAAAAAATCGGCATTAATAAAGGCAACAAGGTTCTCGTCATGCTTCCTAATATCCCTGAGTGGTGGGAGGTTATGCTCGGCCTTATGAGGTTAAATGCAATTCCAATCCCTGCTACAACACTCCTTACATCCAAGGATATCTCATACAGATTATCAGCAACAGACATAAAGGCAATTATTGCAACCGATGAGGACGCCCTCAAGGTAGAAGATGCAGTAAATAGTTCTTCCACTAACCCCGCCCTTATAATCATTGGTGAAAGGCAGGGCTGGCATGATTATATAAAAGAGCGCAATAGGGCAGATGCAGTTGAAGGTGAAAGGGCTTCTTCAAATGAGCCTGCATTAATCTATTTCACATCAGGCACAACAGGACCTCCAAAGATGGTGCTTCATACCCAGGCATCCTATCCCTTTGCGCATCTAATAACAGGCAAATACTGGCTTGACCTCAAACCAGGGGATGTCCACTGGAATCTTTCAGATACAGGATGGGCAAAGGCGGCTTGGTCAAGCTTTTTCGGCCCATGGCATATGGGAGCAACAATTTTTGCCCTTTATAAAAAAGGAAAATTTGATCCCTCATTAACAATTGAGACAATGCAACGGTATCCTGTTACCACATTTTGCGGTCCGCCAACAGCTTACAGGATGATGGTCAAGGAGGTTCCTGTTCCTCAGTTTACCTTTCAAAAAATGCGCCATTTTGTAGCAGCAGGGGAGCCTTTGAACAAAGAGATAACACATATCTGGAAAGAGAGGACAGGAAGGTATATTTATGATGGCTATGGCCAGACAGAGACAGTAAATGTTTTAGCTAACTTCAGATGTCTAACTGTAAAGCCAGGCTCCATGGGCGTTCCAGTCCCTGGATTCATTGTGGACATTATTGATGACAACGGGAATCCGGTGTCCCCGGGCATTGAAGGCGACATAGCTATAAAGACAAGGCCAGAAAAACCACTTGGATTATTCAGGGAATACCTCGAAAACCCTGAAGCAACACGGAAGACCGTAAAGGATCAATGGTATATAACAGGAGACAGAGCCTACAGAGATGAGGGTAGGTACTTCTGGTTTGTTGGAAGGGCTGATGATATCATCCTTACATCAGGATACAGGATCGGGCCATTTGAGATAGAGAGCATTCTCAGCGAACATCCTGCGGTAAAAGAATGCGCAGTCGTTGCAAGCCCTGACGAGATAAGGGGGGAGGTGGTGAAGGCTTTTATCGTCCTGACAAAAGACTACAGCCCATCGGATGCCCTGGTGAAGGAACTCCAGGAATTTGTTAAGAATCACACAGCGCCATATAAATATCCCCGTAGGATCGAATTCGTTGACGACCTGCCAAAAACTCCCAGTGGCAAGATAAAGAGGAAGGAATTGAAAATAAAAGAGTTCCGAAAATGAAAGGCTTGAAACAGGAGCCGAAGCTCTCTTTTATTCTGGATCTTCTGCCTGCATAGCTTCTTCCCGTCGTTCACATACAACGCACTCTTTTACCTCTTCTGTCCCGTCTTCCCATTCAATCACCTTGATACTGGAATTCCAGCATACAGGACAAATAATATAGTAAGATTCACTGAATCCATTTTTAAAGCTGAACTTTACTGTTGAATCGCTATAGAATCTCATGTTTTATTATACCGCATCTGGGAACCCTTATTCATGATACCGGTCATAAACACGTATTATCCAATAAACTCCGATATGATTTAAATCATGGCTGCCAAGGGTAAAAAGATATAAGATAAACTTAAGATTTAAACTTTTTATTCAAAGGAGGTTTGCAATGCTTGACAGGACAAAGGTTGAAGAAGTAATAAACAGGGTGAGGCCCTTCCTTCGGAGAGACGGCGGAGATGTTGAGCTCATAGATATAACCGATGACAACATTGTAAAGGTCAAACTCGTTGGCGCTTGCGGCTCATGCCCCATGTCCATGATGACTCTGAAAGGCGGTATCGAGGCAGAATTGAAAAAGTCTGTCTCTGACATAAAAGAAGTTGTAGCAGTGTAACTTTTTAAATTAGTCGCAAATAAGATCTGCCGGTTATTATCTTCAAGCACCCCCTGCTTGAAAGAAGGAACCCCTGAAAAGGGGTTCTTCCAACCCTCTTAATCTACTTCTCGATATTAATCTTTTCCACTACTACTTATTGATTAACTTAATCACCCTTTTATCATCAGATGTCCTAAAGACGCAGGTTGAGGACTTGCCGGCCCCTGCTGTCCCATACATATACTCGATATTTATGCCAGCATCAGCAATCCTTTTTGCAACCTTGTGTAATTCTCCTGCCTTATTCGGCATTTCTACTGCAACCACATCATCTTCTTTGATATTAACACCCAATTTAGCAAGCGCCTTGCCGGCCTTTGCATTACTATCCGTGTTCAGCATAAAATAGGCAGTGTTCTCCATCCCGTAAGCGCATATAGCAGTGATGTTGACCTTTGCCCCTGCGATTGCATTTGTAACTTCTGAAAGCAATCCTGCCCTGTCCGGCATCGAGAAACTAATCTGTTTTACTTTTCTTGCCTTTGCCATGACTATCCTCCTGATAGTTATTTTTAATTCCATTCTACAACAGACACTTGAAAAGTCAAATTAAAATGGCAGGTATTGTATAGAGATCAGTTTCTGCTATTATTTATAATTAAGGCAGATAAAAACAGGGGGGTTATGAAGAGATCTACTTTTATAGGAATAGTCTTAACATCCTTGCTTACTACCGGCATTGCTTCTGACGGATGCGCCAAATCTCCGGAAAAACAGCAGGCATTGGTTAAGGAGACCGGCCAGACTGAGAAGGTTATGAGGTTTAAGACCTTCAGCTACGTTGACAAACAGGGTATAGGCATCGAGGCATTCAGGTTTTTGATGCCCTCTGAGTGGCAGTTCAATGGCGGCATTAAATGGATTCTGGACAATCCGGGAATGCCGGCTGTAGCGGCATTCAAAGTAAGGAATACCGGAGGCAAGGAAGAATTCGAAGTATTCCCGAACCAGCCTTTTTTCTGGACAAACAACCAGATGCTTCTGTCAACATTCCCTGTGGGAACCCGGTACTTTGGCAACGAAGTGAGACCGCCTGTCAGCTCTCTTGATGCACTCAAGGGCATAGTTCTTCCCCGCTTCAGGAGAGATACAGTCAATTTGAAAATCATAAACGGACAGAGACTGCCCGAACTTGCCAGGGCATTGGGAGCCGGCATGCAGACAGCGCCTGGAATAACTTCATCGGCTGATGCTGCGAAGATCAGAATCGAATATCAGAAAGGCAGTGTCTGGATGGAAGAGGAAATATATGGAGTTGTTGAACAGATACACTTCTCAATGCCATCGGTTTACGGAATGGTTACCAATACTAACTGGATGGTTGATTACCTCTTCTCGTTTAAGGCAGAAAAAGGGAAACTTGACAGCTATGCCAAAGTTTTCCAGACAATAGCATACTCTTTCAAACTTAACCCTCAGTGGTTCAACAAGTATAATCAGGTTGTTGAGTACCTGGTTCAGATGCAGATAAAACAGATACAACACATAGGTGAGATAAGCAAAATTATCAGTAAAACGCATAATGAAATCAGCGATAAAATAATGCAGTCTTATAACCAGAGGCAGGCAGTTAATGACAGGATAGCCGAAAACTTCAGCCAGTATATCAGGGGTGTGGATAAGTACCATAACCCGATAGAGCAGAAGCCTGTTGAACTCCCCAGCGGTTACCAAAATGCCTGGACAAACAGCCTCGGCGAATACATCCTCTCTGACAATCCCAATTATAACCCGAATATCGGGTCAAACCTGAACTGGCAGAAAATGCAGAGGAGATAAAAGCTAAGAGAGCCTGCTTATACTAACAATGCCTTCAATGCCCTCACTGCCCTTTCAGGAGATGGATAAACCGGAATCTTTGCCTTTTCAAGGAGGCTGGTTAATTTCTTTGATATGCCTCCGTGGGCTATATGAAACACCATTGGCTTGTTTATTCCAACCATGCAGTTTTTCATTATCACTGCAAGCTTTTCTGTTATGCCCTGGACATTTGGAAGTGCAATGAGCAAGAATCCGTCATATTGTTCCTTCAGTTCATGACATGCGAGGGCATAGTCTTCGTCCTTAACCTGTGCGGTAAGATCGAGGGGATTATTTACTCCATAAAAATGCGGGAACATCTGTTTTAGTTTATTAATTTTATCTTCCGGCAATCCGGCAACTTCAAGCCCCTGTCTCATGCATTCATCAGCAGCAAGCACACCTGAGCCACCGCCGTTTGTTATGACGAGAACGCGTTTACCTACCTTGCCGGCAAGGGGAGATATGCGAGGGTGAAACGATAATGCCTTTGTCGCATCCATCAGCACATCAAAATCCTCTGCCTCCTGTATTTTAAATTGCTTAAGGATTGAATGAAAGACCTCGTATTTTCCTGCAAGCCTTCCAGTATGTGAAAATGCAGCTGCCTGTCCGCTTTCGCCCTTGCCTGCCTTGAGGATGAGGAGAGATTTTTTCTCTGACAGCATCTTTGCTTTATCAATAAACTTTCTTCCATCACCCACTGATTCAATGTAAGAAACCACAACATCGGTTTTCCTGTCATCTGTGAGATATTCATATATGTCAGATTCATCTATATCTATTGCATTGCCGTAACCCACTGCCTTTGATATGCCTGCATTTGAAATTTCAAGTGCCCCCATAAGGCAGCTCAGGATTGCTCCGCTCTGGGATACAACAGCAACATTGCCCTTCTTTGGCCTTTTCAATCTTTCGTAAGGAAGGAAGAATGTGTCGAGCCTTTGATATGGATTATAAACACCCATGCAATTCGGACCCAGTATCCTTATCCCGATCTCTTTGCCAATCCTCTTTATCTCCTCCTGAAGCGCACTCTCACCTATCTCTGCAAAGCCCGAGCTCATAATCACTGCACATCTTGCCCTTCCCTTATGTTCTTTAAGTATCTCAGGCACCTCTGATGCCGGCCTCATTATCAAAGAGATGTCAACAGGTTCAGGGATATCCTTGAAATCAGGATATGCCTTTAATCCCATGAGCTCATTATATTTTGGATTAACAGGATAGACCCTGCCTTTGAACCTGAGGAGATTCTTAAGGATTACACCGCCGAGTTTCTCTTCGGTGTGTGCAGCGCCTATGAGGGCTACTGATTTTGGTTTAAAAAGAAAATCGAGGCTTGCCTGCTTGTCCATAAGTTATATTATAGCGAACAATACGGGTAAAGTTTGCATTCTTTTTGCCTATTTTAGCTGAAAAATTGTATAATTCACACGAGGAAGACAATATGCAAAAAACATTATCTGCCGAATTAAAAAAAGTATCAAAAGACAGAGTCAGATTTGAAATAACAAAGGAGAATTATGAGGCTTTCTGCAATGCCGTAGGTCTCTATAAAAAGGAGTTTATCGAGACCCTGAAAAAATCTGAAGCAGACCATAAAGCCGGCCGTATAACAAAAAGGAAGTCCCTTCTTGAAATCATAGAAAAGGCATGACAGAGATTTATACCACTGCCACTTTTGATGAGCTTTTTCTTAATCTTCCGAAAAAAATCCAGACTAAGGCAGAGGAAAAGACAAAACTATTCAGAGAAAATTCCTTTAATCCTATCCTTAGAACAGAAAAACTTCATCCAAAAGGACATGATGTCTGGAGTTTCAGGGTTGATATCCATTACAGGATCGTATTTAAATTCACGGGTAAAGACATAGTAGAATTCCGCTTCATCGGCCACCATAATCAAATCTATGATTACAATATTTTTAAGTAGTAAACAGAGCAGGCCTGGTCACATGAAATATTTTTGCTGTGATATAATCGAACAGATTATTTTTTAACTTGTTCAAAATGAAAGAACACTGGAAGACGCCCGATGAAGTTTTAAAACTCATTGAGAGGTTCGACCGGAACCGCGAAGCCTACCTCTCCGGCCAGTACAACGAAACCCAGCTCCGCCGTGAATTTTTAGACCCTTTTTTCGAGACCCTCGGCTGGGATGTGAATAACAAACAGGGCTACGCCGAGGCATACAAAGACGTTATCCATGAAGATGCGATAAAGATCGGCAGCGCAATAAAGGCGCCTGATTATTGCTTCAGAATAGGCGGGACCAGAAAATTCTTTGTCGAGGCTAAAAAACCCTATGTAAACCTTAAAGAAGATGTCAACCCTGCATTTCAACTCAGGCGATACGCATGGTCTGCTAAGCTTCCTTTGAGCATCCTTACTGACTTTGAGGAGTTGGCTGTTTATGACTGCCGCATAACGCCATCAAAAACAGACAAGGCGTCCACAGCGCGGGTGCTGTACCTCACCTATAATGAATATGCAGGGAAATGGCGCGAGATAGAATCTGTTTTCTCTCGCGAGGCAATACTCAAAGGTTCATTCGACAAGTATGCAGAGAAGGGTCGGCATAAGAAGGGCACAGCAGCAGTTGATGATGCTTTTCTTAAGGAAATAGAATCATGGCGGGATATGCTTGCAAGAAATATTGCCATCCGTAATCCGAAACTTTCCCAGCGCGAATTAAACTTTGCCGTACAGCGGACAATTGACCGTATCATCTTCCTTCGAATATGCGAGGACAGGGGCATAGAGGAATACGGCAGGCTTATGACCCTGATGAACGGTACTAATGTCTACAGAAGGCTCCTCGAAATTTTCAGGCGCGCTGATGAGAAATATAATTCAGGCTTATTTCACTTCAATAAAGAAAAAGACCGCCATGAGACGCCTGACGAATTAACGCCAGTTCTTGCAATAGACGATAAACATCTTAAAGATATAATCAAACGCCTTTATTATCCTGAAAGCCCGTATGAGTTTTCAGTCCTTCCTTCTGACATCCTCGGGCAGGTTTATGAGCAGTTTTTAGGGAAGGTTATCCGCCTGACTCCGGGGCATCAGGCAAAGGTGGAGGAAAAACCCGAAGTAAGAAAAGCAGGCGGAGTTTATTACACGCCGACTTATATTGTGGATTATATTGTTAAGAATACAGTGGGGAAATTGCTCAATGCAAATGGACAACCACTATCCGTCATTCCCGCGAAGGCGGGAATCCATGCAGAGAAACTGGATCCCCGTTTCCACGAGGATAACAAACCAATAAAGATGATGACCCCCAAAGAAGTCTCCAAATTACGCATCCTCGACCCTGCATGCGGTTCAGGCTCATTTCTTCTTGGAGCGTATCAGTACCTTCTTGACTGGCACCGAGACTGGTATGTTAATGACAGCAAAGAGAAGTGGGCAACAGGAAAGAATCCGGCGTTGTATCAGACGCAGGGCGGAGACTGGCATCTCACGACAGCGGAGAAAAAGCGTATTCTCTTAAACAATATTTATGGAGTGGATATAGATTCACAGGCAGTCGAGGTCACAAAGCTGTCATTGCTGTTAAAAGTTCTCGAAGGAGAGAACAACCAGACAATCGAAAAACAGCTTAAGTTCTATCATGAGCGTGCATTGCCTGACTTGGGAGATAACATCAAATGCGGCAACTCCCTCATCGGCCCTGATTTCTACAATCAGCAGACAATGCTTGATGATGAAGAGAGGTATAGGATAAATGTCTTTGATTGGGAGAAAGAATTTCCGGAGATCATGAAATCCGGTGGTTTTGATGCGGTGATAGGCAATCCGCCGTATGGTTGGGTGACAAGTGACACATTGAAAGAATATTTTGAAAGTAATTATGAAACAACGGAGGGGCGATTTGATACATTTGAATTATTCATAGAGCAAGGAATACATTTATGCCGAAATCGAGGAATGTTGGGGTATATCGTGCCAAGTCCTTTACTTAGCAATGTCTTTGCTCGCGAATTACGTAAATACATTCATAAAAATAGTTCTATCAAAGAAATTGTAAATTTCGGGATGGATGTCTTTGTAATGCCAACGATCCATACTTGCATTATCATCCTTTCACGGCAACCCGCAGGGAAGGAAGGCGTAAAGGTACGTAAGCAGGTAACGGCAATCGAACAGTTGCAGGGAAATCATGACTACATCATTTCACAATCAGAACTTGGCAGTAATGAAAACTTTGCCTTTGACATCTTTATCGATCCCGCAACCAATGCACTTATTGAAAAACTAAAGAAAGGATCGCAGTTATTAGGTGACATATGCCACATAAGGCAGTGCATTAAAACTGGTAATGACGAGATATATGTTAAGTCTTTTAGTTCATCGCCGAGTAACCCATGGAAGCCTACATTGCGGGGGCGGTCGATAGGCAGGTTTTCTATTCTTGTTGAAGATGAATATCTAAAGTATGGAGACTGGTTGGCTCGCAATTGGAAAAATATATCTTTTTATGAAACACCCAAAATCGCAGTGCGGGAAACGGGCAATCGTATTATTGCGTCCTTGGATTTAGAGAATCGCTACTTCCTTAGCTCTCTTTATGCTGTTTATCCAAAGCAAGTCAATGACTCACATTTTTTGCTGTATATACTTGGAGTTCTCAACTCAGAATTAGCAACGTTTATTGCGAAAAAAATCGCATTAGATCTTACTAAGGGCGCGTTTACTAAATTTAGGACTAATCAACTTGCCAGGCTTCCTATACATCGCATCAATTTCGCTGACCCTCTGACAGAACCCGCCATGACAAAATGGTTTCACTTGTCGAGCAGATGCTTTCGCTAAACAAAAAATTAACCACTGCAAAGACAGACCATGAAAAAACATCATTGCAACGACAGATTGATGCGACTGACAAGCAGATAGATAAGCTGGTTTATGAGTTATATGGATTGACTGAGGAGGAGATAAGGATTGTTGAGAAAATTTAAAAAATCGAATTGGAGGTTTGGAAAATAGATATGAATGATGATTCAGATAAGTATAAGCAAGGTAATGGACAAGACCTCCCCGGAATACATTTCCTGGATGACACAGAGACTTGCGAGATAGTAGCTCTTGATGAAGATTCTGATTTCCATAGTTTTCTTCAAACAGGACTATCGGGGTTAAAGCTTGTTCCAATAAAATATCGTAGCTGCGAAGGAAAACTTCTAAGCCCAGATGCGGGCGATTTCTCCAAATGGCTTAAATGCAATCACTCTGAAGTTAATCTTGCTATCGATAGAGGAGATGGCACATTAGTACTCAGAAGCAGCGATTTTTGGATGCCACTAGTATTCCTTGCTTCTGATATCGCTTTGCCAATCTATCTAAACCTTGTCTCTAATTATATTTATGATCGTATGAAGGGTGCGTTGCGAAATGAGAAGGCACGGGTTCACCTGGAGGCCATCTTCCATGACGAAAAAGAAGGCATTTCGAAAAAGTTTCGTTATGAAGGAGACGTCGAAGGCCTGCAAAAAGTAATCAAAAAAATCGATCTCAACCGTTTTCTGGACAAATAGATGTTTAGTACGGAACAAGTAATCACACTGTTCCATAAGTTACGACCTGACGCTATTAATTCTATAAATCTGATTGATGGCCTGCGCTTTGAGCAATGCGGAGCTGAATTGAACAAAATACGCGCGGTAATAGATTCGCATAATACAAAGTGGTCAAACGAGCGAGATGAGGTGCTTAACGAGGTATATGTATTGAACAGGATTGTAGATCTGCTGGGTTCATATTCAACAACATGGAGGAATATAGCTGAGGCAAAGTTTGCAAATTCATGGGGTAGCCTGCAAGGTACTTTGGATCATTTACGATCTGTGAAAAAGTTTTCGAATGGAAATTGTACCCGCATAGTCGATTTTTTTGAAAATCAACTTATAGAACTTGAAAAGCTATATCCCTATAATGTGTTTTTCAGTATGGGTGCTAAAGTAGACTGGTTTGAGTGCAGTCTTTGCGGTAAAGACATAGATTCTCTTGAGTGTGAGCATGTTAAAGGTGAATTGTATCGTGGCAAATTGGCATACGGAATAGCTAAGAATATCGGCTATATAGATCATGTAGGAGTTGTCAAATATCCGGCAGATAAATGTTGTGTAGTTCAGTACGATGATGACGGGTCTCAATTTCAAATGGTGAGGTATTTGTCTGGATTGCTTACTTCCAGAAAATTGAAGCCTTTATCCTTTCATCATCTAGAGTTCTCTAAGCGTATGGAAAAGAATCCTGAGTTTAAAAAGCTACCAAGAAATGAAATCTGTTTTTGTGGCAGTGGAAAGAAGTTTAAAAAATGTTGTATAGATAAAAAATTCGTTGAATTCGACCATATTGATATTATGCCTCGTGAAATAAATGCAAATGATATTTTTATAGATACGCTGGGATGAATAGAATGGAAGACCTTTAGCATCTATTGAGGTTGAACCTTGCTAATCGACTTTGACCAGCTTTGTCTGTAAGTTGTATGGATTGACAGAGGCGGAGATAAGGATAGTGGGGGTGTGAAAGCATTCCCTTCTTTCTGGTATAATCAATCAAAAAGGAGGTTTAAATGCCGAAGGTTACTATTGATGTAACAGTTGAGGAAATCAAAAAACTTCTTCCGCAGCTTACGCCTGATCAGGTCTTAAAATTAGACCGCGAGATACACGAATATCTTGAAACCCATATGATGATGAGTGTTGCTCAGACTGCTTTCCCTGAATGGGACGACAGGGAAGAAGACTGAGTGAAGGAGAGGCAGATGGAAAAAGAAATTATTTTCATTGTTGAAGAGTCCAAGGAAGGCGGTTTTGAAGCAAAGGCTCTTGGATTTCCAATCTTTACCGAGGCTGAGACCTTTGAAGATTTAAAAAAGATGGTGCAGGATGCTGTTATTTGCCACTTTGATGAAGCCTCACGACCCAAGGTTATCAGACTGCATATGGTTAGAGAAGAACTGCTCAGTGTATGAAAATCCCCCGTGACGTCGGCGGTGAAGAATTAATTAAGCTTCTTGCCAGATTCGGATATTCAATCACCCGTCAAACCGGCAGCCATATAAGATTGACCTCTTCTATCAGAGGAACAGAACATCACATTACCATCCCTCGTCATAATCCCCTTAAAGTCGGAACATTGAGCGGTATTCTGAAAGATCTTGCAGCCTACCTTGAAATAGACCAGCAGCAGTTTATAGTAGACCTCTTTAAAAAATAGCAAATTTTTTGCGCTTTTAGTTGAGAAAAGGGTAAAAAATTTTCCTAAGCGCTCTCTATAAACAGCAGCGCAGGGTCTTCAAGATAGTTAATCACCTTTGAAAGAAATTTCGCTGAATCAACACCATCTGTAACCCTGTGGTCGAATGTGAGTGAAAGTGGAAGAATCCTTCTAATCACAATCTGGCCATTTTTAACCCATGGTTTTTCAGAGATCTTGCCAGTGCCGAGTATCGCAACATCGGGATAGTTGATTATAGGCGTTGCAAATGTGCCTCCGAAATGTCCGTAGTTTGTGATTGTGAATGTGCTTCCCTTCATCTCCTCAAGTTTTATCTTTCTTTCCCTTGCCTTCTGGCTCAGGTTCTGAATCTCTGTTGCAAGCTCAAGTATGGTCTTTTTATCAGCATCCTTTATAACAGGAACCATGAGACCATCTGGCGTATCAACAGCAATCCCGATGTTGTAGTATTTTTTTACTATTATCTCCTCTTTGCCCTCATCAACAGAGGCATTGAGCAATGGATGTTCTGCAAGGGCATGATAAACAGCCTTTATGAAAAAAGGGAGAAAGGTCAAATGAATGCCCTTTTCCATTATTGATTTCTTCTCCCTCTCCCTGAGATTCCATAATTCAGTGATATCAGCCTCATCCATCCCTGTTACAAATGCAGTTGTTTTCTGGGATAAAGTAAGGTTTTTTGCTATTGTCCTTCTTAAGCCCCTAAACGGAACCCTCTCTATAGCGCCATACTGGTCTTCTGCTTTTTTAGCCTTTTCAGATGCATCTATGACGTCATCTTTTGTGATACTTCCTCCAGGTCCGGAGCCTTTAACAGTCTCGAGTTTAATCCCAAGCTCTTTAGCCAACGCCCGCACAGCAGGAGTTGCTAAAATCTCCTCTTCTTCCTCCGGCAAAACCCCAACCACGGAAACAGACTTTGGTCTTTCTTCTTCCTTTGGTTTTTCTTCCACAACTTCACCAACTTCTGCTATGGTCATTAAGACCTCACCAACCTTTGCTATCTCTCCTATGTCTTTATTGATTTTCAATACCTTTCCCTTCTTAGGAGAAGGCACCTCAACTACTGCCTTATCCGTCTCTACCTCAAGCACGGTTTGATGCTCTTCTACTGTATCGCCTGCCTTAACAAGCCATTTTCTGATTTCTCCCTCTGTTATCCCCTCGCCTAAATCCGGCAACACAAAATCAAATGGCATAGCGCCTCCTCATTTTCATGGTTTTTTAACCAATAAAAGAATAGCATGCAAGGTAATCACAGTCAATCTGCACAGTTTTAATTAATCATAAAATACTATGTCCTGCCTTTAAAACTTAGACCGTATGAAAAATATCATGGTATAATCCTAAAACCAAGTTCAAAGGAGATGCGAAATGAAAAAAGCAATTATCAGATTTTTATCTTTCTTTTTCATTCTCTTTTTACTTAATGCATCGGTCTATCTCCGTAATGCTCATTCTGCCAACCAGAAAAACTTTTTATGGAAGGTCCAATCAAAAACAGGGACTGTCTATGCGCTGGGTTCTGTACATTTTATGAAAAAAGAGATTTACCCTCTCAACAAAAAAATCGAAGACGTTTTCGAGAAATCGAATATTTTAGCAGTAGAGGCAAATATTGATGATATTGGCCAGATTGATATTCAAAAGTTAATTGGAAGTGCATTTTATCCAGAG
>JAKALU010000054.1 GCA_021824065.1 Nitrospirota bacterium
CCTAATGCCCTTGTATGGGTCTCCTTCTGTATGAACTCGATTGAATACTTGCCAGGAGGTGCAAGCACAAAAGACTTTATTGCACCCATGATAATCACAAGTATGGCAGCAGTAATAAAAAGACCCGCAGGCCATGAACCTATAAATTTCTTAACCTGAAGCTCCTCTCTCAAGTTAAGGAGCAGTACAACAAAAAGGAAAAGCACAAGTATCGCACCTGCATAAACAATTACCTGTATTGCTGCAATAAACTCCGCATTTAAAAACAGGTACAGGCTTGCGATATGGAAGAAAAGCAGAAGCATCCACATCACGCTATGCACAGGATTCCTTCTTGTCACAACAAGCACAGAGAGAAGGATTATCACTGCTGCATAATATCCAAAAAATAATTTAGGTAACATGCCATCTCCGATGGAATCTAAAATTTAAAGCACAAAATTTAAAATTAATGAATTCCATATTTTTAACTTTTAACTTTTAACTTTTTAACTTTCTCAAACTTTGCCTGCCCTTCATGCCCGGTAAAGTCCTCTGATTGCGGACGCCAGAACTTTCTGTAGTATGCCTCACCTTTCTTTCCTGCAAAATATTTATCCCAGTTAGAAAGGAGCTTTTCCTTTGTCATATAAAAGGCATCTCTCGAATAGTCTGAGTATTCATAATGCTCACTCAATGAAATTGCACCAAAAGGGCACGCCTCAACACAGAAGCCGCAGTAAACACACCTGAGAACTTCTATTTCATACCTGTCTACAACCTTATTGTGATCCTCACCCTCTGTTGTATAAATGTGTATACATTGCGAGGGACAGTAAGCACCGCACAGACCGCATCCAACACATTTCATCTTGCCCTCTTCATTTTTTGCAAGTGCATGGAGACCTCTGAACCCGGGCTTTGCAGGCCTCTTAACCTTCGGATAGCGTCTTGTGACTGCAGGCGTCAACATTGACTTAAAGGTCAGTGTCAGCCCCTTTAAAATCTCTACAAAAAATATTGTCCTTATAAATTTTCCTGTCGTCATATCATCCCTTAATTAATATTTTTGCCAGTCCTGTTATTACAATGTTTAACAGGGCTAAAGGTATTAATAACTTCCATCCAATAGCCATAAGCTGGTCATATCTGTATCTTGGCAGGGTTGCCCTGACCCAGTAATAAAAGAACATAAATGCATAGACCTTTACCAGGAAGACCAGTACCCATACAATATTAGGCAATTTTGAAAGAAAAGGAAGTGCATTCATAATAAATTGCGGCACAGTCCAGCCGCCTAAAAAACATACTGCACAGATTGATGACATTATCAGCATACCTGTATATTCTCCGAGGAAGAACAGCGCAAATCTGAAACCGCTGTATTCTGTAAAGTATCCTGCAACAAGCTCGCTTTCAGCCTCGGGAAGATCAAACGGAAGCCTGTTTGTTTCTGCAAATGCAGCTACAACAAAAACAAAGAAACCTAAAATCTGCGGTATGAAATACATCCCGGTCGGATACTGCTGCTGTGCCTTAACAATATCAACAAGATTCAATGAACCAGACATAATCATAACTCCGACAAGGCTCAGCCCCATTGCAATCTCATAACTTATAACCTGCGAGGCTGACCTGAGTCCGCCAAGGAATGCATATTTTGAATTAGAAGACCATCCTGATATAACAATTCCATAAGCGCCCAACGATGACATCGCAAATAGGAAAAGAAGCCCTATATTAATATCTGCAATGACAAAGTGATTGAAAAACGGGATTACAGATAAGGATGTCAGGGTTGAGATAAAGAATATAACAGGGGCAATGTAGAAAAGTGGTTTATCCGCATCCGCAGGGATTATGTCTTCCTTAAAAAACAACTTAACACCATCGGCAATCGGTTGAAGCAGGCCGTGAGGCCCTACCTCTATGGGACCGAGCCTTACCTGCATATGACCTATTACCTTACGTTCCCAATAGGTTGCATATGCTACGTGAAGCAGTGCTATTGCAATAACAATGGCAATCTTAATAAGTATTATGACAATGTCTATCCCGAGCTTGAGCCAGGGATTTGAAACTTGTCCAATAAAAGACTGCAAGATTTCGTTCATTACTTTACCTTCTCTATCTTTGCTTCATTTCCATCTAAACATGGAGCCTTTATCACAGGATCTATAGTGTATTCCATTAAACTGAATGCACCCTTGTCTTCAAAATTGTTAGAAAGCATTATAGCTGAACTGTCGACCTTTTTATCAATCTCCACAGGGAGTTCTAAAGAACCTATTTTTGTAGATACCTTTACTATATCGCCTGCTTTCAAAGAAAGAGATTTAGCTGTAGCAAGGCTAATACGTGCAACCGCTTCAGGATAAATATTTACCAATGCGGGCGCCTTTCTGCTGAGTGTCCCTGAATGAAATAAAGGTCTTTCAAGCCTGAGATACAATTTGCCAGCAGCAATCCCCCTTAGTCCCCCTTTACTTAAGGGGGGTTCAGGGGGATTATGAACCTGAATCTCTTCTGTTACACCTCTTAAAGGTTCGCCTTTATAAGGATAAATAGCGTCCCCTTTTTCTATTTCTTCATATGTCATGTCCCTGTATAATGGGGAGACCCTGGCGATTTCTTTAAAAACATCTTCTGCCTCTGAATAATTAAACTTCGCACCCATATTCTTAGATATCTCAGCAATAATCATCCAGTCTTCCATCCCTTCCCTGTTCACAGCCTTCCTCAGGCGCTGAATCCTTCTCTCCATATTTGTGAATGTCCCATCTTTCTCTGACCAGCTCAACGCCGGCAGCACAACATCTGCAAGTTTTCCCGTCTCTGTAAGGAATATATCCTGTACAACTATGAAGTCAATATTTTTAAGTGCCTCTTCTACCGCTTTAGAATTCGGGAGATTAAAGACAGGGTTTTCACCCATTATGTACACAGCTTTTAAAGAGCCGTTCTTTGCGGCATCGATCATCTCAAATATCGAAAGTCCAGTTTTTTCAGGGAGTGAAACCTTCCATGCGGTTTCATATCTTTTCCTGAACTCTGCAAATGTAAGAGTCCTGTAGCCTGGCAAAAGGTCTGGTGCGCAGCCCATATCAAGCAATCCCTGTTCATTAGCGCGCTCAGAAAGCAAATAAATCCTGGCGTTCATAAGATAGTTTATAGCTGATATCAACAAGAGCTTGTAACTCCCCCCGCTGCTCTGTGCTATCTCTTTGCCGATAACTATTGACGGAGTGGAAGATTCAGAAAGTATCTCTATAAACTTCGTGAAATCTTCCTCAGTAATCCCACATTTTTCCCCAATTTCTTCAACCGCTGTATTTATACCTTTTACTTTTGCTTCGAGTTTCTGATTCGAGCCTGGAAGCCCTTTCTTATTCTTCAGCGCAGAAACGATTCCTTCAAGCAAAACAGTTTCAGAATAAAATTCCGGTTTGAGTACCACAGGGTTGAACTTTTCAAGACCTTTGATATGCCCTATTGTGAGTATGTTTCCGCCTCCTCTTGAGCATGCCCTTATCTGAAGTCCGAGTATCGGATTTATTGCTGTCGGGTCTCCGCCGATTATAAAGACTGCATCAGAATTTGAAAGACCTGGTATTATGTTTGCGGTTGCGCCCTGCCCGAATATATTCTCTATAAAACCCTGCGCACCCGCAAAACCTGTTCTTGCTGTGCTGTCAATATTATTGGTTTCGAGTACAACCCTCATGAATTTCTGGAAAACATAATTATCTTCATTTGTACATCTTGGTGAAGCAATTCCCCCCATAGCAGAACTGCCAAAGTTATCTTTTATCTCTCCGAGCCTCTTAGCTACAAGGCTTATTGCTTCTTCCCATGTGGCCTGTTCAAGCATTCCGTTCTTTTTTATAAGCGGCGTTGTAAGCCTCTCTTTACTCCCTACAAATTCATAGCCAAACCTTCCTCTTGAGCAGAGAAGACCATTGTTAACAGGTGTGCCAATCCTCGGGACAACTCTTTTTATAATATCGTCACGCACCTGAACAACAAGTGTGCAACCGACTCCGCAATATGGGCAAATGGTTTCTGTCTCACTCATTAATTGCCAAGGCCTGTAACTGTGTCTGTGCAGCCTTGACATTATAGAGCCAACAGGGCATACAGAAACGCAGTTTCCGCAGTATTCACAGTCAAATCTGCCTCCTGAGAAAGGTTCAATATGTGAATGCCCGCCCCTGTTTATAACAGCAATGGCTGACGCTCCCTGAACACCCTCGCACATCCTCACGCATCTTGTACAAACAATGCACCTCTCCATATTCCTTACAAGGATAGGGTCTTCGAGACCTCCGGGTACTTTTCTCTTCTTCTCTTTAAATCTGCTTGTAGCAGGGCCGTATTTTACTACGAGATCCTGGAGTTCGCACTCGCCTGCCTTGTCACAGTAAGGACAATCCAATGGATGGTTGATAAGCAAAAATTCTAAAATTCCCCTTCGAACATCAGCTATCTGCTCAGTCTCTGTCTTTATGACCATACCATCCGCTACCATTAAAGTGCATGCTGTCTGGAGCCTCGGTATCTTCTCGACCTCAACAAGACATAATCTGCAGCCGCCGTACTTTTCGAGTTGTTCATGGGAGCACAGTGTCGGAATCTTTATGCCTGCAGATTTCGCTGCCTCAAGCACTGTGACAGGCTTTTCAAGCTTTATCTCTTTGCCGTTTATGGTAATCGTAATCATGAAGTCCCATTTCCTAAAGACAGGATATAGTATTTGAGCGGATTCTTTTGCCGATATTCCGACAGTAAGTCTATAATATCGAGAGGCAAAAGCCTCGGAGCGCAGTGAGAATGAGCGAAAGTACTATATCCTGTCTTTTTATTTAAATCTGCATTTCGCATTCTTTACATGTTCCTCAAATTCAGGTCTGAAATGTCTTACGAAATTCTGGACAACTGATGCTGCCCCATCTCCCAATGGACAAAAGGTTTTGCCCAACATATTAGATGAAACTGAAAGCATAAGGTCAATGTCTCCTTCTGCTCCCTCACCATTTTCGATTCTCCCGAGGATTTTTCTCAACCATTCTGTCCCTTCACGACACGGGGTGCATTTACCGCATGATTCATGCTCAAAAAATTTCAATGCCCTGTAACATACCCTCACAAGACATACAGTTTCATCCATAACTATCACAGCGCCTGAGCCGAGCATGCTGCCGTGTTTTGGCATATTAACAAAATCCATCTTGCAATCTATATTATCCGGAGGCAGTACAGGAGTTGAAATACCGCCCGGGATAACTGCCTTGAGCTTCTTTCCATTTTTAATTCCACCACAATGCGTATAGATAATCTCCCTGAGAGTTGTTCCCATCGGCAATTCATATACCCCTGGTTTCTCCACATGACCGCTCACACAATAGAGCTTTGGCCCCGGACATTCAGGGCTGCCGATCTTTGAATAAACCTCTCCTCCGACCTCAATGATATATGGAAGATTAGAAAGGGTCTCCACGTTATTAATAACTGTCGGTTTTGCAAATACACCAACATTAACAGGGAAAGGGGGCTTAATCCTTGGCTGTCCTTTATCCCCCTCTAATGATTCTATCAAAGCTGTTTCTTCGCCGCAGATATATGCGCCTGCGCCCTGATGGACTGCGAGTTGGAATTTAACTCCTTTCCCTAAAATATTGTCTCCAAGAAAACCACTGTCGTAAGCCTGTTTGATTGCCCTGTTCAGGATATCCTTTGCAGCGGGATATTCGCCCCTGAGATATATGAATCCATATTCTGTTCCTATGGCATAACCTGATATAACCATCCCCTCTATCAATAGATGGGGATTTTTTTCAAGTATTTGTCTGTCCTTGAATGTCCCAGGTTCACCTTCATCAGCATTGCAGAGAAGATACTTTGGAGATTTTGGGTCTGCTGATGCAAATGTCCATTTCATTGCAGCCGGGAAACCTGCGCCGCCTCGGCCTCTCAGACCAGATTTTTTTACTTCCTCGATTATCTCTTTGGGCTGCATCCCAAACGCCTTTGGAAGGCTCTGATACCCACCGACCTTTTTGTATTCGTTAATGTCGGCTGAGTTCGGGTTCTCGGTGTTTTTTAACAGTACCTTTTCCACTTCTACTCTCTACAAAATGCAGGGCATTGTATTTGAGCGGATTTTTTGCCTGCAATTCTTACAGTAATAATTAGATTTAAAAAATAAGAGCAGGCAAAACCTCGCAGGTCGCAAAGCGACCGAGAATGAGCGAAAATATTATGCCCTGCATTTTTCTTCATTTATACTTCCCCAATATCTCCTCTATATATTCCTCTGTCAGATTCTCATAAAAATCATCGTTCACAAGCATTGCAGGCGCAGTACCGCATGCGCCGATGCATTCCATGATCACCAGTGAAAATCTTCCGTCAGGGGTTGTCCCCCCTGGCTCAAGGCCGTATTTATTCTTCAGAAAATCAACAAGCCTTTCTGCTCCGAGTATCATGCATGAGACGTTAGTGCATAGTTGAACAATATTTCTGCCTAAGGGCTTATGTTTGTACATTGCATAGAATGTCCCTACCCCTCTTGCAATTGCCTTTGGGACACCGAGTGCATTGGCAACAGCCTCGTATGCATCTTGAGAAAGCCAGCCGAATTCCTTTTGAGCAATATATATTGCAGGCAGGAGCGCAGCACGGGCGCTGGGATACTTCTGCCGTATTTCTTCAAGTTCTTTTATAGCTGCTTCGCTAAACATTTCTTTAGTTTTCAGTTTTTAGTTTTTAGTTGTTAGTCTGACAACTGAGAACTGACAACTAACAACTGGTTTACCTATCACACTCTCCAAGCACTATATCTATAGTCCCAATATTTGCAATAACATCTGCAATGAGTCCGCCCTCGCATAACCGCGGCAGAACTGATGCATGGACAAATGACGGCGCCCTTACCCTCATCCTATATGGCTTCCCTGTACCGTCACTTACAAAATAAAAACCTAATTCACCTTTCGGAACCTCTGTGCCCATATATACTTCACCTTCGGGAACTGTTGGTCCTTTTGTTATCAATATGAACTGATGTATAAGGTGTTCCATATCCTTCAGAACCATGTCTTTCGGTGGAAGTGTAAATTTCGGCGCATCAGCCATTACAGGGCCTGCAGGCAGTTTCTCTATACACTGTTTAATTATCCTGTTTGCCTGTCTCATCTCCCCGATTCTTACAAGGTATCTATCATAGCAATCGCCGTTTTTTCCTAAAGGCACATCAAACTCAACCCTGTCATATACGTCGTATGGAGCATGTTTCCTTACGTCATAATTGACACCTGAGCCTCTGAGTGTGCCTCCTGTAAGACCCCAGTTAATTGCTTCTTCAGCAGAAATTACACCTATGCCGACTGTTCTATTTTTCCAGACCCTGTTCTCAGTAACGAGGGTTTCATAGTCATCCATCTTTGAAGGAAAATCCAGAACAAAATCATAAAGCTCATCAAGAAATTCCTGCGAGATATCATTGCGGACCCCGCCGACCCTCGGATAACTTACAGTAAGCCTTGCACCACACAACATCTCAAAAAGGTCCATTATTACTTCTCTTTCCCTGAATGCATAAAGAAACGGTGTTGTGGCTCCGATGTCAAGGACATGTGTCCCAAGCCATATAATATGACTCGAAATCCTTCCCATCTCAGCTACCATAGTCCTTATAAACTTTGCCCTCTCAGGGGCTTCAATGCCGAATAATTTTTCAACGGCATTTACATACCCGACATTGTTGTTCATAGAAGATATGTAATCAAGGCGGTCGCTCAATGGAAGCGCAGCAAAATATGTCCTGTTTTCTCCAAGCTTTTCAACTCCCCTGTGAAGGTACCCAACATAAGGCGTGCATCTGACAACAGTCTCACCATCGAGATTAAGCACAAGCCTCAAAACCCCGTGGGTTGCAGGGTGCTGCGGCCCCATGCTGATAGTTAATTCTCTTGTCTCGAATGTCTTCTCTATATGTTCCATAATTTACTCTAACTATCCACCCTCTTTGTCATTCCAGCGAAAGCAGGAATCTATAGATTCCTCTCTTCTGGATTCCCGCGTAGGCGGGAATGACAGAAGAGGTTATTCATGCCACTCGAAATCCTTAAACCTCTTTGCCCTGTCAAGGACATCAAGAAATCCTGGCCACTCTTTTGCCGGTCCTTTAACAGGATAATCCTTTCTTAAAGGATAACCTTCCCAGTCCTCTGGCATAAGTATTCTCCGCGGGTCAGGATGCCCTTTAAACATAATCCCGTACATGTCAAAACATTCCCTTTCATGCCAGTTTGCACCGACCCATACAGGCATTACAGAATCAATGCGCGGTTCGTTTTCTGAAACCTCTGCCTTTAACCTTATAGCATGGCGGTGTTTAACTGAATAGAGGTGATATACGACTTCAAATCTTTTGTCCTTTCTGCCAAGGTAATCAACTCCGCAAACATCAATGAGATAATCAAAATAAAGCTCGGGGTCATCGTGCAGGTATCTGCATATTTCAAGAATTCTGCTTTTCTTTAGAGTAACAGAGACCTGGCCTCTGAATTCCTTTACATCAAGAACTTCATCAGGGAACTTCTCTTTTATCTTATTAGCAATCTCTACTGGTTCCATGTCTTTTCCAGTTTTTAGTTTTCAGTTGTTGGTTGTTAGTCTGAAAACTGACAACTAACGACTAATAACTGTTTTTTATCTCCATCTGCTCCATCTGAAATGCTCCTTATTTATCTTTTCCTGAAGCTTTATTATCCCTTCAAGCAGAGCCTCAGGTCTCGGAGGACAACCGGGGATATAAACATCAACAGGGACAAAGGTATCGCATCCCTGCACTGTGCTGTATGTATTGAATATCCCGCCGCTGCATGCACAGCTTCCCATTGACAACACATATCTTGGTTCAGGCATCTGGTCGTAGACTCTTCTTACTATCTGCGACATCTTTTTTGTCACAGTACCGGCAACGATCATAAAATCCGCCTGTCTCGGAGAGCCTCTGAAGATGATCCCCATTCTGTCTAAATCATAGTGTGACGATCCCGTCGTCATCATCTCAATAGCGCATCAGGCAAGTCCGAATGTCACAGGCCATAGAGATGACTTTCTCCCCCAGTTAATTAGCTTATCTACTGAGGTGATAATAATATTAGGAGACATGATTTTTGTGCCTCCTTCAACCTCAACAAGTGATGGGGGGAAAGCAGTGGTTATTAGTCCCATACAAATGCCTCCTTTTTCCAAGCATATATATATCCGACCAATAGTATCACTATAAATATAACCATCTCAATGAAAGCGTAAAGTCCGAGCTTGTCAAATACAACAGCCCATGGATAGAGGAAAACCGCTTCAACATCGAACACAACAAAAAGCATTGCAATAATATAAAATTTTATAGAGAATCTCTGGCGAGGTTCCCCTACCGGCGGGTTGCCAGATTCATAAGGCATGAGCTTTTCTGGATAGGGCCTTTTCAGTCTGAAGATTTCGCCGATTAAGAGGGCACCTATTCCGAAGGCCGTTGCGACCATCAAGAATATAAGGATAGGTAAATAATCTGATGGCATAAAGGTTCCAGGCATAAACGTAATGTTTATACTTTAAAACCTCAATCCTTGTCAAGCAAAAAATATCAATCTACAGTTTTAGGTTTTCAACAAAAAATTTGCAAACAAAAAAAATCTCGAGGCATGCAAGAAATTATCACAAGATTAGCTGAAGCAAAAAGAAATTTTAAGCTTTTATCCCTGAGTTCTGGCTAAAAGTTCCAATAATTCTTTCCTATCAGGAGAATCAGGCGGAAGCAAGCTCAACGCTTTATTAAAATGCTTCCTTGCCTCTTCGAGATTGCCTTTTGCAAGCATTGCTTTGCCCATGCCGGCATAGGCTGGTGCATGATTGGGAGAGAGCTTTGCCATTACTGAAAAATGTCTATACGCTGCTTCAGGGTTTCCTCCGTCAAGAAATATTGTTGCAACGGCATAACGTATATTGATATTCAGAGGGTCCGGGATTAATGCCTTGTTGAGACTCTCAACCCCTTTCCGGTTTTCACCTAAATGGAAAAAACTCTTTGCGAGCATTACATAATCTTCACCATTCTGTGGTATCCCTTGTATCGTGAAACGGGCATACTCGTCAGCTTTGTCTCTCATACCGAGATGATAATAGCATTCTGCAATTAGACCAAGTGCCGCAGGAGATTGCGGATTAATCTTCAATATTTTTTTGTATTCTTCTATTGCCCTGTTATATTCTTTTTTCTTTTTGTATATACTGCCGAGATTATAATGATAAACCTCTATCACCCCCTTATCAGATATTTTTGCCTTTCCCTCAGTCAAGGATAAAAGGACTTTCTCTGCATTATTCAGGTCATCCTTGAAAAAATAGCATAGTGCCAGATTTATATAAGTTTCGGCCTGATTGCTGCCCTTTTTAATTGCGGTTTCACATATTCCAATTGCCTTATCCAATTCTTTTCTTTCTGCATAGTATGCGCAGAGATTTGTATACGGCCTGATTTTCTCAGGAGATTTTTTCACAGCGTCGCTCCACAAGGTGATAGGGTCTTTATAGACATTATTGCGCATGTGCGTAAAGACTCCGAAAAAAACAGCCAAGCAAACAACTGCAAATACTCCCGTCTTTTTATATTTGCCTGACAGAACAATAACTAAGTCACTGATGAAGAGTGCAAACCCGATTGATGCTGCATAAACCCATCTTTCAGCCATAAAATCCTGTAATCTGATTGTTAGAAAAGGAGCTAAATTCAGAAAAAACCAAAGGATGGAAAATGATAAGACCCTGTTTCTTTTCCTTAAGAAGACTGCGAGTATTATGAGGCCGCCAATCATCGCTGCAGAAACAATCACTGCCAGGTCAGGTGAAACAGATACCTTTATATCATGGTCAATATTTAACCCAACTGGAAAGATTAACAGTCTGAGGTATTCCACAAAAACCTTTAATTCTGTAAAAATGTGCATCAGCCATGGTCTTCTGTACATCGCAGGACTTGTGATATATCTCGAATAATAAAAAAAGCCTGCGATGACCATTATCCAGAATGGCAGATGGTATTTAATCCTTGCCCTAAAGTCTTTACGTCCGCCAGAAATAAAATAGAGGTCAAAAAGCAAGAGCAGCATTGGAGTCACTATGGCTGATTCTTTGGTAGATAGCCCGAGGAGGAAAAAGACTACACTCGAAATGTAATATCCTAAATGTATTTTCTGTTTAACCCCCTCTTGCCCTCCCTTGGTAAGGGGGGGATTTTTGGGGGGTGTGGTTGCCCTGAAAAACATAAGCATTGCGGCAAGAATAAAAAATGCAGAAAGCTCAGAAGAGCGGCTTGAGATATAGGTTACGCTTTCCGTGTTTATTGGATGAAGCAGGAAAAGAGAGGCTGCGACAACCCCCCTTAATCCTCCTTTATCAAATCCCCCCATCCCCCCTTTACTAAAGGGGGGTGAGGGGGGATTACTAATAACATTTTCTTTATCCACATACCTTGCTATCAACAAATAAAATAAAAAAGCCGTTGTGATATGTATAAAGAGATTGACAAGATGATAGCCGAATGTATCCAGTTCGTTTACTATATAATTCAGATAAAACGTAAAAAGAAGAAATGCCCTTCCGGTGATTATCCTTGAGTAATCTTCTGTTATCCAGTCTGAAAACAATCGGAATGATTTAATAATAGTTTTTTCTCGCAAGAATGAAATATCATCGTAGTGGAAAGGAACATTGAAGGAGTTAAAATAGGCAAGAAGACCTATTAATGTTAGAAATATTAAAACTGTTCTTTTGCGGATTGTTATTTTTAGCAAATAGAGTTCGCCGTTAAAATAAGGAGGGGGCTTAAGCCCCCTCCAAGATTCAGAAATAAAACCGTTGTCATTTAACAGTTATTCTGGCCAGCCCCCCGCGTCAGTTCTTTGAACTCTTGCCTTGGCTGAGGCTGTCTCATCAAAAGTGGGGAAGGTATGGGTTGTTCCGCCACTATCTACGTATGTGAAATTATCGCCGCTTACATCCCAGCCCTTTGGAAGACCACCATCCAAGCAATCTCTGAGTTTCGCTGCTGTGTCTATATAGCCTGTTACGGCACCATCACAACGCGCTGTTGTATTTGTGCCATTAGTTAAGAACTGTGCAAAGGCAACAGAAGCAGCAGAGTTCAAGGCACCAACAATAGCCTTTCCATTAGACTTATCAGCCTCACCTTTTAAGTCAGCATACTTTGGTATTGCAACTGCTGCGAGAATGCCGAGGATGACGATGATCATCACCAGCTCAATCAGTGTGAAACCTCCTTTGTTCTTTAACATTTTCCTCTTACCTCCTTTCGTTTTATTAGTTAAGTAGTCAGATAGACCGTATATTAACTACTTTCTATTTATTAATCAAGCAATGCTTGTGCCTGAAAAATAAGTCTTGAAAATTAAAGGGTTATAAAGAACGGGCGAGTTCTATGGGTAAAATATTACCCAAAATGTTACCCGCGTTGAAATTCTAAATCCGAATGTCTAAATACTAAACCTTTAGGCTTTAGAATTTAGGATTTAGTGTTTATCTTATTATTTGTTTTCTCTACGATAGCTCCAAAGATTCTCATCAGTTCATCAGCTTCCTGAATAAGATTCTTCTGTTCTTCTTCAGAATCTTTACTGCAATTAACGAGTTTTAACCAGTAACGACTTTCTTTTGCCTCTTTCCGACTTATCTTTATCCGCATCATGAAATCTTTCTTCCCAAGAGATTCGTTTGCCTCAATATAGTTTGCTCCAATAGAACCAGCAGCTCTTATTAACTGTTTGCTGATTTCTATATTGGTTAGGGTCTTTGGCAATCTGTTAATAAACTCGATGATACGTTTTGCAAAGTTTAATGTCCTATCCTCTAAATCGTAACGTTTTGAGCTTTGAATTTCTGTCATTTGATATTGTTTAGGGTTTAGGATTTCGAATTTAGAATTTTATTACACGACTCTTTTTTCACCTTTTCTATCATTTTATTGAATTCCTTTTCTTCGAAGCCCTCTGAATATTTCCCTGTTTTTAAAGCAATAGTTTTTAATCTCTTTACTTTTTTAAGACACTTTTCATAAATAGCAATCTTCTCCAAAGGCGTGAACCTGCTGAACCAGAGGATATTGGAGACTATTTCAGGGTCCAACCCTCTGGGGATTTTTGATTTTCTTATAGGCTTTACAGGAGATTTCACTCTAAATCTTAACACCAATTTTTTTAAGATATTTTTTGCCTTCGGATAGAAACTCTTTAGCCTCTTTTACAGCGGTCTCCGCAGTCTCTCTACCTATAAAAGAAAAAACCTCATAGTCTCCACTTTCCCTATCATCTTTAAGATTGGCAAGATATTTACCTAAATTCCTGCTAAATTTCCCTGTCTTTACAAATAAAAGTCCAAAGAGAGTCACAACTCCCTTATGAGTATCTGCCTTTTGCCCTTCTGTTAAAAGAAGTGCCTGAGCAACATGGTATACAGCATAATAAGCCCTTGATACAGCATCTTCATAGTCTTTGGACTTCAAGAGTTTCTTAGCGACACTGAGCTTTTTCTCAGCTTTTTTGAAATATCCTTCTATGAGTTCTTCAGTTGTTTTTTCCAAGTCTTATACCCTCCGATAAAACATTAGACATGAATGGTGTGGGGATGGACTTTAATCGATTAAATTCCGAAGATGAAAAAATCTTTAAAGATATAAGACGACCAGTACTTAGAAGTATCTCCATCACTACATCATAAAGCTTGCTGATTATTTCTCTATTTTTCTTTTCAAGGACAATCAAAATGTCATAATCTGAACTTGGCTTCCAGTCATCTCTGCATCTTGAGCCAAAAAGATATATCTCATCTATATTTTTAGCAAACGGAGCAATCTGCTTTAAAAATTTCTTAATGACCCTGTCTGTTGTAGTTTTCATAACTTCCTCGCAACTTACAAGATTATACCATAGATATCTTCAAATCACTTCTGCTACTGCTCTTTGTGCAACCTCCGAATCCCAAAAAGCATATACCTTTGTGATGTCATCTCTAACCCCATCAAGGATATAAGGGCTTCCAAAGGATATAAATATCTCTGCTTTGTTTTCGAGTTTTCTTATGCACCTTAAGAGCCATGGGCTTGGCCCTCCCTTCCATGCCTTTATCTTTGAAAAGATTGCAACAATAATAAATATATCATCTGGATAAGATATGTTCTGGATCTCTGAACCGTAATTTGTTACGTTCAATCTCAAATCAGGAAATTTCTCTTTAAATTTCCCAGCGAAAGCTTCACCCCGCCTCTTCGCTCCCTCCTCATTTTCATCATCCAAAATAATGAGCAGAGGCTTTTTCATCGGCCTTATCTGCCCGCTTATCTTAATTGCCTTTCTTGTCAGTTCTTCAGAGAGCCTTCTGTGGTTTTCAAAATCAGGGTCAGAGCGACTCGCCGTCTTTTTCTTCCACAACTGATTTTTTGACACCTGACACCTGATACCTGACACCTTCTTCTCAAGATAAGATACAATCCTATCAGGGTCTGTTGGGTGGAGAAGTAAATCAACGCCTGCTTGGAGCGCTATCAATGAAGCCTTTTCTTCTGTATATTTCCCTATTCCCCCCATATTCAAAGCATCCGTGATTATAACGCCTTTAAATCTCATCTTATCTCTGAGGTATCTGACAGCCTTTTCTGACAATGAAACAGGAATGCCTGAAGAATCCAATGCAGGGACTTTCAGATGACCGAGCATAATCATTTTCACACCCTGCCTAATCGCATTTCTGAAAGGCACAAGTTCTGTCTTTTCAAGTGATTTCAGGTCTTTCTTTATAAAAGGCAGTTTTATATGCGAATCAATCTCGGTATCTCCATGCCCGGGGAAATGCTTGCCACACGCCGCGATACCTCTGGACTGAAATGTCTTTACCATTTCGCATCCGAAGAACGAAACAGTCTCTGCATCATCTCCAAATGCCCTTGTTGAGATAATGGGATTTCTTGGATTGGTGTTGATATCCAGAACAGGAGCAAAAATTGTATTTATACCTGCATACCTGGCCTCAAGTGCGATTGCCTTAAATGTATTCCTGAGCATTCTCGATTTTTGATTTTTGATTTTTGATTTTTGATTTAACGCTATAGCATTGGCAATTGCCATAGCAGGCGGGAATAGTGTGCCGCCTTCAATCTGCTGCCTCAATCCCTGCTCAAGGTCAGAGGCAATAATCAACGGTTTTTTAGCCTCTCTCTGGAACTCTTTTATGCCTTTTC
>JAKALU010000055.1 GCA_021824065.1 Nitrospirota bacterium
TATATTTCCGGCGCATTGGCTTATGACAGGATTATGGACTTTCCAGGGAAATTCTCTGACCACATCCTGCCTGATAAAATACATATCCTGAATGTATGTTTTACTGTTAATGGTATGATCGAAAAATTTGGCGGAACTGCAGGCAATATAGCTTATTCGCTGAGTCTTCTTAATGAGAAACCGGTTATACTTGCAACAATAGGCAAAGACTATGAAAATTATTTTGAATGGCTGAAGAAGAACAGGATCTCAGTAGAGGGGATCAAAATAATTGATAAGGAGTTCACAGCAGGAGCATATATAACAACCGACAGGGCTGACAACCAGATAACAGGATTTAATCCAGGAGCGATGAAGTATCCTTCAGAATACAGATTCAATAATGCCAATCCGGCAAACTCAATAGTCATGATTGCACCCGGAAACCTTCAGGACATGGTTGAATATGCAAAGGCATGTAAGAGTGAAGGGATTCGATACATTTGCGACCCCGGACAGTCCATAACTGCATGGGAAAAGGATGCTCTCATAGAATGGGTTAATGGTTCTATGCTTTTAATCACCAATGATTATGAATTGGAGATGATTATGAAGATGACCGGGACGGATAAAAAAGAACTTTTAGGACTAACAAAGACAATTATCACAACCTTTGGAGAGAAAGGTTCACGTATCAGCGCTTCTGAATCCGATATGAATATCCCTTCAGCCAGAGCAAATAATGTTGTAGACCCTACCGGTGCAGGCGATGCGTACAGGGCAGGGGTTTTAAAAGGGCTTGTTATGGGCAAGAACATCCAGACCTCTGCAAAGATGGGGGCTGTTGCAGCTACATATGCAATAGAGAAATATGGAACCCAGGAGCATTATTATACGTATGAGGAGTTTGTTAAAAGGTATAAGGATAATTTTGGAGAATTTTAATTGGTTAAGGCTGGAATAGTTTTTAGGGACTGGCTTTCGCTTGCTACGATATTTTCCGACAGTTCTAAGCTCTTTACGCTACAGCCTCGAAACTCACCCCGAAGGCTTTCGGGGTTCAAACAGTCGAGGCTGTGGACGCTTCAATTCACTAAGAACTGTTACCGAAAAATCTCTGATGCCGCTCAACCCAGTCCCTTTCCATATCAGCAAAAAAGCCGCTCAAATATTATGCCTTTCATTATATAAAAGAGAAACCATGCTTAACGAAAAGGCATTAAAGGCGTATCTCAAAAAAAAATTCAGAAACGTTGTTAGTGTGAGCATTAAAAAACTCGGTTCTGGTGTTCAGGGCTCTGGTTTCCTGGCAGAAATTAAAACTAAAAAAGGTCTTAGATCATATGTAATAAAGGATCTAATACCCGAGGGGTTCGGTCATGACTATCCCTCTGACAGGGCTGCTGTGTTTCTTCTTGACCTCGATGAATACAAAAATTTACCAAAGCATGTCATGGCTGTTGATGTTCTGGCTGAGTTCGAAGACGGGTCTGTTAAGTCGATAGGCGGCGGCAAGGAATATTATCTTCTGCTCGAAAAAGCGCAAGGAAGGAATTATTTCACCGACCTCTCTGAGTTTGCCCGTAAAAACCACCTGGAAATTTCTGATATTGAAAAGGTAAAGGCAATGACATCATATCTTGCAGATATTCATTCTGTTAAAAAAGATTCGAAACCACTTTACTGGAGGAAATTAAGGGATACCGTAGGTCACGGTGAATGCCTTATGGGTGTTTTTGATATATATCCAGACGGAACCATCCGTTACGATCAAATAGTACCCATCATAAAAAAGTCAGTGGACTGGATTTATAGATTGAAACCAAAATATAGAAGACTCTCACAAATACATGGCGATTTTCATCCCGGGAATATTTTGTTCAAGAATAACACTGATTTTATCCTCCTTGACAGGAGCAGAGGACCATGGGGCGAACCCGCAGATGATGTGACAGCACTTACAATAAACTATATCTTTTTCTCCATAAAAAATCATGGAGATGTCAGAGGAGCATATCTTGAGGGTTTGAAATTATTTTTTGATGAGTATGTCAGGTTATCACAGGACATTGAGATATACGAAGTGCTTGCGCCGTTTTTTGCATTCAGGGGCGCTGTTGTTGCCAACCCTGTGTTTTACCCGGAAGTGACAACAGAGCAGAGGAGATTAATCTTCAGGTTTATGCATAATGTTTTAGATGCTGAAAGATTCGTGCCTGAAAAAGTCAATGATTTAATTTAGCTATGGATACAAAAATTTATAATTCTATCAAAGCGTTTTATTTGACAGCATACTCTCACTTCCTATAAACTATCTGACGTTGGAATTATTATGAAACTTTTCCCAAAAGAAATAGATTTTTTCGAGATATTCGACAGGGCTTCATTGAACCTGACAAAGGCATCAACACTCCTTGTTTCCCTTATGGAAAACTTTGACAATATTGAGGCTCGGGCAAAAGAGATATACGAGGTTGAGCAGGACGGTGACATGCTGACACATGACATCATGAAAAAACTCAACAAAACTTTTATCACCCCGATAGACAGAGAAGACTTACACGCACTTGCATCAAGTCTTGATGATGTCCTGGACCTGATATGGGCTTCTGTTGACAGGCTCTCGGTCTTTAAGCTGAAGGAACCAACAAAAGAGGCGGTCACAATGTCAAAGGATCTGCTCACAACCGCTGAAGTTATACATAAGGCAATAAGGAAACTTAAGGAAAAAAATTATTCTCATGTGCAGGAGTTATGCATCGAGATAAACAGACTCGAAAACAGAATAGACAGAGGCTTCAGAGATGCGCTCGGGAAACTATTTGATGAGTTTAAGGACCCCATCCTTATTATTAAATGGAAAGAGATATACGAACACCTCGAAGATGCATCGGACAAATGCGAGGATGTCGCAAACGTCTTAGAGTCCATAGTCCTTAAATATGCATGATACCTTCTTTTTGCTTGTCTCTGTAATAGTTCTTGCAACAATCTTTGATTTTATAAACGGCTTCCACGACACTGCAAACGCAATCGCCACATCAGTATCAACAAGGGTTCTGTCTCCAAAGGTAGCGGTATCAATGGCAACAATATTGAACATGGTTGGCGCTTTATCAGGTACTGCGGTTGCCAAGATGGTAGGCGCCGGTCTTGTAGAGGCTTCATATGTGACGCAGATTACTGTTGTCTCAGCTCTATTATCCGCTATAATATGGGACTTAATAACATGGTATTTTGGTCTTCCCACATCTTCAAGCCATGCCATACTTTCAAGTATAGTGGGGGCTGCAATAGCAACAGCAGGGACAAAGGTTATCATCCAGAAAGGAGTATATAAGGTTCTTATAGGTCTGGTTGTCTCTCCTTTGGTTGGGCTTATGCTTGGTTTCTTCCTTATGTTATTCCTTATATGGGTTTTCAAGAGGTCTGCACCATCACTGGTCACGAATCTCTTTAACAGACTTCAGATAGTATCAGCAGCTTATATGGCATTTAGCCATGGTAACAACGATGCGCAGAAAACTATGGGCATCATCACGATGGCGCTGGTAAGCTATTATAAACTTCCAGATTTTCACGTCCCTTACTGGGTAATTATACTGTGCGCAATAGCTATGGCCTTCGGCACAGCTGTTGGGGGGTGGAGGATAATAAAAACCCTCGGAGTGCGTCTTGTTCATCTCAGACCTATCCACGGGTTTGCAGCAGAGGCATCAGCTGCTACTGTTATTGAGATTGCATCCAGAATAGGCCTTCCACTCTCAACAACACATATAATATCGTCCACCATAATGGGAGTAGGTGCATCCAAGAGGCTCTCGGCAGTCAGATGGGGAGTAGGAGGGAATATTATAATTGCATGGATACTTACCCTGCCTGCATGTGCCCTGCTTGCATGGGCTATCTGTAAACTTGCACACCTATTAGTTTAATGAAAATCCCATACATAGTCTTCTCTATAGTCACGCTCATTTTATTTTTATCCGCCCCTGCCTATTCAGAAGTAAGGTTCTACGATGCAATCAGTCTGAAGGATAAAAGTGTAATGCTAAGGGCTGAGACAAAAGGTAAAATTTTCAGCAAAGGCGGAGAGATGGTCGAATTCCTTGTTAATGGAAGATCCATAGGCAAAGTGCTTTCAGGTGGTGACGGTTTTGCATTTAAACAGTTCTCACCAACAGAGACAGGGCTATATAAAATTTCTGTTATATCAGGAAAGGATAAAGATAGAGGATTATTACTCTCGTTAGAGAAAGGCACACGGGTTGTATGCATTGACGCTGGGGGGAGCATGTTTCTGCCATTATCAATGGAGCCCTTGAAAGGAAGTCAAAAAATAATCAAGGCAATCTCGAAGCGATTTCCCATTATTTATCTACAAACAGAAATGTTTGATATAACGGCCATAAAAAAATTGCTTGAGAAAAATGAATTTATAAGCGCGCCAGTACTTTCATGGGAGAACGGGGCTGTCTTTGATGATATAAATAAAAAAGGGCTAAAGATTAAGTTTATAATAGGCAGCGCTTCAGTTATAGAGTCAGCAAAAGAGTTTAAGCCTAAGGCATTCAGTTTCGAAGAGGTTGAAGGAGCCGAAGAAGTCAAAGACTGGGAGGAGATAGGGAAGAAACTGAATCTTGTGATAAAATAGATAAGCCAATTTTGAGGGGGATTATTCTATAGCTCATTCTCGCTGCGCTCCGAGGGCTTTTGCCTCACCCCCCTCATGTCCCCCCTTGGCAAGGGGGGAAGTAAGGGGGGTGTGTCGGAATATCGGCAAAATAAAGCCGCTTTCAGAACAATATCCCCCAGAACAGATTGGGACAGATGTTATGAGAATAAAAACATCCAGCGGCATAGAACCTTTTTACGATACGTTTGATAGTCCGATAGGAACGCTCTATCTTATATTCTCTGGGAAACATCTTGCAGAAATATCATTTGAAAAACCAGGACACAAAAGGGGTTCAGCGCCTGAATCATTTAGGAAAGAACTCAAAGGTTATTTTGAAGGAAGTATTAAAGAGTTTAAACAACCCTTTGTTTTTTTAGAGGGTACGGATTTTGAAAAAAAAGTCTGGTTTGCCTTAAAAGAGATCCCATATGGGGAGACAAGGGCATATAAATGGCTTGCAGAAAGGGTTGGCAATCCAAAGGCAAACAGGGCAGTGGGGCAGGCACTCGGCAGAAATCCCATACCCATAGTCTTCCCATGTCACAGGGTTATAGAGTCAGACGGCTCGATCGGTGGCTACTCTTCAGGGGTTGATATAAAGAGGAGATTGCTCGAGATAGAGTACTATAATGTTATGGGAAAAAAGTAATAGGGGAAATAAGTCAGAGGATAGTGTCCTCACTTATGATGTCATTGCGAGCAAAGCGAAGCAATCTCGCTTTTATATAAATTAATATATTACAGATTGCCACGTCGTCCGCCCGAGGCGGACTCCTCGCAATGACAATAGAACATCAAAAAACAAATTTTCAAAAGGAGAAAAAATGGCTACAGTAAAAGAAGGAGATACAGTAAGGGTTCATTACACAGGGAAACTTGAAGACGGCACAGTATTTGACTCATCAGAAGATGGTGCGCCACTGGAGTTTACAGTTGGCAAGGGTGAACTTATAAAAGGATTTGAACAGGGTGTTATTGGTATGGGTGCAGGTGAATCAAAGACAATCAGTATCCCGGCAGAGGAAGCTTATGGCCCGCACAAGGAAGAGATGGTATTTGAATTCAACAGGAATAGAGCGCCTGAAAACTTTGACCCCGCAATAGGTCAGCAGGTTTATATGCAGCGGGCTGATGGTAAAACAGTGGTAGTCACTGTTGTCGACAAATCAGAGACTTCGTTTACTATGGATTGCAATCATTCGCTTGCAGGGAAGAATCTTGTATTTGATGTCAAGCTCATAGCGATTGTATAGGCTTATCTTATATAAGCCTCTGTAACATATCTGCGCATCATCCTGTGGCTGTTGAAGTAATAGGCATTTTTCCCTATGGCATTCTGCATCATCCTTATCCATGTATGCCTGTCGGTGTAGTACATAGGGATTATTATATTTTCAAGTTTATTGTATAGGTCTTCTGCATCCCTTTTGTCCATCTCTTCGATATTATTGCTCAGCATGGACTCGGTAGGACTTGGACCTATTGCCCAGCCTGTAAAACCTTCAATATGCCCTTCAATCCACCATCCGTCAAGAATGCTGAAATTCATCACACCGTTATGGGCTGCCTTCATCCCGCTTGTGCCTGATGCCTCACGTGGTCGGAGTGGTGTATTAAGCCATACGTCAACGCCAGAGACGAGTTTAAGTGCCTTTTCCATGTCATAGTTTTTTACATAAGCCATTTTAATCTTGCCTTTCAATCTCTCCTTTATCACATGGATTTTTTCTATCAGCCACTTGCCGTGGTCATCTCTTGGGTGAGCCTTGCCTGAGTAAATAATCTGAATCTTTCCGGTAGCAATTTTTTCAAGTCTCTCTATATCGCTGAATATCAGGTCAGGACGTTTGTACGCAGTTGCCCTTCGTGCAAATCCGATTGTAAGGGTCTCATAGTCCATGCCTGCGTTTGTTTCTATATTCACAAAATCAATTAAAACTTTTTTTGCCTCCATATGTGCGGCCCACAATTCATCATCAGGAATACGGCCGACCCTTACAAATAATTCAGGCTCATTTGCCCAGCCCGGAAGATATTTGTCATAAAGCCTCTTAAGGCTGTCGCACGTCCAGGTATAGGTGTGCACGCCGTTTGTTATTGCAGATATTTCATATCCAGGAAACATGCTCTGTGAGACCTGTCCATGTTTTTTAGCAACGCCATTAACAAATTCACTCAGGTTTAAGGCAAGGAGTGTCATATTCAGGCTGTCATCGCCTCCGAGTTCTCTCATTACGCTCAGGGGTATCAATTCTCCCATTACCTTTAATATGAGGTCATACGAAAATTTGTCATGACCTGCCTCAACAGGTGTATGGGTTGTAAACACACAAATGTCTCTTACCCGGGTTACATCCCATACGAGTCTTTCATCCCAGACATCCTCGATGGGCCTTTTATACCTGAGAAGCAGTTCTATTGTGAGCAGACTGGCATGCCCCTCATTCATATGATATTTTTTAATCTCAAACCCGAGCTCATGGAGCATTTTTACCCCACCTATACCAAGAATGATTTCCTGTTTCAGTCTGTATGCCTGATCACCGCCGTAGAGATAAGAGGTAAGCTCTTTGTCATCAGGAGAGTTCCCTTCAACGTCGGTATCAAGAAAAAATACAGGGATACTTCCACCTGTCAGGCTTTTTACAACATAAAGCCACGCTTGAATTGCAACCTCACGGTCTTCTATCTGTATATACACCTTTGAAGGGAGGAGGGTCATATACTTTGACGGTTCCCATAAAGTAGGCTGTTCTGTCTGTCTTCCCCTTTCATCTATTTCCTGCGTGAAATATCCTTTTTTGCTGAGAAGCGTTACTGCGACCATTGGTAATTTAAGGTCAGCGCCTGACCTTATTGTGTCTCCTGCAAGAACACCGAGACCGCCGCTGTAGGTCGGAATGTCATTGGCTATGCCTATCTCCATAGAGAAATAGGCAATCTTTGGTTCTCTTGTGAATTCCTGCAACTGGTTTAAAATTGGATTCATTGGTTTTATATTCTAAGATATTGTAGAAAGATATACAACACTCAAATAAGGTTTTGTGATATATTTATCTTTATGCAAAAAAATCTGCCATACCAATTTTTTATAGCATTACGCTATCTTAAATCAAAGAAAAAGCATAAGGGTATTTCGCTTAATACTGCTATTTCGGTTGGCGGAGTTGCAGTTGGTGTTATGGCCCTCCTTGTTGTGCTATCAGTCATGAGCGGTTTTCATGAAGACCTGCAGAGGAAGATCCTCGGAGTGAATGCACATGTTGTGGTACTTAACTATAAAGGCCCCGTTACAGATTACAGAGAGATAACAGAAAAAGTTATGGGAGAAAAGGATGTAATATCTGCTTCTCCATTTGTTCTCGGGCAGGTTATGGTGTCCTCCGGCAAAAGGGCACACGGTGTGTTTTTAAGAGGGATCGACCCTTCCCTCGAGATAGAGACCACTGAGATAGCCAAATACATAAAAGATGGGAACTTGGATGATCTGAAACCCAGGAATGGCATACCCGGCATTGTAATTGGAAAAGAACTTGCAAACAATCTCGGTGTTTTCAGGAATGACACAATAAATGTTATATCTCCTGTTGGAGAGATTGGCCCTCTCGGAATGCTTCCAAAAGTTAAGCAGTTCAGGGTTGCTGCAATATTTGAAGTTGGCATGTTTGAATACGATTCGAACCTTGTTATGACAGAGCTTTCACCAGCCCAGGATTTTTTCGGCATGGGTGATTCTGTAACAGGCATCGAGCTTAAGATTACAGATATCTACAAGGCAAAAGATGTAAGAGAGCATGTACAGAAAATACTTGGATTCCCGTACTATGGTCGGGACTGGATGCAGATGAACAAGAACCTTTTTTCAGCCTTAAAGCTCGAAAAGTTTGCGATGTTTGTAATACTCGTGCTTATAGTCCTTGTCGCCTCATTCAACATCGTCGGTACGCTTATAATGAATGTCATAGAAAAAAGCCGTGAGATTGCAATCCTTAAGGCTATGGGCGCGACAAACAAGGGCATCATGACTGTATTCATGCTTCAGGGGCTTTTTATCGGGCTTGCAGGCACAGTTATCGGGATTACAGGCGGATATCTGCTTGGGTATATGCTCAACAATTATCAGATAATCAAACTTCCTGCAGATGTATATTATCTGAGCCATCTGCCCGTAAAGATGAAGTTTATTGATTTTATCTCTGTGTCTGTATCTGCGATAACAATAAGTTTTATTGCAACGATATATCCTGCGTGGCAGGCAGCAAAGCTGAATCCTGTCGAGCCATTGAGGTATGAGTGATGAGGGCAGGGCATAATATTCTCTCTCATTCTCGGTCGCTGAGGCGACCTGCGAGGTATTTTGCCTCTTTATTTTCTGATTGTTGTTCATTGAATATCGGCAAAATAAATCCGCTCAAATACAATGCCCTGCCCTCCGTGTGTGAGGGAATTTGGAGATGATTGAGGTAAGGGACTTAAAAAAATCATTCTTCACTCCTGCAGGAGAGCTGAAGGTTTTAAAGGGGATTAATCTCTCTATAAAGGCAGGAGAAATGGTTGCGATTGCGGGGGCATCAGGTGTTGGGAAGAGCACCCTTCTGCACATTCTCGGCGCATTGGATAGACCAACATCTGGCAATGTCTTTTATGAAGGCGGAGACGTATTTTCTCTGGATGATTATTCCCTTGCTGCTTTTAGAAATACGTCAATAGGCTTTGTATTTCAGTTTCACCATCTGTTACCGGAATTTACTGCTTTTGAAAATGTAATGATGCCGGGACTCATAAATCTGGGTTCAAGGGTTCAAGGGTTTAAGGGTTTAAGTTTTAAAGAAATTGTGGAGAGAGCAGAGAAACTTTTTGATGAACTCGGGATATACGCACGGAAAGACCACAGGCCGGGAGAGCTTTCAGGAGGAGAGCAGCAGCGTGTTGCAGTTGCCCGTGCTTTGATACTCGAACCAAAGGTCGTGCTTGCAGATGAACCAACAGGGAATCTTGACACCCATACAGGGGAAGAACTTTTTAAACTCCTCCTCGAACTGAATGAGAAGAAAGGCATCACATTCGTAATCGTAACTCACAATGAATCCCTTTCAAAGCAGTGTCACAGAGTTCTGGAGATGGTGGACGGAAGGTTTAAATAAAAAAATAAATGGAGGAATCGTGAAACTGCCTGAGTATGTGACAAAAGCTGAAGTGCAGAGGGTGTGCAAGGCGCTTGGATTAAGGGACTGGACAAAGATAAGGGATTACAAGGTGTCCCTGAAAGAGGCCAAAAGAATCCTAAGAGAGATAGATTCAAGGGGTATGAAGATAGAGCCGGAGCAGTTCCGCATCGGTCTTGAGGTCGAGCTTGAGCACGGTACGATGTACAAGGAGGCAAATGTGACAAACAATCATCCTGTTATTACGGGGAAAATTGTGCTTGCGCATATGATAGAATCGCTCGATTATTACAGAAGGCTTGAGATTGCAGAGCTTGAAGGAGACCTCCATAAATCAATTGTTGCAGGAAATGCTGCAAAGACAAAAAACTATTACAAAAGAATCGCCAAGGCAAAGATAGAACTTGCAGAGGCAGAAGACAGAAAACTCTAAATTTATATAATCCCCCTTTTCTAAAAGGGGGAATGAGGGGGATTACTGAATGACTTATAATATCTGTAATCTCCTCTCCTCGGCGAGTCGCCTGAGACGACCCTAAACCCTCTTTAGAAAAGAGGGGGATTTTTATGTAAGTAAAAAATCTGATAACATAAAAAAGTTAAAGAAGCGTCAGGGAGAGCGCTAAAACTTTTTAAGAATTTTGTAGTACGTATCTCTCTGCGCAGGTTTAAAGCCTGCGTTCTTTATTGCCCTTATGATATCTTCCATTGAGACTCTGTAGCTTACGCCTGCTGATGCAACGACATTTTCCTCAATCATTGTCGAGCCAAAATCATTTGCACCGAATCTCAAAGCGACCTCTGCAATCTTTAATCCCTGCGTAACCCATGACGCCTGGATATTTTTTACATTATCAAGATATATCCTTGACAAAGCAAGCACCCTGAGGTATTCAACGGCAGTAGCAGGATGAAGTTGAAAGTTAAAAGTTGGGAGTTGAGAGTTTTTACTTTGTTTCTGTTTTTTATAATTTGACCCTTTGACCCTTTGACCCTTTGACGCTGTGATACTTTTAACTAACTCCGTATTCCCCGGCTGGAATGTCCAGGGGATGAAAGCAGTGAAGCCTCCTGTCCTGTCCTGAAGATTCCTTATTGAATCGAGGTGCTCGATTATATCCTCTGGCTTTTCTACGCTTCCGAACATCATCGTTGCAGTTGTCCTCATTCCAAGCCTGTGAGCATCTTCCATAACCTTAAGCCATGAGGATGATTTTATCTTCCTCGGACTGAGAATCTCTCTAACTCTATCCGAAAGAATCTCTGCTCCTCCTCCTGGGATTGAATCAAGCCCTGCTGACCTTAAAATCTGCAGAGTCTCCCTTATTGTGAGGTCTGATTTATCTGCGATATAGCATATCTCAGGCGGTGAAAAGCCATGCACATTTATATTGAAACGTGATTTTATTTGCCTCAGTAAATCAATGTAATACTCTATTCCAAAATCAGGATGAAGCCCTCCCTGAATGAGTATCTGTGTTCCTCCGAGATTCACTGTCTCTTCTATTTTTTTGAACAGTTCATCTTTACCTAAGACGTAGGCATCCTTATCTTCCTTATCCTTCCAGAAAGCGCAAAAAGTACACTTGTTAATGCAGATGTTTGTATAGTTTATGTTTCTGTCAATAACAAAGGTGACAACTTTATCGGGATGAAGTTCTTTCCTCATCTCGTCAGCCTTCTGCCCAAGCTTAAGAAGGTCAGATGTTTTTAATAAGGATAATGCCTGTTTTTTTGTTATCCGTTTTTTTGGGTTTTTATTTATCACTTTTTATTTTTCCTATATCCATTTATAAAGATCGAAAAACCAACGATTGACAAAATCATACCAATAATAACCACTGGGAGATTCCTACTTAGCACCAAAATTATTCCAACAATAATAACTACCTTTGTAACAATCATATAATTAGGCATCATAATATCTCAATATTTAGTTATCCACTTTTTTATAAAAACTATCCCTCTCAACAGGAACCTTTCCTGCCTTTTTAATCATATTTACCAATTGCTCAGCAGTCATTGCCTTGCTGCTCAATGCGCCTGCTGAATGAGTAATCTTTTCATCTATTATTGTCCCGTCAATATCATCTGCCCCGAACAAGAGCGCAAGTTGTGAAAGTTTTTCTCCGAGCATAACCCAATAAGCCTTGATATGAGTGAAATTATCAAGCACAAGCCTGCTCACTGCGACTGTCTTAAGGTCATCTATTCCTGATGAATAAGAGCCTCCGATCTCTGTATTTTTTGGATGATATGCAAGGGAAATAAATGCCTGAAAACCCTTTGTCCTGTCCTGAAGCTCCCTTAATCTCATGAGATGCTCAACACGCTGGCTATAGTTTTCCACATGCCCATAAAGCATTGTTGCATTAGTCTTTATCCCTGCCATGTGAGCAGCTTCCATAACACTAAGCCATCCTTCACCTGAAAGCTTCTCAGGGCAGAGTTGGTTTCTTACTCCGATATCGAATATCTCAGCGCCTCCGCCTGGCATTGTATCAAGACCATTCTTCTTAAGTTCCAATAATGTATTATAAATGCTCTTTCTGCTTAGCCTCGAAAAATATTCTATCTCTGTTGCAGTGAAAGCCTTTATGCATATTTTGGGGAATGATTTTTTTATGTTTGCAAGCATCTCAAGATAATATTCAAAAGGCCAGTCAGGGTGAAGACCGCCGACGATGTGAACCTCGGTGTAGGGCAATGACGAGTCTACCTTTTGCTTCTTGCTTCTTACTACTTGACCCTCTTTCAATTTTTTTATTATCTCATCAATTGTAAGTTCATACGCTCCTTCCTCTCCCTTTGAGCGGCTGAATGCACAGAACTTGCATCTATTGATGCAGATGTTTGTAGGGTTGATATGTATGTTTTGGATGAAATATGCCTTATTGCCATTTTTCTTTTTTGCAACATGGGATGCGAGTTTTCCGAGTGTGAATATGTCGTCAGTTTCGAAGAGCCTTATCGCATCTTCCTTGGTGAGCCTCCTGCCTGAGAGGACTTTGTTTTTAATTCCTTGCAGCATTGATTTTCCCCTGTAGTTCTTTTCTGAGATATTCATACTATTTTACTATTTTAAGCCCGCCATACTTCAACCCCGGTTTTGGTATCCTGAATAAATGTCCCCCTATCAACACCTATAAGCTTTGCTGTAATCCATACATCCCCTGTAGCCCCTAATGTGTTAATGGTTATGCAAAAGTTGAAGAAGAGCTTGAGAACCCCGGAGAGATACATAAGGCCGAAAATAAAATCAAGAAAGACCAGAGGGGCCAGACTAATAGCAATGAATTGTCCGCGCGGTATTTTATCAGCAAAGGTTATATACACCAATGGCGGTTTAATGCCGAAAATAGGTTTGTGTCCGAAAAATACAGCTAAAAGGCCGTGTGCGCCCTCATGCAAAACAACAACACTTACGATTGCAATCACAAGCTGGAGAAAAAGCCCTGCCTTCGGCGTAAAATCAAGGTCCAGTGTTGTGTTCACTATGCCAAAAATCCCGCCTATCGCGATAGCGGTGATATATACCCTGGTACGGGGCAGATCATACGATGAGATTTTTTCCATTGTTTGAGAAGATAGCTCACAACTTCAAGTATCCTTGAAGCTTTTTTTGTAAAGATATTATACTATAAAGCCTCAGATAATTTTTTATAAGAAGGGTTCTAATTGGCAAAGAAAAAAGTTATTATCGGCACGCGCGGAAGTAAGCTTGCATTGTGGCAGGCAGAGTGGGTTAAGTCTGAACTTCTTAAGCTCAATCCTGACTTAAATATCGAACTCAACAAGATAAAGACAACAGGAGACAAAATTCTTGATGTCCCTTTAGCAAAAGTCGGAGGCAAAGGGCTTTTCGTTAAGGAAATAGAAGAGGCGCTTCTCAGAGGCGGGGCAGACCTTGCTGTTCATAGCATGAAAGATGTGCCAACAGATTTCCCAAAAGGTCTCCATCTTGCAGTCATATGCAAAAGAGAAGACCCCCGCGATGCCTTCATCGCTCCAATTCAAAATGGAAAATTCAAGGTTCAAAATTTCAAAAGCCTTCCTCAAAGTGCGACTGTTGGGACGAGCAGTTTAAGAAGGTCGTGTCAGTTGCTCAATTTAAGACCTGATTTAAAGATTGTGCAGTTGAGGGGGAATCTTGATACGAGATTAAGGAAGCTTGATGAAGGACAGTTCGATGCAATAATACTCGCAGCAGCAGGTGTAAAAGGCTTGGATGGGCAGAGAGGATTACAGAGACAATAGAACCTGAGATAAGCCTTCCTGCAATAGGTCAGGGAGCTATTGGGATTGAATGCAGGATTGACGATGAATTCATAAACAAGCTTATTTCGCCTTTGAATCATAAAGAGACATCAGTCTGTGTCAGGGCAGAAAGGGCATGTCTTAAGAAACTCGAAGGCGGTTGTCAGGTGCCTATAGCTGCACATGCCAGGTTAGTACAGAAGTCAGAAGTCAGAAGTCAGAAGTCAGAAGACTCTTCACTGTTCACTGTTCACTATTCACTGGTTATAGATGGACTCGTAGGCAGTGTTTCAGGAGATAGGATTATCAAGGCTCATATCGAAGGAAATACCAAAGACGCTGAATCCCTCGGCCTTAAACTCGCAGAAGACCTTCTTTCCAAAGGCGCAAAAGAGATCCTTGATGAGGTCTATGGCAAAAATGTTCGGCCGGTTAACGGCGAGATAGCGAGTTAAAATTTTCATGTTTATGCTTTAGACTTAATCCCTGATACCTTAATACTAACAACAGAGTCAGCAATCTCTTTTATTTTCTGAGACGGCATCTTCAAATCCTCAATAACAGCCTTTGCAGTAGGGTCATTAGCCATGCATTCCACAGGGAAAGAAGTCTCATTAATTATCTTTACATTTTGGAATCCCGCAGATTTTATTGTCCTGAGGTATTCACCTTTTTTTATAGCTCCTGAAAGACAACCGATATATGCCTCAACAGATTTTTTTATGACATCAGGAAGTTCTTTCAATAAAACAACATCAGATATCATAAGCCTTCCTCCGGGCTTTAATACTCTGTATGCTTCCTTAAAGACCTCTGATTTATCAGGCGAGAGGTTGATGACGCAGTTCGAGATGGCAACATCAACTGAACTATTCTCAACAGGCAGGTTTTCGATCTCGTCGAGCCTGAACTCAACATTCCCGTATCTGCTTTTTCTTGC
>JAKALU010000056.1 GCA_021824065.1 Nitrospirota bacterium
CTGAATATGATAAGTTAAAACTTTTATTGCACAATGGAAAATCAGGCACTATATTGCCATGAACTGCAAAAGGCACCGCGGGCCAATTGCAATAGGACGGAGACCTTAACTTCACCCTCAGCGGTTTTCCATTTTTATCAGACATGACCCAGTAAAATACCGACCCCCTCGGTGTCTCTGTATAGCCCAGCGCAGATGAATATGCTGGTATATCTTTTATCCCGACAACTAATCCTCCCTTATAACTGTTTTCAAGAAGTGCATTAATCAGAGATATCGAGCATTCCGCCTCCTCTGCCCTGACCATCATCCGTGCAAACACATCGCCCTTTGACATCGTGTGTGCTTCAAAAGCAAGCCTGTCGTAAAGCAGATGGGGATGCGCTTTCCTTAAATCATCATTGATGCCTGATGCCCTGGCAGTGACACCGGTGGCTCCTAATTTCGTTGCGATATCTTTTGATAATTTGCCTGTGTCTTCTAACCTTTCCATATGTGAGACAGTGCCAAATAATAATTTCATAAACTCTTTGTATTCTTTTGTCGCTATATCAACTGTCGATAAGATATCATCCCTGTATAAAAATATATCCTTTTTAACTCCGCCGATAATATTTATTCCCCTCAGGTATCTGCTCCCGGTGAGCCTCTCATTGAGCTGCATAAGTCTTTCTTTAATAATGGCGCCTTTTGCATATCCAACAGCAAGTCCGGTTCCAGCACACATGTTTCCGATATCTCCTATGTGGTTATACAATCTTTCAAGCTCGAGAAGAAGCGTCCTTATTGCCTTTGCATTTTCTGTTATATCAATGTCCGCCATCCTCTCGACTGCCATGCAATAAGCAGATGAATGGGAAAATGAAGATGTCCCTGAAACCCTTTCTGCAAGTTTAACCCCTTCAATAAATCCAAGATTCTCAAAATGTTTCTCTGTCCCTTTATGTGTATAAAACAATTTCGGTTCAAGGAAGAATATTGTCTCACCCACCGCACTGAACCTGAAATGGCCCGGCTCAATTATCCCTGCATGAACAGGACCGACAGGGATCTCGTAAATCCCTTCACCTTCGACTTCCATAAAATTGTAAGGTTCTTTTTTAGCTATCCCTTCGCCCCACTCTTTCAAATCAGTCTCTGTGATGTTCCAGCCCTTTCTCAATGGATAGGAATCGGGTGGAAAAGAATCATGAAATACAAGCCTGCGCAGGTCAGGATGCCTTTTTGGGTAAAGTCCGAACATATCTTTTATCTCGCGCTCATACCAGTGGGCTGCCGGGACTTCATGTGTTATAGACGGGAATGTGAGGTCATCCTCCTTTAAAGACAGTACAATTATAAAGAATCTGTCAATGCCCGGGACAGAAAATACAGCGTAAAGTTTGAACGTTTCGTCAATCTCCCTTTCGTCTGTTGCAAACATAAGCCTCAGGATAGCGTTTTTCTTGTCGCAAAGATAAACACTCACTTCTTTAAAGTCATTCCTTGCGACCTCTATGTATATCTCATTCAGGTATTCTTTTGTTTTTACTGCCTTTTTAAGAATTTTTTCCATCATCTTATCCCAAGAACATTGATACAGGTTTTTATAGTGCTGTCTATGAAATCAGGGACCTTAAATCCAAGCGCAATAATGGATAACGCCATTACAATCATTGTTGTATTAGTTAATACATTCGGAAGTTTGAAAGTTTCTGCTCCCTTGACGCTTTGTTCTTCAGCGCTTTCGCTCTTCAACCCTGTTGCAGTTCCAAAAAGCATTTTCCCGAATCCGGAGAGTATCCCGTAAAAGACAATAATCACAAAGAGCAAGAACAGGCCAACTACTAACCATAATCCTTTATCCACCCCTGCCTTTAAAATCGTGAATTCACTTAAAAAAATATTAAACGGCGGGGTGCCCGCAAGGGAGAGCGCACCAATAAATGTGAGCGTACCAAGCAGAGGCATTGATGAAAGTACCCCGTTCACATTCTCTATCCTTGTAGAACCGTAATGGGCCTGGATTTTTCCAGAGGCAAAAAACATAAGGGGTTTGGAAAGGGCATGGTTTAAAATATGTAAAAGCGCACCATAGATGCCAACAGGCCCGCCAATGCCAACCCCGAGGGAAATAATCCCCATATGCTCGATGCTGCTGTATGCAAGAAGCCTTTTGTAGTTATCCTGAACAAGAATAAATACGGAAGATATGCCAATGGATATAAGCCCAAAAATAATCAGCAGATTACCTGTAAAAAATTCGCCTGTTGATGGTTCCACGATAGAGACAAATCGCATAATGCCATAAAAAGCAGTGTTCAGAAGAATACCTGAAAGAAGCGCACTTATAGGACTCGGCGCCTGGCTGTGGGCGTCAGGCAGCCAGTTATGAACAGGTGCAAGCCCGGCCTTTGTGCCGTACCCGACAAGCACAAAAATGAATGCAAGTTTCATTGTTGAGGGATTGAGTTTAGCGGCAATCTCTTTAAGCTCTGTCCAGTTCAATGCGCCTTCGGTCCCCATAACTGCAGTGGATGCATAATATGTTATGAACGTTCCGAGAAGTGCAAATGTGATCCCTACAGTACAGAGGATTATATATTTCCATGCTGCCTCGATTGCCAAAGCCCTCTTCCTGAAACCAAACCCGATGAGGACAGCGGAAACTATTGTTGTTGCCTCTACCGCAATCCACATAAGGGCAAGGTTATTTGCAACAGTTACAAGAAGCATGGTGAATATAAACAGATGCAGCAGTGCATAATATCTCCTCATCCCTGCTATGTCTGTTAGCCCGACCTTTAGTTCGTGCTCAAGATATCCTATGGAATAGATTGCTGAGACAAGGCCAAGGAATATCACGAGTGCCATTATATATCCTGAAAGGGCATCTGTATAAAGCATCCCTCCCATAATTTCATGGGGAGATGACATGGATGAAAAGATTACCGGCATGGAAAAGCCGGTGAGGGTAACAGCCCCTGTCAGGCTCACATAGCTGATTAATCTGTAGTTCTTCAGCATATAGCATACCGCTGCTGTAATAACCGGTATTAAGAGTATTTCAATCATTAACCCTATCCCTTCAATATTGTCAGTTTATCAAGGTCAGAGGATGTGAATGCCCGTTTAATCTGTATGGCAAATATCCCCAGTATTATCACTCCCATCAGCATGTCAAATAAAACTCCAAGCTCTATAATTATTGGCATCCCAAATGTAAGCGAAAAGCCAGCAAGGAAAAGCCCGTTCTCCATAAATAACAATCCTATCACCTGTGTTATCGCCTTTCTGCGGCTTATCATTATGAACAGTCCAATGAGTATTACTGCGGTTGAAATCTGAAGGACATTCCTTGAGAAACCCGTAACAAATATGCCTTCACGCAGTGAGACATAAACAACAGCCACAAGGATTCCTGATATCGTAAGGGAGAGGGCATTGCTTATATACGGTTCAACATCGTGTGTGACCTTCATCTGTTTTACTATCTTCCTCAAAAAAAGCGGGATGACAATTCCCTTACTCAAGAAAGTAACAATGGATGCCATATAAAGGTGAGCCTCGCCAATCATAAATGCCACAATGGCAATCAAAAACGACAGAAGCCATGAATTAAACATATATGCCCTTACGCATGACTCAAGTCTCCTGAGGGCATTCATCGCAATTGCAGTCAGGAGTATGCCTACCGAGATGAAATCAATTATAGAAAAAACCTGAATCCAGTTCTTCAATAAAGTCCTCCAATAATCTGTGTTCTGAATTCTGTGTTCTGAACTCTGACCTTCATTTCCCCATCATTATGTATATTAAGAGCGACAGCAGGGCAAGGATAAAGGCGCCACCAAGCAATGACGGGAGCTGGAAGAATCTCATCTTCGCCCTTGTTGACTCTATCAATGCCATCATACCTGCCATAAAAAACATCTTTAAAAGGTAAGTGCTAAATGATATAGCGAGCCCTGATAATTCCATGTTATTGGAAATCCCAAATGGGAAAAATATGTCAACAGCAATAGTGAATAATAACACCTGCTTTATATAATGAGCCCATTCCATGAGTGCAAGGTATCTCCCTGAATATTCAAGGAGCATCCCTTCGTGTATCATTGTGAGTTCAAGATGGGTGTCGGGGTTGTCGACAGGGATCCTTCCTGTTTCTGCAATAACCGCTATAATGAATGCTGATAATGCAAGGATGTGGGACGGTGAATAGAATATACCCTGTGCCTCTGCAATCTTAGTTATATTAGTCGAGCCCGCTGATATTGCTGCAGTAAATATGCTGAGCATCATCATCGGCTCAACAAGGATTGCCACAGTCATCTCCCTGCTTGAGCCCTCGCCGCCGAAAGCCGTTCCTGCGTCAAGACCCGCTAAGGCCATGAAAAATCTTCCAAGTGCAAAGATATAAATCAGCGCTATTACATCGCCCATCATGCTAAGATTAGACCCTGTTGTTATAACAGGCACTATCATGGCAGCTGCAATTGTTGATGTAAATACTATGTAAGGCGTTGCTTTAAATATCCATGACGTTGCACCGGAAATGACCATATCTTTTTTAAAGAGCCTTATCAGGTCATAATACGGCTGGAATACGCCAGCCCCCACACGTCCCTGCATGTTTGCCTTTAACTTTTTTATGACTCCCTGAACGAGAGGAGAGAATATAATGACTATTAAAAATTGCATGTATTCCATATCAATTCCCGAATATAAGAAGCAGTATCAGTGTTATCAATATATACCCAAGATAAAGATGAAGGCTTCCTGATTGCAGCAGCCGCACCTTCCCTGCGAATTTGTGAATAAAAACCGTAACAGGCTCATAAATATATTTCTCAAAAAAAGGAGTTATCTCGCCGCTGTATTTTATAGACTTTACAAAGAACGGCTTTACGATATAAGAAACCCTGAGTTCTCTCCTTGGAAGATATATCCTCTTAAATATCATCCTTATTGGTTTTGTGAATGCAGTTGCTGAATATTGCATCCTTGGTGTAAGCGCAGGCATTCCACAGTCCCATGAACCGCCATAGGTTACCTTCTTTTTGCCGCTAACAATAAAGATAAAAACAATAGTTGCAACAGACGTAATGACCATTGTAATGAGTATTGCGACAGGAGATAAAGCAGCAACAGTCTCACTGATATGAAGAACTCCTTTGCCGGATAGCATGCCGTATGACCCTGTGAGATTAAAGACCGCAGGAGATAATAATGTTATTACTGCACCTGGGAATATACCGAATATAAGGCAAAGCAGGGCGAGGATAGCCATGCCGGTGATCATAGAGGGAGATGATTCCTTTACATTTTCTGCATGACTGCTTCTCGGTATCCCGAGAAAAGATATCCCGAATGCCTTTACAAAACATGCGGCAGCAAGTGCGCCTGTAAGTGCAAGTGCGGCGCCGCCCAGAGGTGAGATTATCTTAGATGTTATTGATGGAGATTTGAATCCGAGAATCAATGCCTGATATGTCAGCCATTCACTGACGAAACCGTTAAAAGGGGGAAGCGCACAGATGGAAATAGAACCTATAAGAAAGAACAATCCTGTATACGGCATTGACTTAATGAGTCCGCCCATATCTTCCATGTTTTTTGTATGTGTTGCATGCATTACAGAGCCTGCACCGAGAAAGAGCAGCCCTTTAAACAGGGCGTGATTCAATGTGTGGTAAAATCCTGCTATAAGGGCTATGGCAGACAGGGTATAGAGGCCGTGGCTTTTAAACATCATCGCCCCACCTATGCCGAGCAATATAATCCCGATATTTTCCACACTGTGATATGCAAGGAGCCTTTTTATGTCATGCTCCATGAGAGCATATAACACCCCAAGGATGGAGGAAACCGCTCCAATCACAATTATCATGACCCCCCACCATTCAGGTCCATGTCCCATTATATCCATGCTTATTCTTACAAATCCGTAGATTCCTGTCTTTATCATTACGCCTGACATAAGAGCTGAGATGTTTGACGGCGCTGCAGGATGTGCCTTCGGAAGCCATGTGTGCAGAGGGATAATGCCTGCTTTTGTGCCAAACCCGATTACCGAAAAAATAAAAATAAGCGATTTGACATCATCAGGTACTTCTGTTATTGCGGCTTTTATATTTGAGAAGTCCATGTGCCCGGTGTTTTTATAAAGCATAAAGAAGAGTGTTATTATAAAGGCGGTCCCAACATGAGTCATCACAGCATATATGAGTCCGGCCTTTGCTGACTTTTCGCTCCTGTCAAATGTTACAAGAAAATAAGAGACTACCGACATTGTCTCCCATGATATTAGGAATGTGACAATATTGCCTGACATCACAACTGCATACATGCTCAGGATAAAAAGATTATAGAGAAATCCCTTCAGGCCTTTATTGCCGATGTCTTTTGTGTAACCGATAGAAAATATCGATACCGATAAAGTCAGGATTGAGATTACCATTACAAAAAATCCTGAAAGTGCATCTCCACAAAATATAAACTCAAAGATAGGTGAGATGGATATAGAAAATATATTTAGTGGCGGGGCGAATAACAGAAATAGACTTAATACGGCAAAGCTTACAGCACCTAGTGATGAGAGGATATAGGTGTAGTTTTTCACCTTCGGAAGAGGCAGTAAGGAAACAACTGCACCCGAAAGAAAAAATAAGGCACCTATATAAAGATAATTTTGCGGGTTCATTTTGTAAAAATTTTTTAACTATATAATAAACAACAACCTTAAATCAAATTTTTCAGTTTGACTTGCATGGTTTCATAGGGTTAATATTTTCTATGCATCAACATTCGGACTATGTCCCCCTTCACCTGCATACTGAATATAGTCTCTTGGACGGGGCGCTCAAGATAAATGAACTGATTGACCTTGCATCCTCTTATAGAATGCCGGCAGTTGCAATCACTGACCACGGGAATCTCTTTGGCGCTGTTGAATTCTATAAAAAGGTCTCAAAGGCAGGGATAAAACCAATCATTGGTTGCGAGGTCTATGTTGCTCCTAAGGATCGCTTTGATAAAGAGAAAACCGATGCCCCCGAGGCATCTTTCCATCTCATCCTCCTTGCAAAAGACAACAACGGATATAAAAATCTTGTTACACTCGTGACAAAAGCTTATACAGAAGGTTTTTACTATAAGCCCCGGATAGACAGGGCACTCCTCGAGCAATACAGCGGCGGGCTTATCGGTCTTACATCCTGTCTTAAAGGAGAAGTGCCTTATTATCTTCAGAGAGGTTTGATAGATAAGGCGAGAGAGCTCGCTCTTGAATATAAACACATACTCGGCCCTGAAAATTTCTATATAGAAATACAGAACAATGGCCTTGAAGAGCAGGAGAAGGTAAATGTAAAGCTAATAGAGCTTGCGAGAGAGCTGCATATAGGCATTGTTGCCACTAATGACTGTCACTACCTTAAAAGGGAAGATGCAAGGGCACATGATATATTGCTGTGCATACAAACAGGCAAAACAGTCACTGATAATAACAGGTTGAAGTTCAATTCTGACGGATTTTATTTCAAATCTCCTGATGAGATGAAGACATTTTTTAAAGAACTGCCCGACGCTATAATGAATACAAGGGCAATTGCAGAAAAATGCAATGTGGATTTTAAACTCGGCTCAACGCTCCTTCCAACATACGAAATAAAAACCGGCCTTTCACCTGACGCCTTTCTTGAAGACAAGGCAAGAGAGGGAATGATCGAGAAGTTCGGGTCACAGCCTCCTGATATATATATAGAAAGATTCAAAAGAGAGATGGATATAATTAAAAAAATGGGCTACTCCTCATATTTTCTTATTGTCTGGGACTTTATAACCCATGCACGAAAAAATGGGGTGCCTGTTGGCCCTGGCAGAGGCTCTGCAGCAGGGAGTCTTGTTTCATACTGTCTTGACATAACAGAGTTAGACCCGATTAAATATGGTCTTTTGTTCGAGAGGTTCCTCAACCCGGAGAGAATCAGCATGCCTGATATTGATGTTGACTTCTGCAAGAACAGGAGGGCAGAGGTAATTTCGTACGTCTCAGAAAAATACGGCAAAGACCACGTTGCCCAGATAATAACTTTTGGGACCATGGCAGCAAAGGCAGCGATAAGGGACGTTGGACGTGCACTTGACATGCCTTATGCCGAGGTTGACAAAATTGCTAAGCTCGTTCCAAATGCACTCAATATTACGCTTGACGAAGCTTTGCATACAGAACCTCAACTTAAAGGTTTATATGAGAATAACCCTCAGGTAAAAGAGCTTCTCGACATAGCACAAAGGCTCGAGGGACTCTGCAGGCATGCATCAACGCACGCTGCAGGAGTTGTTATATCGCCAAGGCCTCTGACCGATTATACTCCATTGTATAAAAACCCTTCTGACGGCACTATAACAACACAATTTGATATGGGCTCTGTCGAAAGTATCGGTCTCCTGAAGTTCGACTTTCTCGGTCTTAAAACCCTCACAATCATAGAAAAAACACTTCTGTATTTAAAAAATAACGACGTAGGGCTGTCTCTTAAAGATATACCTTTAGAGGACCCGGAAACTTACAATCTCCTGAGTTCTGGTCAGACAACAGGGATATTCCAGCTTGAAAGTTCTGGAATGCGAGAAATCCTTATTAAGATGCAGCCAAACAGGTTTGAAGACCTCATAGCACTCGTTGCACTTTACAGACCAGGCCCGATAGGCAGCGGCATGATAGATGACTTCATAAAAAGGAAAAAAGGACATACACCTGTTAAATATGAATTACCCCAGTTAAAAGAAATACTCGACGAGACGTATGGTGTAATTCTTTACCAGGAGCAGGTTATGCGCATTGCAAACAAACTTGCAAACTTCACGCTGGGGCAGGCGGATATACTTAGAAAGGCAATGGGTAAGAAAAAACCTGAAGAGATGGAGAAACTTAAAGAGGCATTTATTAAAGGAGCTGTTGCAAACAAGATATCAGAAAAAAAAGCAAAAAGATTATTTGACCTTATGGCAATGTTTGCAGAGTATGGTTTCAACAAGTCACATTCAGCTGCGTATGCATATCTCGCATACCACACTGCATATCTCAAGGCACACTATCCAGTTGAGTTTATGGCTGCTACGCTGAGTGCCGATATGGATAACACAGATAAGATTGTTCATCTGATTGCAGAGTGCAGGAATATGTCCATACAGATCCTTCCGCCTGATATAAACCAGAGCGGAAGAGAGTTTAAGGTCATAGGCAATTCCATCAGGTTCGGGCTTGAGGCTGTTAAAGGCGTAGGTTCCGCTGCCATAGAATCAATCCTTGATTCGAAAGAAAAAAATAGTTCATTCTCATCTGTAGAAGACTTCCTTAAAAGAGTTGATACAAGAAAGGTGAATAAGAAGGTCATCGAGAATCTTATAAAGGCAGGTGCATTTGATTCACTGGGCCTGACAAGGGCAATGGCTATGTCGCTGGTTCAGAATTCACTTAACGGAGTGCGCTCTCGCAGCCTTTTAGGTCAGCAGAGCATCTTCGGTTCACAGGAAGAACCTGAAACAATCAAAGAATGGGATGAGATAGAGATTCTCAGCTATGAAAAAGAGGCCCTCGGGTTTTACATTACAGGACATCCTCTCATAAAATACCGCGGGAAGCTGTCTGCTCTATATGTAAAAAAGACTTCTGATCTTGACGGCCTTGTTGACAGAGAAGAGGTGCGGGTTGCCGGTGTCATAAGCAATATTAAAAAGATTCAGAAACGTGGCACTGCAGAAACAATGGCATATTTTACACTCGAGGACGAAGGAGGAAATGTAGAAGCCATCGCATTCCCTGAGCTTTACAGAAACAATACGGGATTGCTCAAAAAGGATGCGCTTGTCATTGTGAAAGGGACAGTAGACCGTACAGAAAAAGGCATAAAACTTGTTTCAAAAGAGATATCGCCAATAGATAATCTTATCTCTAAGAATGGCCTAAAATGTGAAATTAGTATAAAATATTCTGTTGGTAATGGTTTAAATCTTCAGGGTCTAAGGCAGATTCTGTCAGACTATATTGGAAACTGTCCTTTATATCTTAAGGTTGAGCTACAGGACTCTCAGGTATTTATAGCAACAGGGCTTCAGGTAGAGCCGAGCAACTTATTTATAGATAAGATTGAAGGGGTACTCGGAAAAGGAGCAGTGAAAATAGTGAACGGCAATCAGTAAACAGTGAACAGTAATAAGAAAAAACTGATCGCTGACAACTGATCGCTGACAACTAAATTATGAGATACTATCTTGACTTTGAAAAACCAATAGAAGAGCTTGAGCTTAAAATAGAGGAGCTTAAACGTCTTTCTGACAGGAAAGACATGGATATAACTTCAGCAGTAAAAAAGCTCGAGAAAAAGGCAAAAGAGCTGCGCTCAGAGATTTTTTCCAATCTCTCCCCATGGCAGAAGACACTTCTTGCAAGGCATCCCGACAGGCCGTATACCCTCGACTACATAAACCTGCTCTGTGAGGATTTTATAGAACTCCATGGGGACAGACGGTTTTCTGACGACCCGGCTATTGTAGGGGGTTTTGCAAACATAAACGGAGTAACAGTGATGATTATAGGTCATCAGAAAGGGAGAGGGACAAAAGAAAGAATTTACAGAAATTTTGGACAGCCTCAGCCTGAGGGCTACAGAAAAGCCCTGAGGCTTATGAAATTTGCAGAGAGATTTAAAAAGCCAATCATCACATTTATTGATACCCCTGGTGCCTACCCCGGCATAGGCGCAGAGGAACGAGGGCAGTCAGAAGCGATTGCAATGAATCTCATGGAGATGTCGAGGATAAAAACTTCTATAATCTCTATAGTTATTGGTGAGGGTGGAAGTGGAGGAGCACTTGCTTTAGGCGTTGCAGACAGAATCTACATGCTTGAACACTCAATTTATTCAGTCATCTCGCCTGAGGGATGCGCAGCAATATTGTGGAAGAAGAATGGCGACCTTGATTCTGAGGAGTTCTCAAAGGCTGCTGATGCCCTGAGACTCACTGCTCAGGATCTCCTCGGGTTTAAGATAATTGATGATATAATACCAGAACCATTGGGCGGCGCTCACAGAGACCCCGAGTTTGCAGCAAAAAAAATTTCAGAGGTTATTTTGAAATCAATAGAAGACCTCAGCAACAAAACACCTGGGAAACTTATAGAAGAGAGGTATAAAAGACTTAGGCGCATTGGAAGTTTTGAGACGCTTGAAGATTAGATAAAGCCGGTGTGGTGGAACTGGCAGACGCGCCGGACTCAAAATCCGGTGGGGGCAACCCCGTGAGAGTTCGATTCTCTCCACCGGCACCAAACCTCAAAGGATCACGCTGTCAGTTCAGCAGTGATGGCTTCGAGGAGAGTGGTGATAATCGCTGGATCAAAGTCTTTATCCAAGTGCGGCAGAATCTGCGCCTCTTTAATCTCGCCTTTAATCTCTTTCTGAAGCACTCTAAAAAAGACCTTTGAGATTTTTTCATCAAACTGCGTCCCAAGGCATTTTTTTACCTCTCTCAGGGCGTCAAATAATGAGAGTTTCCCCCTGTACGGCCGATCAGTTGTCATTGCGTCAAAGGCATCAGCAAGCGCAAGGATCTTTACGCCGTCGCTGAGCTCTGTTTCCGCAAGCGAATCAGGATAGCCTTTGCCATCAACCCTCTCATGGTGATGCTTTACAAAATACACAACATCCTTCCACGGGAATTTGATCTTTGAGAGTATGTCATAAGAAATCTGCGGATGCCTTTTTATCTCGCTTATCTCCATTGTATTAAGTTCTTCGCCCTTATTTATTACTCCTCTGTCAATTATTATTTTGCCTATGTCGTGGAGAAGGCCCGCAACATATATGCCCTCTATATCTCTACCTTCCCAGCCGATCTCCCTTGCAATTGCCACTGCATATCTTGCCACCCTGTATGAATGATTTTTTGTATATACATCCTTTGCATCAATGGCAGCAGCAAACGCCTGGATAGTGTCATGGTAGATATGCCGCATATTCTCATATAGTTTTTTGTTTTCGGTAACCTTGTTTGTGAGCTTCTTAAACAGGTTTGAATTATGTAATGTTATTGCCATCTGGTTTGCTATTACCTTAAGCACGTCCTTTTCACTCGGGAGATACGATCCCCGTGCTAACCTTTTGCCAAGAGTAATGGCCCCAACAAATTCATCCTTTGCAAAGAGTGGAATAAACGTCTTTGTCTGCAGTTTTTTGAACGCTCCGCCGTTATGCTCGCAAAAGGAGTTATCCTTAATCTCGCTTATATTATATGGCTCGTTCTTCTTAAAGATTTTTATATGTTTTGCTCTTACATACAGGCTGGTTCCATCTATCTCCCGCAGCCCTTTATGTGTAAGAAGTTCAAGATTATGGCTATTTGAATTATATAGAAATAATGCTGCCTTGGGCACAGAAAACATGCCTGTGACAACATAGAGAGTGGTCTTCATCTTGTCGTTGAAACCCTTGGAAGATGTAACCTCCTGCCCGAGGTCAACAAGCGATGATATGTTAAAGATCAGCCGTTTTAAATTCCACTTTTCCTTCATATCAGCCTAAACCTTTTAGAAAACTCAGGGCATTCCTTTCGTCTTTGAAGACCTTAACATGTTTTGTAATGCCGAGCATCTCAAAGACATCGCGGTGGACTTTTCTCATATTTGTAAAACAAAGCTGGCCATTATATTCTAAGGTCTTTTGGACTATACCTGTGAAAATCGAGGCACCGATGCTGTTTATAAACTGCATATCCGAAAAGTTTATCACAACCTTTTTTATCCCTTTATCGAGAAACTGCTCACATGCCTGCTCCAAGCGCTCAGCCCCGAGGTCATTAACATATCCCTTAGGCATGATGACAACTATATCGTTTGCAGGCTTTACTGATATAGAAAAATTATTCATTGGATGCTGTGTCCTCCTTATCAACATTAGCTGATTTCAACAGATTTTTGACTAAAACCACTTTTGTCCCTCTCTCCGTCTTTTCAAATCTTACTGAATCCGCAAAGTTCTTCATGAGTTTTATCCCCCATCCCCTGCCAGCATCTTCTTTAAGCCCACGCCCAACAAATGGCTCCCCTGTCTCTTGAGATATGAACTCCCTGCCTGAGCTTTCGACAGCTATTTCCACGTGGTCTTCAGTAAAGTCAAAACTCAGGTATATCTTTTTATCTTCTCCTTTACTGTGCTCAATAGCATTTATGCATGTCTCGATGACAGCCATCTGAAGCTGCCCTATAACGTCCTGATTTAAATGCAGATTTTTGCCTATCTGTTCAAGGCTCCGGGCTGCAACAAGCTCAGCCTCTCTGACCATTGGTATTGTCATCTCAAAAGAGATGCCTCTGCCCTTAGCGCCTGATGCCCTTTCAAGCAATCCCCTTTCAATGTCTCTGTAGGACTTCCCGAGAACCTCCTTCATATAAAGGCAGTCTATAAAATCTATTAAAACTCTGTCCCTGGGTGCCCTGAAGACACCAAACTCACCGCTCACAAAACCTGACAGATAAAGCGTCTTTGCCATTGCCTCTGCATGTTCCCTGCCCGGGGAGAGCATCCTCAAAAGCCTGTTAACCCTATTATGGGAAAGCGCTTCGCCTGAGTGATAAATCTTATTGGTTATATCGAGAACATTTCTCCTTAATTCCATCTCAGGGAAAAAACATTTTAAAACCGCTGCCCAGTAAAGATATATATTCCCGCTATTGATTTCTTTTATGTAAGCCCCCCAGCAGTCCTTCTCTCCAGATTTTTTAGTCAACCCTGTTGCCCTTGTTATACATCTAATGTAAAAAGGGTTGCCTCCGAGATGATTAAGAAGGGCTTGGGGAATTAAATCTATCTTGACGCCATACCCTTCAAGCAAGGATGCAAGCATCAAAGCCGAATCTTCTAATCGGAGCGGGCGCAGTTTTATCCTTGCAAGACCGCCTGTGATGGGCATCTCCTGAATCTCGGTCTGATTACCTGTAAACAAATGCATTGTTTTTCTAAAGGACAGAGGCATTTCAAAAAGGGAGGCAAGCATCGGCTCAACGTTGCCTTCAACATGAAGATTTTTCAGCCTTTGAAACTCATCTATCATCAGCACTGCAGCCTTCCCTGTAGCGAGGGTTGACTCATGCGGTGCATTTAACGCTATACGCAGGCAATCTATAGGTTCATGACTCTGGGTATATCTGTCAAGGATCTCAAGTGCCCATGTTGTTTTCCTCTCCTCTAAAATAGAAGTTAACCCCTCGATTGACAATCCGTTGAGATATATAAGCGATGTTTCCTTTTCCTCAAAGGCAAGTCTCTGGCAGATATAATGTGTTAGATAATCCCTTGAAAAGTCTGACACTGACAGTATGGCATTGTTTACGGAGTAGTAGAAAGGGGCTATCTTATCCTGTTTCCAAAATAGATAATTGAACAATTGTTTGAGAAGCTCTGTCTTGCCAACACCCCTGTGCCCTGAAAGATAGATGCTTTGTGCATTGCCTTTTTCAGCCTCGAGGGCTCTGCGATATAGGTCTGCCAGTTCTTCTCTTCTACTAAAAAAATCTTTTTCAGGGAGTATTTTTAAAGGCATCCTATAAAAACCACTCTATCCTGTCTCTTGTCAACATCTTGTAAATGCCTGCCTTTATATTGCAGGCTGTCATACCGGCTGAAGATATTATGCTAATTAAGACTTCTTGTCAATCAGCGAGATTAAGGAATCAGCATCTACAGACCCGGGGACGACGCTGCCGTCTGGAAATATAATTGCAGGGGTTCCTGTGATTCCGAGTCTTTCCCCGAGTTTCAAGTTCTCGTCTACCTCTGAAGATTTACACTTTGGCTCCGGAAGGCTCTTCCCTGCGAAGTTGTCTTCG
>JAKALU010000192.1 GCA_021824065.1 Nitrospirota bacterium
ATCATGAAGCGATGAAGGCAATAAAAACTGCTGATCTTGATTGTATTCCTTAAATAACATGTGCTGCCTCCTTTAAACGGTTATAAAATACTAAGCAGATTTTATGCCATCATTTTGGGACAGCCTCACATACCCTTTAATCAATTCATTAACTTTCATGGTAAAGATTAACGCACCATTGAACTTTTTATAGTCATTGAAAACCGGCATCGCAACGATAATCTCATTTTCCTCTTTGTTAACGCCGTTGAATGTTATGGATTCATATACAGGAGCGCTCATCTCCAAAGTTTTTGCCTTCTTAAAATATCTACGTTCCGAAAAGTCTGCTCCTTTGAGATGGGCGGCCATCAGGGAAAGTCTTAGAATGCCCTGTGAATCAATAAGAGCTATATCATCTACATGTAAGACCGTTACATGTTCAAATACGTCTTTGATAATTTTCCTGCTGCCTTTTAATTCTAAATTTTTTATAGCGGGTATTTTGGAAAGCAATTCGATTTCTTTAACTACCAGTTCTATATCTTCTTCAATCCCACTGGACGTTTGTCTGGCAATCAACATCTGTTGTTCATTGAATTGCTCTTTTACCAGGGATTCTGCTGTGTTATATGTATGATGCAGAAGGATGGACAGGCCTGTTACAGCCAGGATCAACACAATTGCACCGATTTTATAATATCTCTGGATTCTTCTTCTCATCGGCCATGATAGATCTTGAATTGTATGATTTGTATGCCCGAATTCATATCTATTAGCTTATCATCCCGGGAAACTACAGATATAAAATCCATGGTGACCCCTCGATAGTTTAAGCGAGAAAAAGATAGAAAAGCAAGGAAAACGGGAAAGGCAAAGATTCAGGAGAGGTCAAGTAAAAATCTGGAAAATAGAAAACCTGACCTCTCACCAATTTATCATTAATAATTGTGAGAAGACCTTGTTTTATAGGCTCATAGATTCAAGTCTTGCTATTCTTTCCTCTATTGGCGGATGTGTGCTAAAGAGTTTTAACAGTCCTCCGCCGCTGAGCGGGTTGACTATGAACATATGAGACGTTGCAGGATTTGCATGCATGGGTATCCGCTGTGATGCCATATGAAGTTTTCTGAGTGCGCTTGCAAGAAGCCTCGGATTACCGGCAAGCCGGGCGCCACCTTCATCAGCAACATATTCCCTTGAACGAGATATTGCCATCTGAATAAGGAGCGCAGCTATTGGACCTACTATCATCATCACTAAAGCTGCGATAGGGCTTCCTCCTTCATCGTCGTCACCTCTATGACCGAAGATAGCTGCCCACTGCGCCATCTGTGCAAGATAGCTTATAGCCGCTGCTATAGTAGCAGCTATAGTGCTTATCAATATATCTCTGTGTTTGACATGTGCAAGCTCATGTCCGATTACCCCTGTGAGTTCTTCATGACTGAGAATCCGCATAATGCCGGTTGTTACAGCAACAGCAGCATGCTTTGGGTTCCTGCCTGTTGCAAAGGCATTTGGCTGGTCTGCATCCATAATGTAAACTTTTGGCATTGGCATTTCTGCTTTTTGAGCGAGTCGTCTTACAGTGCTGTAAAGTTCAGGAGCCTCAGATTCTGTAACCTCTTTTGCGCCATACATCCTGAGGACAATCTTATCGCTGAACCAGTAGGCAAAGAGATTCATCCCAGCTGCAAAGATAAGTGCCATGGTCATTCCCTGCTTGCCGCCAAAGGCAGCGCCAGCCCATACAAGAATTAGGCTTAAGGCAACAAGCAAAACCATTGTTTTTATATTATTCATTTGTTTCCTCCGTTGTGCATCTGTAAATATACACTAAAATTTGTTTTATTATTATATCTTAAGAAAAAAGGTGGTTTCAAGGGGTCTCCAGTGTTTAGATTAAATCGGATTATTATTGCACTGATATGTTAAAATTTTATCTGATAATTTAAATCAGATCAGGAGAGATATGTGATAGGAATTATAGGCGGAAGCGGGCTTTATGAGATGGAGGGGATTGTAATAAAAGAGGCTAAAAAAATCTCGACCCCTTACGGAGATCCTTCTGACGTTTACAGGATTGGTGAGATTTCAGGGATAGAAGTTGCGTTTCTCCCCCGGCATGGCTATCCGCACAGCATTGCACCGCATAAGATTAATTACAGGGCGAATATCTGGGGATTTAGAGAGATAGGGGTAGAAAGGATTATTTCTGTAAATGCTGTTGGAGGGATAGGCCGTGAAATGGTCCCCGGCACAATTGTTCTTCCCGATCAAATTATTGATATGACAGAAAGCAGGAAATCCACGTTTTATGATGGAGAAGAGATCGTGCATGTGGATTTTACAGAGCCGTACTGTTATGAACTGAGGTCAGCGATAATCTCAGCAGGAGAAAAAACAGGTATTGCACTTAAACAAAAGGCAACTTATATATGCGTAAACGGACCAAGGCTTGAGACAGCAGCAGAGATAAAGGCATTTTCTTTGCTCGGAGCCGATGTTGTTGGTATGACAGGCATGCCGGAGGCATCTTTAGCAAGAGAGCTTGCGATATGCTTTGCCGGTATTGCTGTTGTCACAAACTATGCGGCTGGCATCTCGGGGAAAAAACTAACCACAACAGAGGTTAAAGAAGGGATGGCAGGGGCCACAGAAAAGCTAAAACTTCTTTTAAGGGAGACTTTCAGCATCACCCCGCATAGTAGAAACTGCGCATGCAAGGAAGCGCTTAAGGACGCAAAGATGTGATATGATAATATAATTCGTCATTCGAGCCCTTCGCATGTCATTCTGCCCCCGAGTGAAACGAAGGGGAAGAATCCCGAACTTGATTCGGGATTGCTTCGGGACATTGTCCCTTGCGATGACAGCATACAAAATTGTTAGGAGCATGAAAAGAATTTTGCCATGGAAACAATCCTCATAGTTGAAGATAGAGAGTCCATGTCTGATATGCTGAAAGAGACCTTAAGGTCTGAAGGCTACAGGACTATAATCGCCAAAGACGGACTCGAAGGCATTAAAAGATTAAAAGAAGAAAGGGCAGATCTTGTCCTGACCGATCTGAAACTTCCTAAAAAAGACGGCATGGATGTATTGAAGGCTGCAAAAGAGGAAAACCCGTTAATGCCTGTGATTGTGATGACTGCATACGGTTCGGTCGAGACTGCCGTAGTTGCGATGAAAGAAGGGGCGTTTGATTTTATCACTAAACCTTTTGATACTGACCACCTCCTTATGCTTATAAAAAGAGCACTCGAGACCCAGAGGTTGATGACAGAAAACATGCTTCTTAAGGAAGAGTTTTCAGCACATCTC
>JAKALU010000193.1 GCA_021824065.1 Nitrospirota bacterium
AACTACCAGCATGCCGTTTGGCATTGACATGTGGGTTGCTGAGAAAAGGGCGCAGGCAACCGAATACGTTGCAAAATTAGGTGTTCAGGATAAATTCCTCTATAACAGTATCACGCCATGGGATAAGGACATTAAAGGACAGGTAAACAAATTAAAAGACCTTGGTATAAAGCATGTAGTTGTTCAGGCATTTGATGATAAAGACCAGTCCCCGGTTGGACGGTTAAAATCTTTGGAATACATACTTTCGCAGGGCGCTGACAATTTTGATACTGTCATCGTTGACACCTCTGTTATGAATTTACCTGCAACATCTTTTTCATTGATAGCAAACAGATTAATAAAAGAGAAATTGGGGCTTCCTTGCGGAGGCGCTTATTCAAACGGCACACATATGTGGAAGACATCAAAGGATATATGGGGGATAGACGGCTTTAAGGCTATGGATGCGGTTGCTCAGGCAATGTCATCCGCACTCTGGAGCGATTTTAATTTTTACGGACCAATCGTTACTGCTCCGAGGATATTCCCTGCTGTTGCAACAGCGCATATCCTGCTTTCCACGCTCGTGTACGACGAGACGAAGTTTATTCCCAGGAATAATAATCTGCCGATAAGGAAATTTTTCCCGGATTTTATAGAGAAACTTGTAACAGGAGCGGCGAGGAAATGAAGATCAAAGCTGAGTCAAAGTATTCTCGCTCATTCTCGGTCGCAGAAGCGACCTCCGAGGTTTTTGCCTCTTTATTTTATGAAAATATCATATCAAGGAATATCGGCAAAAAAAGCCGCTCGAACACTTCGTCTCAGCTTTTAAAAATGGAAAAACGAAAGGAGAATAAAAAAAGGTGAGTGAAATGACTTCAAGAGAAAGGGTTCTCAAACTTTTTGCAGGAGAAAAGGTTGACAGGCTGCCGTGTTTCAGCGGCATGGGGAATGTTACAACAGAAGGGCTTAAGAAATACGGATACAAATTTGCCGCGCTTCACTCAAACGCAAAAATGATGTCAGATGCAGCTGCATCTACTTATAGACTGTTCGGTTTTGAATGTGGTGTTGTACCTTTTGACCTCTGTGTTGAAGCAGAGGCACTCGGATGTGAGATAAATGTTTATGCACATCTGGAAGATATCCTTTACCCGACAATTAAAAAGAAGCTCATACATAACGAAGACGAAATGGATATTGTAATCCCATCTGATATTGCAAATAGGGGAAGAGTACCGTTGATGAAAGAAACTATTGGGGTCATCAAGGCTGATATAGGCAATGAAGTTGCAATAGGCACCTACGTCCTTGGTCCATTCACCCTCGCTGGCCAGATTATGGAATTAAACGATCTCCTGAAGTTATCCTTCAAAAAGCCTGATAAAGTCAGTAAATTACTTAATACCCTTGCAGATGTAATTATCCTTGTTGCAAAAGAGTACGAAAAGGCCGGTGCTGATTATATCACTGTCAGAGAAATGGGAGCTACATCCGATGTGCTAAGTCCAAGGGTGTTTAAAAACCTTATCCTGCCTCACCTCAAAAAAATTTTTGCAGAACTTAATGTGGATAGTGTGCTTCATATATGCGGTAAGACTAATGACATTGCAGCCTTCATGCTTGAGTCAGGTGCTAAGGCAATAAGCGTTGACCAGAAAAATGACATTGCCGAAACACGGAAAAAGATAGGTAAAGATGCACTGCTTTTCGGCAATTATGACCCATACAATATACTTGTGGCAGGTACCACCGAAAAGGTCAGGGAAACAATAAGGAAGTGTATTGATGAAGGTGTCAGTGCTGTATGGCCTGGATGCGATATATGGCCAACTGTACCGCCTGATAATATAAAGGCAATGATGGATGAAGTAAAAAATTACAGGAGGTAGCTATATGGTAACAGAAGAAAAAAGACAGGAAATATTGGGGAAATTAAAGAATGCCGTTATACAGTATGACGAAGATACCGCAAAGGAGACTTCCAAGGAGGCGCTTGAGATAGGAGTAAATGCAAATGATGCAATATTTAATGGACTGGTAAGCGGCATGGAAGAGGTCGGCAGGCTTTTTGAGGCGCAGGAGTATTTTGTCCCAGAGTTGCTCATGTGTGCTGATGCTTTGTATGCGGGATTGGATATATTGAAACCACATGTAAAACAACTTGACCTTGGTGTAAAAGGATCGGTTGTAATCGGAACAGTCGAGGGCGATGTCCATGATATCGGTAAAAATATTGTGAAGATGATGTTCGATGTCGCAGGGTTCACTGTCTATGACCTCGGGAGGGACGTCCCGCTTGATAAATTTGTTGAAGAACAACTAAGGACAGACTCTGATCTTGTGTGTTTGTCTGCGATGATGACAACAACAATGGTTGGAATGAAGAAAGTCATCGATAATCTAAAGGCAAAAAACCCAAATGTAAAAATAATGATCGGCGGGGCACCTGTCTCGCAGGACATTGCTGAAAAATGGGGGGCAGACGGCTATGCCAAGGATGCTAACAATGCCCTTAAGGATGCAATCAATATGATCAGTTCGCTCAAAAAACTAAAAGAGGAAGCAGAGGCTAAGAAGAACTCATGAATGATGCCCTTGAAAAAGGTCTTATAAATGCAGGCGCCACTGTTATTGGTTTTGCACACGTAAAGGTTGCGCTCAATGATGAAATAGCACATCTTGAAAGGGCTATATCGATTGGGGTGGACAGAAACTTAAATGAAGACACAATCCGTTTTCTTGGTATCCTGCAAAAAAAAGCTACCAGCTGCCTGAGAAGAAATGGGTATAAATATCTTTGCATCCCGCCTGACTCGGACAGGATAAACAGCACATTTATATCAAAACTCTACCCTTTGTTTACTCATAAAATCGCAGCCACATCCGCAGGTATAGGATGGATCGGCAGGAACGGGCTCCTTATCAATCCCGTGTATGGGCCCCGACTTTCGATTGCAACAGTGCTTACAGACGCACCATTGAAGGTCGGAACTCCAATTGAATCCAGCATGTGCGGCGATTGCAGATTATGCGTGGACTTCTGTCCATCAAAGGCAATTACGGGCAAGGACTGGTCAAGGAACAAACCTTTTATTGAACTTGTCAGATTAAATAGTTGCAGCACTCACAAAAAAAACAGCAAGGCCGTGAACGGCAAGCCGAACTGTGGATTGTGCATAAATATATGCCCGTACGGAAGGAAACCGGTTCAAACAGTTCAAACGGTTTAAGCTGTTATTAATTTCGGAGGAAGTAGATGAGAAAATACAGGGTGATATTTCAACCTTCCGGC
>JAKALU010000057.1 GCA_021824065.1 Nitrospirota bacterium
GATAAAGAAGTCGTATTGTCCTGCTTCTTTTTTTTCTATATTGACGATCCTGCTGTTTTGGATCTCTACCGTCCCGGTATACATTACGCCATTAATGACATCCACTATGTTCCCTGAAACCATTTTTGGCATACTTGTCAACCTACACTATGTGCTCAGTATTTCTTCAAGAACCAGGTCTTGTCAAACTCCTTTATCTGAGCCACGGTTGTCTCGGGTTTCCACACGACCTTCATGGCGATGTCCTTATCCATGTCAATCTGTTTGTACAATCCAGGCAAGATGGCCGCCGGAATTGTGTAGGCAGCAATTGATAACCTCTTAGCATCGGCAATGAACTCATCATACTTCTCCTTCCTGACGATGTATGTGCTATCAAATGTGTTCTCCATCACAATCACCTCCTCTCCATTGTTTAGTTCAATGCCTTGTCAGGCAACTTTCCCCCCTCTTCTGCCCTCCTCATAATGAGATATGAATTCTGTGGCCTTTAGGGATTTTTGAAGATGTAATATAATAATAGCATCAACAATGGGTATTATTTTATGATAAAAGTATCGCGATTATTAATCATCTTGTTTGCTCTAATCATTTTCTTCTCCTGTGTTCCAAAAGAGGAGGTTCTGCCGCCTCCGAAACCAGCAAAGATCGCAGTAGTCCTTGGTGCGGGCGCAGCAAAGGGATTTGCGCATATAGGGGTGCTGAAGGTGCTCGAATCCAATAAGATACCAGTGCATATGATAATTGGCACGAGTGCTGGAAGTTTTGTAGGTTCATTGTATGCCTATGGATATAATGCATTCGAACTTCAGAAGCTGTCTTTTTCTATAGAAAAAGGTGATGTTATTGACTTAACAATACCGGACAATGGATTTATAAAAGGAGAAAAACTCGAGGGATATGTAAATAGCATATTGAAAAATATACCGATGGAAAAGCTGAGGATCCCTTTTTATGCTGTTGCAACTGATATTCAGAGCGGCAGGGAGGTTGTATTTGGAACCGGCAACACAGGCACTGCTGTAAGGGCAAGTTGTTCCATCCCCGGGATATTCAGGCCTGTGAGTATCTCAGGAAGGATGTATGTTGACGGGGGTGTTGTGAGTCCGGTTGCAGTTGATGCTGCAAAGAGGCTCGGTGCTGACGTAGTCATTGCTGTAGATATATCAGGCGATGTTGACTCATCCCAGCCAGAAGGAACAATCGATACCATTCTCCAGTCAATAAACATAATGTATTCAAAACTTGCATCTGCACAACTCTCAAAGGCAGACATTGTGATAAAGCCAAAGGTAGGTTATATAGGCAGCGCTGATTTTTCAAAGAGGCACGAGGCAGTTCTCGAAGGTGAAAAGGCAGCAATCGCGGTCTTGCCTAAAATACAGGAGATGGTGGATAAGTTAAGACAGGAAGGAAGGCTGAATTAGGTAAAATAAAACCGCTCAAATGCTATGTTCTGTCTATGTTTGATAAAATTGAGGGATAAAGCGGTTTGGATTAAATAATGAAGATCGATTTATTGATAAAGGGAGGCACTGTCTTTGATGGAACAGGCGAAGAGCCTTTTGAGGCTGATGTCGGGATTGCCGGTGATAAGATAGCCTTTATATACAAAAAAATAAGGGTCAAAGGGTCAAAGAGTCAAAGAGTCAAATCAGAAAAGATAATAGATGCGAAAGATCTTGCTGTTTCTCCTGGTTTTATTGATACACATGCCCATTCAGAATTCACATTGTTAGCTGATCCCCGCGCAGAGGGTAAATTATTTCAGGGCATAACAACAGAGATAAATGGGAACTGCGGCCTTTCTGCAGCCCCGCTTTATAAAGATGCGTTAAAACACAGGGAAGAAGACCTCAGAGAACTCGGCGTAAAAGAACGCTGGTCAAACCTTAAGGATTATTTCAAGATACTCGGAAGAAAAGGCATTGCTATTAATTTTGTCACGCTTGCCGGACATGGAAATATACGCGCATCTGTAATCGGTTATAGAGATAAGGCACCTGATGACACTGAACTAATGAGGATGCAGGCTCTCTTAAGAAAAACAATTGATGCAGGTGCAACAGGGCTTTCAACAGGACTTATTTATCCGCCGGGTATTTATTCAAATACAGAGGAGTTGATCGAACTCTGTAAAGTTTTACCCTCCCTTCGCTCCCCCTTGGCAAGGGGAGGATGGGGGGGTAGCATTTATGCCTCACATATGAGGAGTGAGGGTGATAAACTTATTGAATCAATCAAAGAGATAATCCGTACCGGCAAAGAAGCCAATATCAAAGTGCATATATCTCATATTAAAACAAGCGGTAAAGAGAACTGGCATAAGATAGATGAGGCGATATCACTGATAGAGATTGCCAGGAAGAAAGGAATCAAAATTACATGTGACAGATATCCTTATACTGCCGCATCCACAGACCTTGATGCAGTGCTGCCGTCATGGACTTATGAGGGTGGTACAAAAAAAGAGCTGAACAGGTTGAAGAGTTTAAAGGTTCGAGAAAAGATAAAAAAAGAGATATTGCACAAACACATTGATAAAGATTACTGGAGAAGGGTAAGTATATCATCTGTCGCATCTCAGAAAAATAAATGGATGGAAGGAAAAACCCTGTCTTACATATCGAGACACACAAATAAAAGTCCTGTGGATACTCTTTTCCATATTTTAATAGATGAAAGGCTGAGGGTTGGCGCAATATTCTCATCTATGAACGAGGATAACCTTAAGAGGTTTCTCTCTCTTCCTTACACAATGATAGGCTCTGACAGTTCAGCAAGATGCACATCAGGTCAAACCTGTAAAGGCAAGCCCCATCCGAGGGGATTTGGAAGTTTCCCGAGATTTTTGGGGAAATATGTGAGGGACGAAAAGCTGATGAATATGAGCGAGGCTATATTCAAGATAACAATGCTTCCTGCCAAAACATTTGATATAGACGGAAGGGGGATTATAAAGAAAGGTGCTTTCGCAGATATCGTTGTCTTTGATCCCGAAAAAATAATCGACAGGGCAACATTTGATAAGCCCTTTTTAAAACCAGAAGGGATTTATTATGTGATAGTGAATGGCTCGCCTGTTGTGCGGGAGGGTGAATTTACAGGGAATATGGCTGGGAGGATATTAAAACAAAGACCGCTTTGACATCTGCATTTTGCATTTTTTTTACACATCTAATAAAGTTTAAAGGGAAGCAGGATCATCGGTGCAGAGGCTATCAGAGCAAATACGATAAGTCCTATAATCGCATACAGTGCCCATCTGCGCTGCGCTTGCAGTATTATCGGTGTCATTGATGCTATTTTCTTGAATGGTTCGATAATACCAATCATCATTCCAAAAAAACTTCCTGTGAACAAAGCTGCATACAGAGGGTATCCTGCATAATAGTATTCCTTCTGGAGGATATCAAAGGGACAGTGGTGAGTGGGGAGTTGGTAAAAATAAAGCGAGATGAAAGAGATAATGGCTATAACAGAGGCAATAAAAAAAATAAAAGAAAAAATTGAGAATAAATAAGTAAAAGATTTTTTCTGGGTCTTGTGCACAGCTATTCCATTCGCAATCATAATACCTAAAAGAGAATAAAAAAGAATCTCCGCCGGCAAAATTGGAGCTGCAGTCAGAGAGCTCACAAGCCCTTTTCCTTTTTCGCTGAACATAACGCCGCAGCATGATGTAATCACATTTGGATTTATCCTGAGGAAATATTGCAGTTGCAGAATAAACTCAATTATAAGAATCGCGAGCACGGCTATCAAGAGTCTATATTTTATCTTTATTAGCGGGTAATCTTGTGCCTTATTATCCAGGTGGTTTATGGCAATCCATGCTGCGGAAACAAAAAATGCAACAACCTTTACATAGAGTGTGGGAAATCCAAATGAATTTGCATTCAACGAGCCCGTTGCGCACATTGCACCGACAAGCAATGTATGAATGTCTTCTGCTGTATAAATAAAGAGGAAGATAGAAAGTATTTCAAATGACAGAGCATATTGCACCAATGTTGAGATCAAGTATGTTTTTCTTTCGAAAGAAAGTTGTTCTTCTGAACTGCTTTTTATATCCCATCCGCGTGTTATTTTTATGCCAAGTGCTGAAGCAAACATGACAAGCAGGAGCACTATGCCAGAACCGATAATTAATGAGATAACTCCAGGATGTAAAATCATCTATAGCTGTCCTCTTGCTTGTCATTTTGCATTTTTAATTTTTCTTTATAATATCCTTGACCATACCGTCTCTCATCTCAACGATAAGGTTTACGCAATCTTTTTCATAGACCAATGGGTCATGAGTTGCTACTACAATTGTCTTGCCTTCTTGCTGCAGGTTTCTCATTATAGACAAAAATTCCTCTGAAAGGTGGGTATCTAAATGTGCCGTCGGTTCGTCTGCAAGGATTATGTCAGGGTTATTAATCAATGCCCTCGCAATTGCTGTCCTTTGTTGTTCTCCGCCTGAAAGCTTCTGGACAGGAAAATCTTTTCTGCTGCCCATTCCGAGATTGATAAGTATCTCCTCGGCTCTTTTCCTGAGTTTTGAAGGTTTTATACCAGTAGGGTAAAGAGGGAGCATGACATTGTCACTCACAGTAATCCCTTTGATCAGATGAAACTGCTGGAATATAAAGCCAAATGTATTTCTTCGGACCTCTGTCATAAATCTTTCAGGCAGACGTGATACGTCTCTGTTTTCTACTATCACTTTGCCTGATGTCGGCCTGCTCATGCATCCTATTAGCGATAGGAGCGTTGTTTTGCCTGAGCCGCTTGGCCCTTTGAGCACTGTAAAGTCTCCTTTTTTAATCTCAATTGAGACATCATTAATTGCAATAACCTCATCGGGGTTGCCTCTATTGAAGTATTTTGTCACATTCTCTGTTCGTATCATTTTTTTTACCTGATTTTATGTATCGCGTATAGTTTTTTTCATCCTCTCATGACAGTGTCCGGGTCTGTGATTGACGCCTTCCACGAAGGAATAATTGTTGAGGCGATATACGGGACTATAGTAATTGCCGTGAGTGTTGCAATCTGATAAAAATCTATGAATGGAGTAAGTTTAAAATCAGGATATATAACAGACCAGCCCTTTAAAGCAGGCGCAAATAATGAGGCGCCCAAAAAAAAGATATGGACATAAGCGAGGATTAATCCTGATATAAAAGAGGTCAGAGAAATAACAAGTCCCTCCCAGAACTTCATCTCAAGGACATCGGACGTTTCCCATCCAATTGCCTTGAGAATACCAATCTCCTGCTTTTCTTCGGCACTGAGTCCTGTCGCCTTATCCCAGGCCAATATGATAAAAGCGATCAGAGCACCTGTAAAGAGCGTTATGATTAACCCGCTTCTCCACCCGAAAACAGCATCGTAAGTCCTGATTATCTCATCTCTAAGAATAGGGCGGGAGTCAGGGAACTGCTCTTTTACCTTTTTAGCAACGGTCGGTATCTCTGTTTCATTCGAAACATGCACGATGAGATCTGTTGCCATGCCTTCAGGCATATTATTCAGAATCTTGAAATCATCCTCACTTATTATAATAAGGTCAGACGTTATGATTTCTGAGTCAGACTCAAAGATGCCGATAATATTAAAATTCATCCATCTGCCGTCTGCAGCCTGAAGGTATAAGGTGCTTCCTATATCTTTTTTTATAATTCTTACGTCAGCGATTCCCCTGCCGATCGCAGCAACATTTTTTTCATGAGGGAGGGGCATACGGCCGTTAAGAAGCCTGTTGTTCTTCAAAATAGCAGTTCCAATCCCAAGGATTGTATAATTTGCCTTTGCACCCGAATCATAATAATAACCCCAGTAACGAGGTTCTGTACTTGAAACCCCGGGGATTTTACGAATATCCTTTTCAAGATTGATTGGAATAAGCTCATGTCTTCCAGCCCGCATCTTTTGCACGACAATCTCAGGTGAATCTTGAAGGATCAGGTGTGCCTCCTGCCTGAGTGAATACGAAAGGAAGAGTATAGAGCTGAGCATGAAAATTACAAAGGTGAAGACCAGAATAATCCCTATATTTTTGAATTTTCTTCTTAAAAGTGCCTGGAGCGTGTAATCCAGAATATTTCTATGTTTCTCAAGAGCCATCTGTTTTTATCTCCATTGCTGTTCCTGTTGAATCCAGGTCAGGCGCAGGAATAATAGAACCTGTTGGGAAATGTTCAATGGAACATGGATACTCCTGGAAGGCTGAAAACAGGTCTGCCTGGGTCGGATGCCTTGTGTAGCGGGCATCTGTGGATAAAACCATGTCTGTTAATCGTAATGTTTTCACAACTTCCTTGAGGTCTTTTCTGAGGGTACGATGCTCAGAAAGGGCAATATGCGACTGAATATACAGAATAAACATGATTATAAGATTCAGTGCAACGAATGTAAAAAAGATTGTGGATTTACGCAATTATTTAAGCTCCTCTTTTGTAAGTTCACTAAATTTCAGGATTTTTTTCCCATGGTGATCTTTCATAAACTCCTTTGCATTGCCTTCATCCTCTACAGGTATCAGTTCTTCCCCCATCGGGCCATACACATCGCTCCCTTTGATGAAAAATACTTTTTCTGCAGGCACTAATTTTGTTGAATAATATTCTGTAACATAAATAGCAAGTATATCTGAAGTCTTTTTAGAGGGGTTATATGTGGTAATGTTGTGATAGTACGTGAACATATCTTTTGCACCGTCAAAAAAGGCATAAGAACCATCTTTAAATATTATTTCAGCAATCCAGTTGGGATACTTTGCCACAAACATTCCGCATACCTGACATTTATCCTTCGAAGACGGCTTGACAGGTTTTCCATCACCTGCAAATGCAAGTGATGCAACCAGAAAGATTATTAAAAAACCTATTCCCAAATGTTTCATAAGACCTCCTTTTAAAATACTCTTGCAGCCCTAAAATTTTATTTTACTCTTTGGTCTGCATTATTCATAGATTAACCCGAAACAGGCAGGATATAGTATTTGAAGTGGAAACACCATATCCCGCCTTTCCGGGCATAGTTTAGAATAATTTTTTATTAGAAAGCCCACATGAGTGATGCCATAGCCCTCCAGTCAACAACCTGTTGAATGCCGTTTACATGCTGGTATATTGGCTTTTGAAAACTCAGCATCAGGCTGCCTCCTGTGTTAAGAAATCTTACCCGGACCTCGGGGCTTAAATAAAAGGCAGTAATTCCGGTATTTTCAGTGTTGTCTATCAGAGAGGTATCGGGGCTTGAATATTTATTATCGTGGTCTTTGTCTTTCCCTGTGTGAATAAAGTTTAATCCGAGTCCAAGGTTAATAGATTCCATCGCTTGATAGCGAACAATAATATCAGCTCCTATCATATCTCCGAACTCGTATCCTTCGTCACCCTTGGTAGTTAAGTGATACATTCCATTGAACTGAAGCGATACCGGTTTCATTGAGTGCATTGCATTGATAAGGAAGATCGGGTCCCAGGAACCACTGCCCGGCTGCATCGAGGCATGTACTAATTCACCGTTCGTCTTCCTCACATCATTTTGGCCTGTTGGCATTTTTATTCCGAGACCTGCTGAAAGGCTCGTCGTAGGCTTGACAGGTGCATCGCTGTAAAGGGTATAAAGACCCATGAGGGTCATATCGCCAAGCCCGTCAACTGTATCCATCTTCATATCTTTTTTCATTATCATTCCCATCGAGCCTACCATAGCCATTCTCATATCCATATCATTAACAACATATGGGAGGGTTAACATTAACTGCAATTTGTCTGTGGGCATATAATTAGCCGCCAGTGTATATTTTTTCATGACCATCTTAGCGGGCACGGTATATTTCATTGCACCTGCATTGATCTGATCATCAAGTACCTCGTCTTGAGATACACTGCTTGCGCCTTCACGTAGAGTTTTCATATAAGTATATTCATACTGAAACTGGAGTCCCAGCTTCCCGTCACTGGTTGTTGATGTAGATAAGGTACTGTGCATAGGACACTCTCCGCCTGCAACTGCAATACTGCAATACAAAAGAATGAAAATAGATATTGCGATAAATACTCTTATAATTCGCATAATAAAACCTCCCCTGTTTTTAAATTAATTTAATTTAAGATGAATACGATTAAGGAAGTTATATGCGCGGTGGCTTATCAATGAACTTCTGGATATGCGTTACGGGCAAAGATACAACCATAGTATAGCTTGTATCTCGCATTTCGGAGATGAATATAACAGATTCTTCCTGCAAGAAAAACTTATCGGTAGAAGAGGCGATGCTTGACATATTGTATTTGCATACATCCAGGGTAATTCTGGCTTTATTATTTGTTTCTGCAGATTTCAAAACACACGGGTTAGAGGAAAGGCTGAATAGAATTATGACTGTAATAATGGCAGATACGTATCTCATCGAGCTTTAATTCTAATCAACAGAAAAATATAAAGTCAACAAAACTGGAAAGAGAGCTATAAGTTTTATTAAATGGTTTATAAATAATTAAAAACTTATGGGGGTTGAGGAAAGGTTTTTGAATAAGTATAATAAAGCCAAAATTTTAACTTTAAGGAGGGTCGATTATGTTTCTAAGACTTTTTGCTGTATGCTTTTTTGTTCTGACTATGGTCTCGATGTCATGGGCAATTGGTGCGCATGACGGTCTTTTATGCACAGGCTGTCACGGCATCCACACTGCTAAGGGAGAGATAATCTTTGCGGTTGAACCGAATAAAAAGAGTATTAATCCAAGAACAAGGCAGCCGTATACCGGGACAACAGCCCTTTGCCTTGGCTGTCACGAAACCCCTGATAAAGGCGGTATGGGTATAATGGCTGTGTCATCTAACATGAGTCATCCTTATGGTGTAGCGCCAAACTCCAAGGTTGCAACCGTTCCTTCTGTATTTTTAAGAGATGGGAAATTGGAGTGTGTAGGTTGTCATGACCCCCATCCTTCAAATCCAAATTATAAATATCTTAGAGTTGATACAGCGAAGGGCTCAAAGATGGCTGATTTTTGTGCAATGTGCCATTCATCAAAGGCAGATCCCAGAATTGTAAAGGAATTAAAGGTATTTAACAGCATGGACGAAAGAAAAGTTGCAGCATCAGCTCCATCAGCGCCAGAAACGCCTGCATCTGCACCAGCATCAGCATCACCAAAGAAGAGATAATGAAATTTGGAATGTCTAACTCTACCCTGCGTGTTATACTAACCGTAGGGTAGAGTATCAGCTGTGAAACTATTAAAAAATTTTCTTATTTATCTCTCCGTTGAAAAGGGACTCTCTAAAAACACAGTAGAGTCGTATTCGCGGGACATTATGCTATTTCAAAACTTTCTGTCTTCAAAAAATACAGTGCTCAATTCATTTTCAAAAGCGGACATTATAGATTTTCTTAATAAAATGAAAGACGAAGGCTATTCGGTGACGAGCATATGCAGATTCATATCTTCTATCAGGGGGTTCTGCAGATATCTGATAATTGAAAAGATTGTTTCCGGGGATCCGTCAGAAAATCTTCAGGCACCAAAAAAATGGGAAAGGCTTCCAAAGGCTTTAAGCTTTGAAGATGTCATGGCTCTCCTGGATGCCAGAACCGATGGCTCTATGTTCCTCAGAGATTCTGCAATGCTGGAGCTTCTTTATTCTTCGGGCCTGCGAGTGAGCGAACTCATATACTTAAAGATCAGTAATATAAATTTTGAGGCGGGTTTCCTGAGGGTTACTGGTAAGGGATCAAAGGAAAGGGTTGTCCCCATAAATTCAAGGGCGCTGGATAAAATAAAAAAATATATCAAAGATCTCAGGCCTGCAATTCTAAAAAAGAGGCAGTCGGATTATCTTTTTGTTACAGGGAGAGGTGGGGCAATGACAAGACAGCGTTTCTGGCAGACAATAAAAAAATGCGGTAAACAGATGGGTATCGAGCTCTCACCCCATACACTGAGACATTGTTTTGCAACGCATCTGCTTGAAGGCGGTGCTGACCTCAGGTCTGTTCAGAAGATGCTCGGCCATTCGGATATATCTACAACGCAGATATATACAAAGGTCTCGACCGATAGGATTAAAAAAGTGTATCTTGCACATCATCCGAGGGCCTAACCGCTTTATTAATTTCTTTTTTTATGATACATTTTTCTTACATGTTTTATTGTTCTGCCAGAATAATTTTAGTTATGGAGGTAAAAGATGCCCGATAAATTAAGCATTAATGAGCTTTATAAATGCTGTGACCTGAATATATTTAAATTCAACACAACAGACGAACTGCCGCCTTTTGAAGGGACAATTGGACAAGAAAGGGCACTGAAGGCTCTTGATTTTGGGATAAGTCTTGAAAACTCAGGGTTTAATATATTCATACTCGGAGAAAACGGAACTGGCAAAATGAGTACAATCAAGTCTATTTTATCAAAGCAGTCCCTTACCGAGCCCGTCCCGTCTGATTGGTGTTATGTCTATAATTTTAAGGATGCCGATGCGCCAATAGCTGTGTCACTCGAACCCGGCAGGGCTGTTACCTTTCAAAAAGACATGGATGAACTCATAAAGATACTCAGGGTTGAGATACCGAAGGTTTTCGAATCAAAGGAGTATGATAAACAGAAAAATCTTATCCTTGATGAATTTCAAAAGAAACAAAAGGGCCTCTTCTCAACTCTCGAAGATGAGGCACAGGTAAAGGGGTTCTCTATAAGAAAAACTGTCAGCGGCCTTTTGATAGTGCCTATTAAAAAAACAGGTGAGCCATTAAACGAGGAAGAATTTGACGCCCTCGATGAAAAGACAAAGAAAAAGATAGAGGAACTGGGTAAGACCTTACAGGAAAAACTTGATGATGTTGTCAGAACTTTAAGAGAAGGTGAAAAGCTTGTAAAAGACCTCCTCAGCAGACTCGAGAGAGAGGCTGCACTTTCTGCGGTCGGGCATCTGATAGATGAATTAAAGAGTAAATATCGTGACCATGAAAAGATTACTAATTATCTGGAAGATGGGAAGGAAGATATCCTCGAACACCTTGAAGACTTTAAAACGACGGAAGAACAGCCACCAGCCATCCCCTTTCTTAAGCCCCCGAAAACAGAGCCGACATTCACAAGATATACCGTGAACGTCCTTGTGAATAATAAGGACTGTAAAGGCGCTCCGTTTGTCTTCGAGAGCAACCCGACATATTTCAACCTCTTTGGAAGGATTGAACATAAGATACAGTATGGGATTGCAATAACGGATTTTTCCATGATAAAAGCCGGTTCAATGCACAAGGCAAACGGCGGTTATATCGTAATCAATGTCCTTGACCTCTTGAGGAATATTTTTGCTTATGATGCATTGGATCGCGGTATCAGGCATAGGGAGATAAAGATTGAGGACGTATGGGAACAGTACAGGCTGGTATCAACAACAACCCTCAAGCCCGCAGCTATACCTATCGACGTTAAGGTTATACTTGTTGGTAATCCGTATCTTTATTACCTCCTCTACAGTCTCGACGAGGAATACAGAGAATTGTTTAAGGTCAAGGCAGACTTTGACAGCAGGATGGAAAGGACAGAGGAAAATATCCATAAGTATGCATCTTTTATTGCCGCAAAGTGCAAGGATGACAAACTTCTCCCGTTTGACAGGTCAGGTGTTGCAAAGGTTGTTGAGTATGGCTCAAGGCTTGCTGAACATCAGGAAAAGCTGTCATCAAAATTCAGTGAGATTACCGATCTTATCAATGAGTCCCACTACTGGGCCTTAAAGGCAAAAAACAAGGTTGTTATGAATGAGCATGTAGAAAAGGCAATAAACGAAAGGGTTTACAGGAATAATAGAATAGAAGAGCGGCTCCGTGAAATGATTGCAGAAGGGACTTTAATAGTCGATACCACAGGAGAAAGAGTCGGCCAGATTAATGGGCTTGCTGTTTTAGACCTCGGGGATTACAGTTTCGGTAAACCGTCGAGGATAACGGCAAAGTCCTGGGCCGGAAAAGCAGGGGTAGTAAACATAGAACGAGAGGCAAAGATGAGTGGCAGGATACATGAAAAGGCTATGTTCATCATAACAAGTTACCTTGGAAGTAAATATGCTACAAAGAAGCCTATTAGTCTATCGGCGTCCATTACGTTTGAACAGCTATATGAGATGATAGAGGGAGACAGCGCGACATGTGCGGAACTGTACGCCCTGTTGAGCAGTATCGCGGGTGTTCCGTTGAAACAATGCATTGCAATTACTGGCTCTATGGACCAGAACGGAGAAGTCCAGCCAATAGGCGGTGTCAATGAAAAAATAGAAGGTTTCTTTGAATTATGCAAGTTAAGGGGGCTTGACGGCAGCCACGGGGTCATAATACCGGGGCGTAATGTCAGACATCTAATGATAAAAAAGGATGTAGTTGATGCTGTTAAAGAAGGCAAGTTCACAATCTATCCTATTGACAGGGTAGAGGAAGGACTTGAGATACTGACAGGTATGCCTGCAGGTGAGTTAAGAGAAGACGGGATGTACCCTGAAGGCACTGTTAATTACCTTGTTGTAAAACGCCTTACAGAGATATCAGAATCCTTGAAGGAAAAGAAGGAAAAAGAAGAGGAAGAAAAAGAAAAAAGTAAAAAAGAAAACGATAAATGAAAAAGGTGCTATGGCTGCTTGAGGCCGGGTTATTTATTGTCCTGTCCGTACCAATAGCAATCTTGCCATTTAGATTTTCGATTAAGGCCGGTGATCTGCTCGGCCTTTTGCTTTTCTATATATGGAGAAGCAGAAGAGGAATTGCCATAGAGAATATCGAAAGGTCAGAACTCTCGCCTCAGGCGAGTCGTCGAGGAGACAGAACCCAGAACTCAGAACCCAGAAAAATTGCAAAAGAAACCCTTAGAAATCTTGGACGGTCATTTGTAGAGGTCATAAAAATCTATTATGGTCTCGGCAAAAGGGTAATAGATTCTGTAGAGATAGAGGGCATTGAAAACTTCAATAATGCAAAGGCTAAAGAAAAAGGGGTTTTACTCATAACAGGCCACTGCGGAAACTGGGAACTCATGGCAATTGCCTGGTCTGCAAAGCTTTCAGGTATTGCTGTAGTTGCGAGACCGATAAATAATCCGTATGTAAATAAATTTATCGAGAAGACACGGCAGAGATACGGCAACAGCGTAATATATAAACAGGGAGCATTGAAGAACATCTTGCATACGTTCAAACGGGGTGGATCCGTCGGGATTCTCATGGATCAGGCCGTTCTGGCGGATGAAGGTTATGTAATAGATTTTTTAGGGAGGGGTGCATGGACAACAAAGATACCCGCACTCATAGCAAGAAAAACAGGGGCGTCAGTTCTGCCTGTATTCATTCATCGAATCGATAATGGACACAGAATAACAATACATCCGGAAGTAGAATTATCAAACATCGATGACAAAGAGAATGCTGTATTTGAGGATACAAAAAAATTTTCCAGCTACATTGAAACCTACATAAGAGAAAATCCCTCTGAATGGCTCTGGATTCACAGGAGATGGAAAAGGGTTAAACAGGATTGATTTTATTTATAAGAGTTTTCTTGACAGTGTCATATTGGGGTTGATAAAGTAGTGAAAAGGAGAGTTAGACTATTTGTAGTATGAACCTTGGTGTTTAAGAAAGGAAAATTTATGGGAACACCGAAAATTATGGTCCAGGAAAAGACTCTTACGATATTGCTGGCTGTTGATGAGGGAAAATATTGTGCTTATTGCCCTGAATTAGACCTTGTAACAGAAATGGACACTCCTGATGAAGCAATTGAAGACATTATTGAGGCTATTAAAGAGTATGCAGACGAATATATAGCGGATTTACAACTTTATTCCAATAGTCCTAACAGATCACATCATCTTCCTTATGTAGAAGCAATTAAGAACTGTAAGACCGACTGGGAACTGAGGATGTTAATTGAGATAAAACATGGCCTCGTACACGTATGAACAATTTAGAAAAGTTCTTAAGAAATTGAATTTTGAAAAGATTCGTTCCCATAAACATGAAACATGGCGAAAGATTCTTTCGAATGGAACGATTCTAAGGGTGAGAATAAGTCATAAGCACGGCAGGGATATTCCAAAATGGTTGTTTTATGAGATGCTAAGACAGGCAGGAATAGATGAAGCAGAATTTAAAAAGATTTTGGGTTAAAAGGATGGGGGCGATATGGGGTAAGTAACCTCAGGCATCAATCCTGCACAGACAGACAGACAGACTTAAACTATTTAGTAGATAGATTTTAACGGGCATGATTGCCAATTTCAGGCATCATGCCTTTTTTATTTTAAGATGAATCCAATTCAATCTAAAAAGGAGGAAAGTAAGATGAAGAAGATAGTAACGATAGGAACGATAGGATTACTGTTGTTATGTTTAGTGGTTCCGCAGGTGACAGAGGGAAGAAATCCGCTGTTATCAGCCGCCTCGCCATCAGATGGAGCAACCGGCGTGAGCGTCAACCCGACGATCACGGCAACCTTCAACTACCCTCTCTGGGCGAAAACGGTGAATAAATTTTTTTTGGACACCGGGAAAGGCACTGCCG
>JAKALU010000058.1 GCA_021824065.1 Nitrospirota bacterium
TTCAAGCCTTAGTATCTTTTCTATAAAGAATTTTCGCGGGCACGTTCTGTAATAGTCTATGTCAGTAACTCTGATATGTGAGTTCTCCCCGAACTGTTTTTTGATTAAATAGTTTTTGATGTTGTCAATTTCTTTTATATGCGATGACAAAGGTGTCTTCCCCTGCCTGAGGAGCTCCTCTTCTCTGCATAAAATCCCTGGAATTTTCTCTATGGCCTTATCCTTCCATGGAAGAAAGGGCGAAGGGAGAAAAAGCTTATCTGCTTCCATCTCGGGATAAGAAAGGTGGAGGTTTTTTGAAGAATCTATCAGGCGCTGGAATATAAATTTCTGGAGGTACAGATATTTCTTCATGTTAACAAGGCCGAGTTTTGTCCTTACACTGTCAGGAAGAATATGGTCTATATCAGGCATTGAGGGGAGGTCGCCATCCCTCAATCCTCCAAGGTATAGATATTCTGGTTCTATTCCCCGTAAATCAAAAAAACCTACAACCTGCACCCCTGAGCCTTCAACCTCTGTCTCTGTCATGTTCAAGATATGTTTCAAGCTGTCAATAAATTGACGCAATCCGTATGACAAATCCCCCTTTACTTCCGCCTCGACGGGTTCGTCTGAGTGTGGAGGGGAGGAGCTGAGTGGGGTTAGGATGATATTATCAATAAAGGACAATCCCTTTAAGATATTAATAATTTGCTCTTTGAGGTCAATATCTGCATCGGAGAAATCAAGTTCAGTAATAATCCTATATACAGTTTCACAGAATTGTTTGTATGTGCCTGTATCTTTAATTGATTCGAGCGGCTCAAGTTTTTTAAATACCCACTTGAGTTTCTTTGTAATCTCGGATGTGACATCCTCGACTGCTGGTAGTTTGACTGATCTCGCTGAAGCCTCCTGACTTCTGAGTACAGTTGTCAGGTTAAGCCATGAGTCCTTCCCCTTGATTATCCCTGAATTGAGCGAGATTTGCGGAACCCACTTCCTGAATATATCAGGCATCTTTTTAAAATACGGGGATAAGAGAAATTGTGAGAATGGAAGCCTTGGATAGTCATCTGATATTGATTCAAGCATTGCTATCAGGTCAAGAAATGGTCTTGTCTTTCCGGCAGGCTTCGATACAGAAAATGTGCAGGGGATGCCGTACCTTCTGAATACCCTTTGAATGATGTCAGAATAAATATGCAGTTTTGGGAATGTCAGGATTATGTTATCCAGATGTCTGTATTTCCCTGAGATGAACAGGTTTTTAATATGTCTTGCAATGCCTTCCACCTCTTCATCTATACCAGGATACGGGCTATACGATGGGTCTATTGATTTTCTTTCAGAAGGTATAATAACCTCATCAACGTTAAAGTTATTCTTGATGAAATTACCATAACTATCTGTTATTACACTAAAATTATCGCTATATGGGATTGAAATCAAGATTATGCCCGACCGTTCAATCAGCTCTTTTAATATCAATTCTTCTATTGGCGTTATCTCATAAAAACCATCAAGAATTAGAGTATCGGGCCTGTAGTTAAGCGTTTCTATTAGCCCGGGGCATTCTCTCAGGACGTCGTTTTCATCTAAAGCATTGTGCCTATCCAAAATTTCCTGATAACCCATGAAGATTTCAATGGCATTCATTGCCCTTTTTGAACCTTCTTCAGGTACATTGAGGTCTTTGAAAATACCTTTTAACTCGCTCTGGATAGTTTCAATGTCTCTATGCGGCCGATATTGTTTAATCTCGTCAATAAAATCACTGATTATGGAAGAAAAACCAATACTCTCACCTGTGAGCCTTGAGACAATAATAGGGATAAGTGTTTTAGGTATAAAGGTTTTGTCTCCATAAAGAGAATAAAGCCTTTTTGAGAACTGCTTTATCGTCATCATCTCAGGAGGGATGTAAGTATTTTTTGCTAAATTATGGAAAGTCTTTTGGCTCTCTCTTATCTTTCTCGGGGTAGGGGCAAGGTAAAGAATTCCGGAATAGTCATTCCCTTCTACTTCAGCAATTGATGTTTTGAAAAGGGTTTCAGTAAAGCCCCTGTAACTGAATGGGACATGTAAGACCTTGACCCGTTTTTGCAGTTGGTCAGCCATGAATTAGAATAACTGATTTCAGTATACGGATGCAAAAGAGAAACTCTCTAATTGACCCTTTAGAAAAAGGGGCAATTATCATCTGTAGTTCACAAACTCCATATGTATCCCTAAATCTTTTTCCCGGAGTATCTTTATAACTGCCTGAAGGTCATCTATCTTTTTTGCCCTGACCCTGAGCTGGTCTTTCTGTATCTCTGCCTGCACTTTGAGTTTTGTATCCTTGAGTAATTTAACAATCTCTTTTGCCTTTTCCTGAGATATGCCCTGCTGGAGGGTGATGATTTGTCTTGCAGTGCCTCCTGATGCTGGTTCAATCTTTCCATACTGAAGTGATTTAAGAGAAACGCCTCGCTTGGCAAGTTTTGACTGGAGTATATCAATAACGCTTTTAAGTTTATGCTCATCATCGGAAACAATGGTTATCTCGCCCTTATCCCTATTAAGCTCTATACTGCTTTTGCTCCCTTTAAAATCAAATCTCTGGCTCATCTCTTTTGTTGCCTGCTGGACAGAGTTTAATACCTCCTGCATGTCAACTTTGCTTACAATATCAAAAGAATGTTCTTCTGCCATTTTATATTCCTCCGCATGATTTTTCTGTTTTTGCTACAGGGCTATGCCTGTCATTCTGGCTTGTCCGGAATCTTTCTTAAATCCCGGAAACATTCCAGGAAGCGTTCGGGACAAGCGGGAATAACAAGTATTCATTAACACCGCAATTTTATCAGTCAAACTTCCCCTTGTCAATCATTAGTAAGCAAAGATATAATACATACCATGCGTGTTCCATTTGAATGGCTAAAAGAGTTTATTAATATCAACCTTAGCGCTGAAGAGGTTGCTGAGACCCTTACACTTATCGGGCTTGAGGTCGAAGCAAAGGAAAGGCTCGATAACGATGTCATATTTGAAGTGAATGTCACCCCTAACAGGCCTGACTGTCTCAGCATATTCGGCATCGCAAGAGAGCTTTCTGCAGCGCTGAACATACCTCTTAAATCTCCTGAACATAAGATAAAGGGCGAAGATTTAAATGGTGATTTTAAGATAGAGATCCTGGATGCTGGTTTATGTCATAGATATGCTGGAAGGGTTATTAAAGACGTAAAGGTATCACATTCTCCTGAATGGCTTAAGAACAGGATTAACAAATGCGGCATAAGAGCTATAAACAATATTGTGGACATAACAAACTATGTTCTCTTAGAACTCGGCCACCCATTGCATGCCTTTGACCTCAATACATTAGCTGAAAAGACAATAAGGATAGGCATTGCAGGAAAAGGTAATGAGATTGTTACCCTTGACGGTGTTGAAAGGAAATTGCCCCCTGACGCACTCCTTATATGGGATGCAAAAAACCCTGTTGCAATCGCAGGTATCATGGGGGGTTCTGATACAGAGGTGACTGATTCCACCAGAGACATATTTCTTGAAAGCGCATATTTTGAGCCGATATCAATAAGAAGAACATCGAGGACATTAGGTCTTAAATCAGAGTCATCTTACAGATTTGAGAGAGGGGCTGATATAGAGTTTCTTGGCAAGGCGCTCGACAGGGCAGCGTCCTTAGCGCAAGAGATTGCAGGCGGCAGGATTTATAAAAAGGTTGATGTTTATCCAAAAAGATTTGAGCAGGTCTCTATAAGTGTGAGATACGATAAGGTCAATAGAATATTAGGAACCAGCATCCCTAATCCAGAAATGATAAATATAATTAAAAGGCTGGGCATTGAAGTGGATATAAGCAAGGATTCTTTTAGTGTAAAGCCACCTGCATTCCGGCTCGACCTGAAAAGAGAGGCAGATATTATTGAAGAGATAGCCAGGCTTTATGGTTATCACAGGATAAAGACAACGATTCCAAAGGCCAGCATCTCAGCAGGTAATTCAGATCGAAAACGCATTTCTGTTTTGAGGATAAAAGAGCTTATAAGGAAAGCTGGATTCACCGAAGCAATAAATTATAGCTTTATGAATGAGAATAATCTCGATATTCTCAATATTCCTGCAGAAGACAGAAGGCGTAAGACTATCACAATAAGAAACCCGCTCAGAAAAGAGGACTCGTTGCTCCGGACAACACTTATTCCTTCGCTGATCGAGGATTTTATATATAATTTTTCAAGGGGCATTAAGGTTATAAAGATTTTTGAGGTAGCCAAAGTATTCGAAGACATAGGAAGACCACTTCCATTGGAAATCACATATCTCGACGGTATTTGTTATATGGAAAAACAGCCTGCTTTATGGCGGGAGGATGCTAACTCCTTTTATCTTGTTAAAGGGATGTTAGAGGCGTTGTTTGATGACCTGCATATCAGAGGATATACGTTTTCTCCGTCTCAGGAGCCATTTCTTCATACTGGACAATCATGTGATATTCGGGTTTCAGGCTCAAGCGTTGGTTTTCTTGGGGCGCTTTCCCCGCTGGTTGTGGATAAATTAGGGTTGAAGGTGCCAAAACCCGAGATTATTGTCTTTGAGATGGATGTTGATAAGTTGATTTCCATGATTCCCGTATCTCTGGAGTATTCGCCAATACCAAAATTCCCGTATATTGAGCGCGACATAGCAATTATTGTTGATGATAGACTCACTTCTTCGGATGTTGAAAACCTTATAAGGACCTATCCATCGGAGCTCATAGAAGATGTCTCTATCTTTGACCTTTACAAGGGGGAAAATATACCCGAAGGGAAAAAGAGTCTTGCATTTACGATAAGATACAGGTCAAGGCACAGGACACTCACAGAAGCAGAAGTGGAAGATCTGCATCTTAACATTGTAAAATATATTGAAACAGAGACAGGCGGGAAACTGAGAGTCTGAGGGTCTGTTGAGACCAATTATAGGTATAACAGCAGACATCGAGAGCAGCTATTTAAAACTCAATAAACAGTATGCAGAGGCTGTTGAGAATGCAGGTGCCTGCCCCTTAGTATTAGTGCCTTCGCAGGATATTGAATATCTTTCCTTAAAGATTGACGGACTTCTTATCTCCGGAGGCGATGACCTCCACCCATCTTATTATAACGAAGATGTAAATTATAACTTAAAGATCGTAGACAGAGACAGGAGCGACTTTGAATTAGCAATCATACATGAGATAATTAAATTGAGGAAACCTGTGTTGGGTATATGTTACGGCATGCAGCTTATCAATGTTGCTTTTATGGGAAGCCTTTACCAGGACATAAATTCACAGGTACCTATGGCAATAGACCATAAAAGGGACTATCATATTATTAAGGTGAGCGATAATAAATTTATTAATAGCGGCGAGTTCAATGTGAACAGTTCTCATCACCAGGCAATAAAGGTTCTTGGACAGGACTTAAAAGCGATTGCCCTCTCTGTTGATAGCATTATAGAGGCGATATGCATGGAGAACTATCCATTCCTTTTAGGTGTGCAGTGGCATCCTGAACGTTCAGATGACAACATGTCCGTTAATCTCTTTAGGATATTTGTGGAGAGTGCCTATGCCTGCAGATAGATTTTATTTTTTTATGATGTTCTTTATAATAGTCCTCTTAGGTTATCTCACGTATCAGATATTCCAACCGTTTTTAACTGCGATAATATGGGCAGTGGTCTTTTGTGTTGTTTTTTATCCTGTATATGCATTCACTCTGAATTATATAAGGTTGAAGGCTATCGCATCGCTTCTGACGGTGGCATTGATTATCGTCGTAATTATCGGGCCATTCTCATATATCTCCTTTGCCCTTGTAACCGAGATGAGTGACTTTATAGGGAAGACCGAATCAGGAAATATAGAGATCGTGAAAACAATCATGTCAGATGAACGAATAATCAATATCATCGAAAGGATTCAGCCTTATGTCGGTTTAAAAGGAGCCTCTGCAGAAGAGATTATTATAGAGAATACCAAAAAGTTCGGGACTGGAATTATCAACAAACTTTCAACGGGTTTTACCAATCTGTTAGGTTTGGCGGCAAACTTTATTATTATGCTATTCACCGTATTCTTTCTCTTAAAGGACGGCCCTGGATTTTTCCAGAAGATCAGAAATTATCTTCCATTCTCAGAAGAACAGAAGGACAGGCTTACAATACAGATTAAAGATATGATTGTTTCGACTATTTACGGCGGTGTGATCGTGGCATTAGTACAGGGCATGCTCGGTGGTCTGGCCTTTGCTTTACTCAATATTGGTTCACCTGTTCTCTGGGGGAGCGTAATGGCCCTTATGTCTTTTGTCCCGATGCTCGGAACTGCTGTTGTCTGGGTGCCTGCAAGCCTTATCCTTTTATTTGAAGGGGCATATCTGAAGGGTGTTGTCCTTATCCTTATCGGGATATTCGTAATAAGCATGGTGGATAATATATTGAAGCCTTTAATCATCGGTGGACGGACGAAAATGTCAACCGTTATAATATTCTTAACAGTTCTCGGAGGGATAAAGTTCTTCGGACTGTTGGGACTTATAATGGGTCCTCTCGTTTTTGCCCTGTTTCTATCAGTCTTTGAAATCTTCAGAACCATAGAAGGAGGAACAAATGCTTAATAGGGAAGAATTAGAAGAGATCGCAACTCTTCAGGCAAATAGCAGCTATTTTGTAAGCCTTTATCTTAATGTCAATCCGATGACCAACGCAAAGGGTGATTATGTAATACACTTCAAGAACATGCTCAAGAACGCCTCGGAAGGGACTGATAAGGCGGTAGTTAAAAAGATTAAAGGAGATCTCGAAAAGATCGAGTCATTTATTGTCAGCAATAAAAGACAATTTAAAAAGGGCCTTGCGATCCTCAGTTCCTCTGAAAAATCGTTCTGGAAAGAGTATCATCTTGCTGTTCCTGTAAAAAACGGAATTATAATTGACAAGACCCCGTACATAGAGCCACTCCTTGGCATACTCGACAACTATCAGAGGTATGCAGCGCTTCTCGTTGATAAAGAGTCTGCCCGCCTGTTTCTCGTCCATCTCGGCGAGATTGAAGAGTATGGCGAGGTACGTACATCTGATATTCCAGGAAAGCACAAGAGGGGAGGGTGGTTTTCACTCTCAGGTCATAGATTTGAAAGGCATATAGATTATCATGTCGGATTACACCTGAAGGACGTTATGAAAAAACTGGATTCATTTTTAGCAGAAGAAAAAATAAACAGGGTGATAATAGGCGGCTCCGGGGAAGCAGTTGCAAGGGTCAGAGAGATGCTCCCGAAGGTGATCGGTGAAAAGGTGATGGGAACTTTTCATGCTGAGATGTTTGCAAACAATAATGAAGTATTTGAGAAAGTCAAGCCTGTAATAAGTGAGTTTGAGAATAAAAAACAAAAGAAAACTGTTTCTGAACTATTAGCAATGGCTATGAAGAGAGAAAATGCAGTTATAGGGTTAGAGGATGTCCTGAATGCTCTTCAGGAGGGAAGGGTGATGAAGCTTGTATTTATAAAGGACTTCAAAGATTCCGGCTATGCCTGCAAGCATTGCAGGTATCTTACAAAGCAGAAGGTGTCTCTTTGCCCTTATTGTAACAGCGAGATGGAAGAAGTTAGTTATCTTGGTGACCTTGCAGCCCAGAGGGCAGTAGAGAATGGCGCATTGGTAGAGATTATATCTGACAACAAAGAGCTTTCAAATGCCGGGGGCATCGGGGCATTTTTGAGGTTTTAAGAGTATGTAACATGCACAGAGCATGAGATGCACGGATCATAGCTTCTGATAATCTTTTCGCTCTCTTTTTTGATGATCTCTGCGGACTTATCCAGATTGTTTTTCAGGAAATGGAATATGTCACTTTCAATATGACCGAGGTTTTGTGATGTAGGTGGAACGATGGTGCAACTTTTTACATGTCCGCCCTCATCGATCTCATACCTGTGAATGAGCATGCCGCGCGGTGCCTCTGTTATCCATATTGCCTCGCCAGCCTTTGTCGTAAAATCAATAAAGGGGCTGTCTGGCTTTTCATACTCCCTGATTATTCTTATTGCCTCATAGAATGCATATGCCATCTCTACAGACCTGGCAATTATACCCATCTGGGTATTTTTTATGGGCAATGCTATGCCTGATTCATTTATGGCGTTTTTGATCTCCAATGGCAGTTTATCATTATTCAGATTAAGTCTTGATATAGGGCCAACAAGGTAAGGGCTCACCGATGTATCCCTTTTTATCCCTGCGTGGAGCGCTGTTGAATATTCTACTTGATATTCCTGAATACCTTCCAGAAATCTATCCATGGACTTATCAAGTCCCTTATTTGAGACTGCGTGCCCTTCATTTATAGGATATTCATCAACGTGTCTTAAGGAGACATATTCCATATCCCATGCATTATTGTTGAACGGCAGTCCTGCTGCCCATTTTATCCCCTCTATAGATTCACCATATGCTCTCTCGAGGTCTGGCAGAATTGCGATAAGCGCTTTTCTCTCTGGAGTTTTGTAAAAACCACCGACCTTTACTGATACAGGATGCACTGCCCTTCCTCCGAGTATAGCCATAATCTGGTTGCCAAGCTTCTTAAACCCCAGCCCCTTCTTTGCAATCGGCATGTATTGTCTGCTTGCCCATGCACTCTCAATCCCGTAGAAATCAGGCCCCTGAAGGAGGTATATATGTAAAGCATGACTTTCGATCCATTCCCCGCAATACAATAGCCTCCTTAATTCATGTATGGGTTTTTCGATCTCGATGCCGAAAATCTTTTCTATTGCATGGACTGAACTCATCTGGTATGCCACAGGGCATATGCCACAGATCCTTGCGGTAAAGTCCATCGCCTCTGAGTATGACCTCCCCTTGAGAAACGATTCAAAAAATCTTGGCGCCTCGAATATCTTAAAATGGAGTCTGGTTATTCTGCCATCCTTTATCTCGATAGCTATTCCACCTTCTCCTTCAACCCTCGGCAGGTAATCAATTTTTATAAATTTGTTCATTTCGTTATTATTACTAACATTACGATCTTTCTATTTTTGCCTTCCTATAGGCGTATGTATTCATTTTATCCAAAAGTAAGATACATTCCTTTTGTGTTAACCCCATATTCTGAAATTGTTTTAAAAGGGATTCTATATTTGCATCCTCCTTCGGGCCGAAGCATCCGTAGCAGGGTTTTTGAAAGTATGGACAGAGGGCGCCACAGCCTGCCCTTGTTACCGGGCCAAGGCATGGCTCTGACTTCGAGACAAGGATGCAAGGGAGCCCCATCCTTTTACATTCCATGCATAAACTGTAAATTGGGATTCCGGGTTTTTTGCCGATAAGGAAGGAGATGAGTGTTTCTGAAAAGGCTTTTTCATTAATCGGACATCCCCAGAGTTCATAATCAACATAAACATGTTCTGATATCGGGGTTGATGTCGAGAGGACATTGATAATCACGGGAGACGGATAGATGTAGTTTTTATAGTCTGTAATGCTTCCCCAATTCCTCAATGCCTGTAATCCCCCCGCAGTAGCGCATGCACCGATGGTGATTAAATATCTCGACCTTTCTCTGATATCAACAATATCGTTTTTTTGCCAGGCTGTGGATATTGAACCTTCCACAATGGAAATATCGAAATGTCCTGTAAGAGGTCTGTCTGTAGTTTCACGAAAATAGGCAATGTCAAAGAGTTCAAGGAGGTCTAAAAACTTTTCTTCCAGGTTCATGATAGATAGCTGACAGCCATCACAGGATGTAAATTTAAATACTCCTATTCTCGGTCTTTTCATAGTTAAATCTCTTTTATCCCTAAGAACCCCTCGATGTCCGTGAATCTGAAAACGGGTCCGTCTTTACACACAAATTTAGGGCCGAAAAAACAGTGGCCGCATATGCCCATGCCGCAGTTCATATTCCTCTCTATGGATATGAATATTTTTTCACCTGGCACACCCTTCAATATTAACTCTTTTACCATGCTCTGCATCATCACCTCTGGTCCACACATAAAAACCACGGTATTAAGGGGATTGAACGAAGTCTTATTCCACATCCCGGTTATAAGCCCGATGTCACCTCGCCAGTATTCCTCAGGGTCTGCCTTATCGACAGTGAGAAACGTTTGAAAGGCATCCCTGTATCTTGGAAACTCGTCTCTGAAAATAATATCTTTTGGTGTTTTTGACCCATAAAGTATTATTCGTGCTGGTGAACTAATCTTCCCCCCCCGAACACCTTTCACGTGCCTCGGTTCTGTACGGTCATTGAGAATATGTCTTATGACAGACCTCAGTGGTGCAATTCCCACTCCGCCTGCAATGATCATCAGGTCTCTTTCTTCTATCTCCTCGAGGGGCCAGCCATTACCGAAGGGGCCCCTTATGCCTAATACATCACCTGTATCCAGTCTCGAAATTGCTGTGGTAACATCACCGGCAACCCTGATTGTATGAGTGAGATCGTGGTCAGATGGTGCAGAGCTTATGGATATGGCCGCTTCACCGATGCCAGGCATATAAAGCATATTAAACTGTCCGGGTATGAACCTGTATGCCCTTTCGATCTCCCTGCTGGTGATCTTAAAGGCATATGTGGCTGTATCCCTTGTCTCTTTTTTAATCCACCTTATCTTTGCCTCAAAGGGTATGGATTTATCGTACACTATCCCTCCGTATTATCATAGGTTCTCCCTGCATATTGCCTGCTGTCTACTTCCTTATCGCCTCCAATTCCTCTGTGATATCTATTCCCACAGGACACCACGTTATACATCTTCCGCAGCCTACACACCCAGGTGAGCCGAATTGCTCTATCCAGTATGCTAATTTATGAGTCATCCAGTGTCTGTATCTTGCCCTCCTCGATGGCCTGAAGTTACCCCCGTGGACCCTTGCAAAATTTTTTGAAAAGCATGAATCCCAGGCCCGTACTTTATTGCCTGAAATCTCCCGAGACTTTTTAGAAATTCCTGATAGTTCCAGACGATCATAGCTTGAATTGCAAAAGCAGGTGGGACAAACCTGCGTACAGTTACCACAGGCAAGGCATCGGCTGGCGACATCTGTCCATCGTGGATGCTCGGGGTTCCTGTAAATAACCCATGGAAGGTCATTGACCTTAATGTGTCTCTTTATCGTCTTTTTACAATCTTCTGTCCTCGAGTTCTTTTCATCCATCTCCTTATCACTGACCTCCTCAATGGTCAGTCCGTTAAGAATTTCGCTTCCCTTAGAAGATCCTGTCTCGAGCAAAAATGAATCTTGAATCTCAGTGATAGCTAAATCGAATCCATCTCTTACTTCCGGCCCTGTCCCTAAAGAGTCGCAGAAACAATTACCATTAGGATATAAACAGTTAACAGCAATTATTAAAGAATTTCTTTTCAATGAATCATAGCCTGTATCTCTAACAGGCCCTTCTAAAAATACCTTGTCATATAGTTTCAGGGCAGATATGTCGCATGCCCTCATTCCAATAAATGCAGTCGGTTTTTCTTCTTTTGATGAAACATTTGCTGATATGCCTTTTTTTGATTTTTTAAACGCAAAGATTTCTCTGACAGGCGGACTCAGGAATCTTTTGAACGAATCAGGACCTAAGGAGAATGAAAATGTATTAGAGTCTTTGTTACCGCTGAGTCTGTAGACGCCCTTCCCATGGAGGTCTTTATAACCTGCAGGGATATCATGAAAGTCCATTTCTGTAAGGACTATGACATCATTTTCAACCCTGGGGCCGACTAATTTGTAAGAATCCTTGAGCCTATCAAAGATTAGTCTTAAATGGTCTTTTTTTATCTTAGTTATTGTCATGTTCTCTTTCTATTCAGACTAAACTATCTTTGATGACAGTCATCATACATCCTTCAAAAAATCTATCAAGCATTCTTGGCATTGTCAAGTTTTCAGTCAGTTGCTGGGGTAGAAAAACTTTTGAGGGGTGGAAGGTTAAGCTTCAGTTTAACTTTAGGTAATTACTCAATTAAGCTATTCTTATCATGCCGATGGGATTTGGTGAATGTCGTCTATAGCCTTTACCCTGAGCGATGATATCCAGATGCAGGCTTATAATGTCGGCAAGTTCAGGAGTTAAATCGTTTAGCAGATTAAAGTTGACGGTCTTAAGATACGAGCCGCACGCATCACAGGTGTCAATCCTGAACCCATCCTCTCCTTCTGCTGTAATGATATTTATCTTGGATGGGTCATCATTGAGGCATACGGGACATCCTATACGCTTATAATAGCCCGTAGTTTCACAGAATGAACAATAGAGATACCTTCTTCCACTTTCATCAATAGATGACGTAGATGGTGTTGAGTTACAGACAGGACACCTGCCCTCTTGCCAGAACGTATTATTAAGATTGTATGAATTCTTTAGCCATAAGAAATAAGGCTTACTTATGAGGAAAAGAATTGTCATGAGTTCATCTTCGTGGTGAGGCAGTGAGAACGCGGGAATCTCGTTCAAAGGAAGTCTTGTGAGGTCAATTTGACCAAGCCTCATTGCCTCTCTTAAGGGTGTTAAACTATCTTCTGGCATATCAAAGATGGATGAGAAAGACTCAAAAATCGGGTTTATTAATTCAGAAGGATAGAATACATCCTCCAGGCTAACAGGGCTTTTGACCATATTGGATGCAAATCCTTTAAACTCAATGACCTTTTCATAGAGCCTCAGGATATCCTTCAGATGAGGTTTGTTTTGTATAATATCTTCGATATTTACAGGCATAATTATGGCACCTCCGGATATTTTATAACTATATCCTCACCTGTCAAAGCCTCTACAAGGAATGTTTTTAAGTATCCTTTTTCTTCGGAAGTGAGCCCTAATGGTTTAAGCGCCTTATTCCCGGCACCGCCACCTTTATCAAAAAAATCAATCACTTCATCGAGCGTGCTGAGGATGCCGTTGTGCATATATGGAGCGGTCTTTGATATGTCCCTCAATGTAGGTGTCCTGAACGCCTTCCAGTCTTTTTTGTTTTTTGTAATAAGATATCTTCCAGGGTCTTCTTTCAGGTTTTTATAATCCTTATAGTGATAAACCTTTGCTACAAATCTCATTGTTGCGGTAACCCTCGGTTCATTCACTAATACAGGGTTTTCAGGGACATGCAGGGCATAAAATTTATCATCAGATAAATTTACTCCATAATGACAGTCAGCGCATCTCCCTTTGCCCTTGAAAATCTCCAGGCCTTTTTTTGCACTCTCTGATAACGATTTTTTATCTCCATTGAGATATCTATCAAGGGGTGAGTTGACAGAAACCAGTGTCCTCTCAAATGCTGCGATAGCCATTGCAATTTTTTCTCTTGTAACATCACCTCCGAAAACTTTTTTAAATGCATCGGCATATTCTGGCACTACGCGTAGCTCTTCTTCTACAAAATCAAGGTTCTGGTTCATTTCGAATGCGGACATCATCGGGAAAAGTGCCTGGTCTTCTAAGGTTGTTGCTCTGCCATCATAAAAAAGAAATTTCAGAAAAGCGACATTTATGAGTGTTGGGGAGTTCCTCCAGTTTTTTGTTGTTGGATAACTCAGTGATATATCCTGTCCATCAGTGAACGCAAGTTCAGGCATATGGCAGGTTGCACAACTCATCGTGCCGTCACCAGAAAGCCGCCTGTCAAAAAACAGTTTTTTCCCAAGTTCGATCTTATCAGGGGTCTGAGGATTTTGTTTGGGAATCGGTACAGATTTAAATGGCTCGAGGTGCCCGGCAAATGAAAACACCGGAAACGCAAAAAGAATCAGTATAAAGAATACACATGTTGTCATTGCGGCTTGTCCGCAATCCTTCCTGTTTGTTCGGAATCGGAAGAACGATTCCCGACAGGCGGGAATGGCAGAATTAAGAGATTGCCGCGTCGTTGCAAAACCTTTCGGGACTCTTTGCAATGACATGCTGATAGCCTCTTTATTTAACATTCCTCAGTTCCTCCTCTATAATCTTTTTCAAATATTCATATGGCCTGTTTCCAATTACCTTTCTCCCGTTGATGAAAAGGGTAGGGGTATTATATAAGTCCATGTCAACAGCGAGTTTCTTATCACGTTCTATGATTTTTGAGTGTTTCATCTTATCAATGGAATCTATAAATTTGTTTGAGTCTAGACCGAGTTCCTTCGCATATTTTATAAGGCTGTTTCTGTCGAGCTGGGGAGATTTTTTGAGCAACATGTGATGCATCTCCCAGAATTTGCCCTGTTCCATAGCAGCCAGGGATGCTTCAGCAGCAATATGAGAATAGTGAGGCTGTCCCAAAATGATTTTCAATTCGAGCATGTTATTTATTGCCTTTGAGTTTTTCTCCATAAAAAGTTCCCGTTTTCTCTTTCTCGGTCTTTTTTTAATTCAATTCGCAA
>JAKALU010000059.1 GCA_021824065.1 Nitrospirota bacterium
TTTTATTGCTATACCTATAATTGATGGCTCTTTTGTGCTCGGGGTTTTGGCCGCTGATACTTCAAGATTCTCAGCATTCGGCGATATTGATGCAAGAACCCTACAGTTATTCTCAAAACAACTTGTGCGGATACTCCAGAGAGAACGCGTTTATTCACAGATACATCGCTACCATGTAGGACTGCGGGTGCTGCATGAAGAAAGCGCAAAACTTGCATCATCTCTAAAGTTTGATGTCCTTGCACAGAAATTAATCGAAAGCAGCTATAGAATAACTTCATCCCCTGTTGTATTTCTGCTTAAGAAAAGCAATGTTTTTGAGGTTGTGCAGCATACAGGAAATCTTAATATAGAAAAAACGTCGTTCGACTTGAAAGGTACATTGCTTGACATGGCTAAGAACATGGAACATCTCTATCTCTCAGACGTTCGGAATTACAATCTGCCTCTCCTGCCATTCAGGATAAAAGATGTAAGTTCTGTTTTTATTCTGCCCCTTGTGTATGAGAAGGAACTTATCGGGATGCTTGTTTTTCTTTCTGAAAAGATAAATGCCTTTACCCCGCACCAGATAGAGTTGCTTGAAGTTCTCGGAACTCAAGCATCTATATCCATTGCAAATGCAAGACTTCATGCAGAGATAGAGCGAATGGCAACAACAGATGGGCTCACAGGGCTGTTTAATCACAGACATTTTCAGGAAAGACTCTCGGCTGAGTTCAAAAGGCTTGAACGTTTCTCAGAACCACTTTCCCTCCTGCTTATGGATATTGATTATTTTAAGAAGGTAAATGACACTTACGGACATCCAGCAGGAGATAAAATTTTGCAGGGAGTTGCGAATATACTTAAAGACACAATTAGAAATATAGATATTCCAGCAAGGTATGGCGGAGAGGAGTTTGCTGCAATACTTCTCGGTACCGACAGCACGGGGGCCAAAAATATGGCGGAGAGGCTCAGAAAGGCAATAAAGGGGACTACATTTACGGTTGATAGTAAAAACCTGCAGGTGACTGTAAGTATTGGAATATCAACTACTGCGGGTAATAGCTATAAAAAAGAGGATCTCATAGAAAAAGCCGACCAGGCACTTTATCATGCAAAAAAGAATGGCAGAAACCAGTGCGTGCTCTGGAGTGAGAGTAGAAGATAATATGGGGAATTTCATTTCCAACGTTACAGAAGAGGAAATTAAGCGAGAACGGACAAAAGCTCGTGAACTCAGAAAATCCCAGTGGTGGAAGAGAAAATGCTCAGAAGGCAGATGCTACTTCTGTGGCGGGGAATTCAATCCTAAAGAGCTTACAATGGACCACATAGTGCCAATCATTCGTGGCGGAAAATCCACAAAAGGAAATGTGGTACCTACGTGTAAGGCATGCAACAACAAGAAAAAGCATATGCTGCCAATAGAGTGGGAAGAATATATGGAGAAAATAAAAAAAGAATAAGATTAAATCTTCAATACCTCTCCATTTGGCAGGAGATTAGGAGGTGGTTTTCCCCCTTTTTCTTTTATTTTGTATCTGACACATTCTTTATACTTTTCTTGGTTCTGGCAATATTCATTCAGAAAGGGCTGCAGTTGCATTATCCTGACAGAATTTGTAATAAAATTATGAGCATCCTTCTATATTTTTGCATGTGAACAACATTGAAATACCGCCTCTACCTAATTTAATTAATATCATAGCTGCAACCCGAGATTTTTCAAGGTGTGTTATAAACCTATAAGATTAAATCATAGGATGAGAAGGGTGAAATAAAAAAAAGAGAGAATGAGCGAAAATATTATGCCTTTTTTAAGTCGGGGAGATGACATTTAATGGTGCGAGAGGGGGGAGTTGAACCCCCACGGAGTTACCCACTGGATCCTAAGTCCAGCGCGTCTGCCAGTTCCGCCACTCTCGCTACGTTGATTTTAAAGGATTATAAAGCGTATGGTCAAATGCACTCTGCTCTCACTGTGACCAAATCGTGACCCAAAATAATATAAAAGCTACTTACAATCTGAGAAGGATAAAGAAAGGCTTCCCCCATCTTTCTGAGTTCATCTTATACATCGTTAGTTGATATTGTTTAAGCTCTGGACTCGGGTGCAGTTTATACTGCCCGGTTACAAGGTTTTAGTTTTACAGCAGCCTTGTCTTAAATCCCATTTTTCTTACAATAGAAAGGATTTGGCCTTTTTCGATTTCATCCGGGTCATATTCGATGTTTATTATACCTGTTGCGTAAGTGACTGTTGCTTTTAAAATCCCGACGGCGTTGCACAGAACAGTTTCCATGTCAGTGGCGCAGCCTGCACAAAAAATATCCTCTAACTGGAGATTAATATGCCCTGTAGCCTTTTCCATAATTATCTGCTACAAAAAATACTCAGAAGCATTTCTGCTGTGGTCTTTTTATGCTTTCCTGTAAAATTAAGTGCTTCTCTGACTTCCCTTTCAAGTTGTGCTAACTCAAGATAAAATCCTGTGCGGTTAATTCTGAAATCCTTTGTCATGTTATTTTTCGCTGTAATGAATCTGTAACATCCGTCGCCATATTCCATTTTGAAATTCCTGAAAAGTTCATAAGGCACACCGTGAATCCTGCATATCATTGGGCGGTGGGGATAGGGAAGACATAAGCCATCTTCGTTCAAAGGACACAGCACCCTTACATCTTCTGCAGATGATTTGTGAACTCTTACCACATCTTCTGCGCGGGAGATGATATTTTTTATTTGGTCTTTATCAAGTCTTTTCAGCCCCTCTGCAAGATAAAGCTCTTCTATAATGGTATGATGATGGAACTTTGTGACACAGCAGTTATCATTGCAGCCTTCGCAGCTAAAGCTGTAATACCTCTGGGCCTCTGCATAACTCTCATCAATGGCTCTGTAAATCTCTTTCAACCTCTGTAAGTATTTATCCATATCTTAATATTGTTAATTTATTATTTCAGCCCTTTCAAAAACCGCTCCATATCAAATTCCATATCAAATAATCCCTTTGCATGCTTTATCTTCTCCTCTCCTCTCAGGCGGGTTTTGCCTATGATTGTTTCTATCTTATCAACTGTGGTAAATGTGTCTTCTGTTACTGATATTATAGGGATTCCCTTTGATTGTGCTTTACCGATTACAACATCATTTGTATAAAGCCCTCCTGTGAGAATAATACATTTTGTTGCTGTCTCCATAGCAGCAAGCTGTATGTCAGAGCGGTGTGCACCTGTGATCACAGCTTTATTGGGGATTCTCCTGAAATAACTGAGGGCGCTGTCAACATCCATCGCACCTATTGAGAAGTTTTCAACAAACTCATCGAGCCTGTCCTCGCAGCAGAGGACTTTTCCGTTTAATATTTCATTCAACTGTCTCACTGTAAAAGATTCAAGGATGCTGTCTTTTTGAAAAACACCGAATACCTTGACTCCTTTTTTCTCAAGAAATGGCTTAATAGTATCCTTAACATGATTTGCTGAATTGGAAGGAACTTTATTTATAACTCCTCCCAGAAATCTTTCTTCAAAAAGCCTGGAGGCGCCAAAAAGTGAATCCGCAGATGCATCCCCAGCCCATGATTCTACTATTAGTGCATGTGCCTTCATATCTTGTATAAGGCTCAGGCTATTAATATTAAGTATTGCACCATCAAAAAGGTCAGCAGCACCGCCAATGATTACAAAGTCTTTGCTCTTCAGAGATTTGAAGGCAGTCATTATCTGTTTCGCAATGTCTTTAACCTTTCCCTGAAAGATTAAATTCTGTGTTTCATAACTTATGACAAAAGGCGAGATAACATCCAGAGGGTCCGGCAAAGACAGAACCTCTTTTATAAAAACCGCATCAGCATCAAATACATCCCTGCCTTTCTTTACAGGTGTCTTGCCGACGGGTTTTATATAACCGACCTTATATCCCTGCTCCATAAGCTTCATGGCAAGACCAAGCGCAATGAAAGTCTTCCCTGAATAACTTTTAGTTGATGCTATGAATATTGGAATCATGTGTCCTCCTTGGTTTTCATTTAAATAACCTTTCATGAACAGAAAAGAGGATATAGTATTTGAGCGGTTTTTTTGCCCGCAATTCCGCAGTAAAAAATCAGGTTGTAAAAGCGGGCAAAGCCTCGGAGTTCCGTCCCGAAAGCTTTCGGGATCGGAACGAGAATGAGCGAAAATGCTATATTCTCCTTTCTGTTCATTATCCTATTCCCTCTCAAATATAATCCTTGCATCCAATGCCACTGCTCCCTTTTCCATAACCACCAATGGATTTATATCAAGCTCGCGCACTACAGGGAAATCCGTTATGAAACTTGAAAGCCTTAATATCCCCTCAACTATTGAATCAATATCCACAGGCCTCTCACCTCGCGCACCTTTTAAGAGTGCATTGGTCTTTATCTCGCTCACCATGGATACAGCCTCCCTGCGAGATACAGGCACTATCCTGAATGATACATCCTTTAATACCTCGACATATATTCCGCCCAAACCAAACATAATCATGTGACCGAATGTCCGGTCAAATGTGACACCGAGTATCACTTCTTTGCCTGGTTTGACCATCTCATAAATCATTACCCCGTTTATAAATGCCTCGGGCATAAGCCTTCTTACATTTGATGTTATCTCGATGAATGCGTCTTCTGCCTCTCCCTTGGAGTTTATCCTGAGTTTAACCCCGCCAACATCTGTTTTATGGAGTATGTCAGGAGATGAAATCTTCATTACAACAGGAAATCCTATCTTTGATGCTATAGAAGCTGCCTCTTTTGACGCCCTTGCAAGAGCCCTCTCAGGAAATCCGAATCCATACTGCGAAAGGATCTTCATTGCGTCATCTTCGCCGATCTGAAATATCCCTCTCCGCATCAGGCTGTCAATATGAACCTTTACATCGCCTTTATTTGAGGAATAAGATTGAACCTGCTCCTCCTCGATATTCTTCCATGAATTATAGTCGCTTAGTCTTTTGAATGCATTCACTGCTGCCTCAGGATAGGAAAAATTCGCTATAAGATTTTGTTTCAGTTTGTCTGCTGATTCCCTCACCCTCATCTCTCCCATGAAAGACGATATTATAGGCTTGCCTGTTGTCTTTGATGTATTAATGATTATATCCGCAGTGTTTTCCACATCCACCATTGCCTGAGGCGTAAGGATAACAATAATTCCATCAACATTAGGGTCGTTTACAGCCCTGTTTAATACAGCTGCATACCTCTCTGATGTAGCATCTCCAATAATATCAACAGGATTATAAAGGGAGGCATTTTTGGGTAAAAGCGGCGCTATGGCGTCTATCGAATCTTTTGTCATCTGAGGCAACTTGAGTCCAAGTTTTTCAGCTGTGTCAGCTGCGATTATCCCTGGGCCGCCTGCATTTGTGACAATAAGAAGCCTGTTTCCTGCTGGAAGTTTTTTCTCTGAAAATGCAAGGGCTGTGTCAAAGAGGTCTTGAATTCCACCTGCCCTTATAATCCCTGTCTGCTTAAAGGCTGCATTAAATGCATTCTCCGAGCCTGCCAGAGCGCCTGTGTGCGAAGATGCTGCGCGCGCGCCTGCCTCTGTGCCGCCTGACTTTAATAGGATTATTGGTTTTGTCTTTGTAACCTTTTTAGCAATGCTCAAGAATCTCTTGCCATCAACAACATCTTCTATGTATCCGAGTATGATATCTGTTTCAGGGTCATTGATAAAATACTCGATGAAATCTGTCTCATTAAGGTCTGTTTTATTCCCGAGGCTTATGAATTTTGAAAACCCGATTTTATTCCCTATTGCCCAGTCAAGTATAGCAATCCCAAGCGCTCCTGATTGTGAGAAGAATGCGAGTCTTCCCTGAGGAAGCATCCCCGCAGCAAATGTTGCATTCATATTATTATATGTGTTTATGACACCGAGACAGTTCGGGCCGAGCATCCTGATATTGCGCTCTTTGCTTATTTCTTTGATTTTCTCTTCGAGCTTTACTCCCTCAGGCCCTGCCTCTTTAAATCCAGCACTGATTATAACTGCTGCATTGATTCCAGCATTTGCACAATCAATTAATGTATCAGGTACAAAACGAGCAGGGACTGCTATGACTGCAAGGTTAATTCCCTCCCCAACCTCTGACAGTTTTGAAAAAGCCTTGATTCCAAGTATTTCTTCAGCAGAAGGATTTATCGGATAAAGCTGGCCCTTGTAATTAAACCTTATCAGATTGTTCAAGACAGCATATCCTACTTTCTTAGGGTCGCGCGAGGCACCGATTACAGCAATTGATTTTGGATTGAAAAGAGGACTCAGCATAAGAGAAGTTTACTTCCAAATAATTTTAGAATCAAGGGGTATAGCTTGAAGAAAAACTTAGTCCATTCTATTCATGAATTTTCTCAAACATAGACAGAACATAGTATTCTCGCTCATTCTCGGTCTTCAACCTCCGAGGTATTTTGCCTCTTTATTTATTAGTATACATGCTGTCTGAATATCGGCAAAATAAAACCGCTCAAATACCATGTTCTGTCTGGTTTAGATATCACATTACAAACTCGACTCTATTCCTTCCATGCTGTTTTGCATAGTATAGTGACCTGTCTGCATAGCTTATTAGCTCTTTATAATCAAAATCCATTTTTTTGCCATCAAAATATCCTATTCCAATGCTGATTGTTATTCTAATCCCATCGAACTTCATCTTCTCTATTGTCACTCTTAATCTCTCCCCTGCGTTTTGAGCATTTTTTTTATTGGTATGAGGCAGTATTATTGTAAATTCCTCCCCGCCGTATCTGCTTATAATATCCCCCAGTCTAATGCTTTTTCTCAATGCCAGGGCAAGTCCCTCTAACACCCTGTCACCTAAAAGATGCCCATATTTGTCATTTACCTTTTTAAAATGGTCTATGTCTAACATTAGCAAACTGACAGGATGTTTATATCTCTTAGCTTTCTCTAATTCTTCTCTTAGCCTTAACTCAAAATACTTATGGTGATACAATCCTGTAAGGCTGTCTGTTATAGCCTCTTCATACAGTCGTGCATTCTCTATTGCTACTGCCACCTGATTTGCGAGGGCAGAGAGGACTTCCATATCATCGGGTTTAAACTTGCCACTTTTCTTATTAACAGCTTCAAGCACACCGACTATCTTTTTTCTTGTCCTTACAGGAACGCATACCATATTTTTTGAGGCGAACTTGGTTTTTTTATCAGCGCCTTTAAAAAACCTGGGGTCAGAGGTGACATCATGGATGATGACAGGCTCTCCGTGTTCAGCTACCCATCCTGATATGCCCTGCCCCATTTTCAGTCGGATCTCTTTGAGTTTGGCGCTCTTTGTCCCGATAGCCACTTCGAAAAATAGGTCTCCTGTCTTCTGGTCTATGAGCAACAGGCTTCCTGCCTCTGCATCAAGCAGTCGTGTGGCAGCCTCTATTGCACGCCTTCTTATTTCGCGTGTATCGAGAGTTGAATTAATAAGGGCGGTCATTTCGATGAGCGTTTGTAGTTGTCTCAGCCTCTTGTCCTGGGCGTTAGCCATCTTAGAATTTCATTGAGTCGAGGAGGTGTATTTTCTCTTCGAATTCTTTATCGGACAGCAGAGAATTATTTCTTAGAGCAGTTATCATATCAAGGAGTTCTCTTTTTTCCCTTTCGGGTGAGACGGGCCTCATCTGTCTTGAGTCCTCAGGGGATTCCTTTAAGTTTCCTTTTATGCTCAGTATCTTATTTGACCAATAATCTGCATTGGCGGTATTCAGGAAAAAATCTTTCTTTTTTGTCTTCACGTGAAGATAATCCACAAAGAGCCTTTTGCATGGCTTAACATCAATAATCTCATTATAAAAGAATGATTGTGTTAAAGAACTTCCAAAGCCATCAAAGCGGAATATAGCTCTTTTGTTTGTAAGGAAAACTGAATAAGCAGGTTTTAACCCTGCAAGTTGTTTTTGGGTGGAATCTTCGATAATCTCTTCATCAGGCAGCATTTGAAACGAAAAACTCCAAAACATAAACCTACCTCCATTTTACTCCCTTTGAGTGCAGACCAGGGTCTTAATCGAGACTTATAATGTTAATTACTGTTCAGTCTATCAGTCAAGAAATTTTTAGATTAACACCACCCTTTTATATGTCAATCACGCGAACTTTATTTCTACCATCTCGTTTCGAAGCATATAAAGCAACGTCAGCACGCTTTATTAAAGTATTAATATCTTCTGTTGCTGTGTTAAAACATGTAACACCCAGACTCAAAGACGTCCTGACCCATTTCTCATCTGCGATTTGGAAATCAACGCTTTCGACTGAAGAACGGATTCTTTCCGCGAGATTTTCAGCGCCCGTTAGCGCTGTCTCAGGCAATATCACCATAAATTCATCGCCTCCGTACCTTCCGGCTACATCGGTTGCCCTTAGCGACCCGCTGATAGTTTCTGAAACAATCTGCAGAACTTTGTCTCCAATGGCATGACCGTGGGTGTCATTTATTTCCTTAAAATAATCCATATCACAGAGTATAAGAGATAATTCGGCACCATATCTTTTAGTCCTGTCAATCTCATACTCGAGTCTATCAATAAGCGCCCTTCTATTTAATAACCCGGTAAGGCTATCTGTTTTTGATAAATATTCCAACTTTTCTATTAATTGCTTTTTTTCTTTTTCTGCTTTCTTACGGTCAGTGATGTCTCTTGTATATTCGATAACATACGATACTGTCCCATTTTCATCAAAGATCGGGTAGGTATAAATTTCTACCCAGACATTTAACCCATCAGGAAAAGTCAAAAGTTTATCCTTTGCACAAGGGTCTGCTGATTTAAAAGTCTTTTCCACCACGCAGGCATCGCATACACTGTCTCTACCCTGTAAAATCTCATAACACCTTTTACCAACCAGATCTTTGACAAGTTTGTCCCTCATTTGTGCATATGCCGTATTAGCCTTTATTATTCTGTAGTCCCGGTCAATAATGCTGAATGGATCATAAATGCTCTCAAATATTGTACTTAGAAATTTCTCTGACTTATGCAATGCTTCCTCGGTACGCATGCGGTCAGTGATTTCCTGTTGAAGGTGCTCATTGGCAGCTATTAGTTCGGCGGATCTCTCATTTACCAAGTCCGTGAGGTGTTCACGGTGCCTCTTTAATTCCTCTTCCACCCCTTTACGTTCGGTAATGTCCCGGATTATTCCGGTAGCATGCCATTTGCCTTTGATCTGGATCGCTGACAATGAAAGTTCAATCGGGAACTCTGATCCATCCTTTCTAACAGCCTTCAGTTCGATGGTCTTTCCAACTACGGGGCCTTCTCCTGTTTCTTTAAACCGTTTAAATCCTTCCCTATAAGTTTCATGATATTTCTTAGGGCCGAGAAATACGTGAAGCTCTTTACCTGCGGCCTCATGGTTTGTATAACCAAAAATCTTTTCTGCGGCATGATTCCAGAATGAAATATTCCCCTGATTATCTATCATAACAATGGCATCTTTTGCCGTGTTTGTAATTGTCCGTAATCTCTCTTCGCTCTCCCTGAGTGCCTCCTCTGCTTGATTGCGCTCGGAGATAGTTCTTCTGGCCTTGAATGAACTTATAATAACTGCGATCAGAAGGCCTACTGCCACAGTAAACAGCGTGACAGAAGAACGAGATATTAATTTATCAAGTTTTTCTTTCCTGTTTGTGATGTCGAAATAAACTTCAAGAGCTCCGATGACCCTATTGCCCTTTATTATCGGCAAGTAAGTTTCCACGACATCAGCAGTTACTGTCTGAGCCTCAAGGGATTTAGTGTTTTTTTCCACAACCATTGTATAAGTATTGCCTTTAGCTACAATTTCGTGGAAATATCTTTTCTTATTTATATCCCCTATTTCCTTGGGTTCTGTAGAGTATACAACCTCTCCTGTTGCTGAAAAGACTTTTACTTTCATTAAAGAGAAGTCTTTCTGTATTTTTCTGATATAGTTTATGAAATTAACCGGGAGAGAATCTTTTTTGAATTCGGTCTTTTCTGGCAGCAATGACGATATATGTGCAGCAATACGCACAGCTTCTTTTTCAGTATCCTCAATTATCAATTCGGTAAACGGCGGGTACATAAAGAGGACAGTATATAATGGCAACATTACTACTGCTGCAATAGATAAGAACACTATGATTCTTAGGAAATTGAGCTTACCCATCCTTAATTAGATATAGCAAAAGTTATACCTGTTTATCATATTCCACCGGTAGTAATAGAAAATGTAACACAAAATATCAAAATGCACAAAAAGAGATAATAAAACAGGATGGAGATAGTTTTTTTAACCTAAGAAATAAACTAACCGCAGGGAAGGAAACCATCTTGTCAAAATGCCCTGCCGAATTTCTATTCACACTTCTGTTAGTGCTACCCCCTCGCAATAGAAGATTTGGCTAAAAATAACCTACTACATGACCTGCTTCGTACATCTCCTGAGGCAAAACACCTTCTTCTTTAGCAACTTTTAATGGTGGTGTAGATACTTTATTTGACCTTGCTATTGTAATAAAATCTCCTTCCATCGAGACAGAGCCGATATCAACGATAAACTCTCTCTCAGGTCCTACACCTATATAGCTATCTCCAACCCTCTCATGAGCTGCGATATCAAAGACAATATTTGCATTTTTATCGTCAAAATCAATACCGGTTACATCATAAACCCTCAAAACAAGTGTGCCTTTTACCTTTGCGAGAGTATTTTCCCTCACTTCCCAATATGCAAAGAGTTTCCACGGGTCAACAGTCATTAAAGTAATCCTATCTTCTCCGTATTCAGCGGACAGTATTTTTCTTGCTGCAACCGGATATTTTTTACCAGGTTCTGCTGGTTTTGCTATTGGAGTTTCAGCCCTTTTTTCTATCGCTTTTATAGTTCTGACCGGCATTCTTGCCAATTTCTTTTTTGGCAGTGCAACTTTCTTGGGTTCTTTTTTACTAACTTTCTCTATCTTTGGGGCTTTGGTTATTTTCTTTTTTGGAGTTATCTTTTTTGCTTTTTCTTTAACCTTTTTTTCAGGTTTTTTTGTTGCAGGTTTTTTAACTGGTTTCTTTACTTCTTTTTTTGTCTCTGCCTGTTTTTTAACCGTTGTTTTTTTCTTTGTTTTTACTTCTTTCTCTTTAACTGGTTTTTTTGCTGTTTTTTTGCCCCCTGTCTTAACTGACTTTTTAGCTTTAATCTCCCTTTTTTTCATACCTCCCTCCTTTTAAAGTCAATTTTAACAGAAATTTTAAAAATTTCAATGTGCCTCTGCCCAGTTTCCCCCATAGCCTATATCAACCCTTAGAGGAACTTCAAGTTTTACCACACCCTCCATCTCTTTTTTCAGAAGATCTTTGACAACCTCCAGTTCCGATTCTGGGACCTCAAGTAAAAGCTCATCATGAACCTGAAGTATCATCTTTGCGCTCAGCCGTTCTTGTTTTAGTCTCTTCCATATATTTATCATTGCACCCTTTATTATGTCTGCGGCAGCGCCTTGTATTGGCGAATTTACAGCCAGTCTTTCGCCCTGTGCCTTTATATTTGAGTTCTGACTTCGGAGTTCTGTTATTGGTCTGCGCCTGCCTGATAATGTTTCTGCATAACCCTTCTGTCTGACATCATTCAAAACTGTTTCTATATATTTTTTAACTCCCGGATGTCTTTCAAAATATTTTTCTATATAATTTTTTGCCTCATCCCTTGATATAGAAAGGGTCTCTGACAAACCGAACGGTGATATACCGTAGATAACTCCAAAATTCACTGTCTTTGCGGTCCTCCGCATCCCGGTGGTGACCTTATCGGTTGGAACGCCAAATATCTCCGAGGCTGTCTTTGTATGCACATCAACCCCACTTCTAAATGCATCAATCAATACCTCGTCTTTGCTCAGATGGGCAAGTATCCTGAGCTCGACCTGCGAATAATCAGCAGAAAGCAAAAAGTTCCCTTTTTCCGGGATAAAGGTTTCCCTTATCCTTTGCCCCCATTCTCCTTTGATCGGTATATTCTGAAGATTCGGTTCGCTGCTGCTTAATCTTCCTGTTGCAGTTGCGGTCTGATTAAATGAAGTGTGAATGCGTCCTGTTTTTGGATTTACAAGTTCCGGCAGGACATCTACATATGTTGTCTTAAGCTTGCTAAGGCTTCTCCAGTTGAGTATCTCCCGCGGCAGCTCATGTGTTATTGCAAGCTCCTCGAGCACGCCGACATCTGTTGAAAATCCTGTCTTTGTCTTTCTCCCCGGCTTAAGTCCAAGACTATGGAATAAAACCCTGGCAAGCTGCTTTGGTGAGTTTATATTAAATTCCTCTCCGGAAAGAAAATATATCCTCCTCTGAATAGAATCAAGCTCTCTTGACAGTTCCTTCGAGATATCATTGAGTTTATCCACATCTATCTTTACCCCTGCCTCTTCCATATCTGAAAGCACATGTATCAGAGGCATCTCAAGCTCAAAATATATTTTTTCGAGATTGTTTTCTTTTAAAATATTAAATAAAACCTCTTTAAGCTCGAATGCAAGCGCAGCGTCTTCTGCTGAATAAGCAGTTGCCTCCTCAACAGGCACACCTGCGAATGAATTCCTTTTATTCAGAACCTCTGCAAAGGTCTTTTTCCTGTAGGAGAGGTACTCGAATGCAACCTCTATAAGACTGTGATTGGGTTTATTCGGATTTATGAGATATGAGGCAATCATCGTGTCATAGAGTGTGCCTTCTGTATTAATGCCCTCCTGCCTCAGCATCATCGTGTCATATTTCAGGTTATGGCCTATCTTTGCTATATCGGAGTTCTCAAAAAAAGGAGCGAATACTTTAAATGCATCGGCTTTATTAATTTGTGCGGGGACTCCTAAATATGAATGGCAGAGTGGTATATAATACCCTGATTCCTTATCAAGGCTCACTGAAAATCCCACGATGCTGTCAACAAGCGGATTTTTTCCTGTTGCTTCTATGTCAAAGGCGAAATCTTCCTTAATGGATGACGCTATATCTTTCAGCTCATCAACAGAAAGCACTGTCTCATAGTTTCTCTCTGCAGATACTCCCGATGGTATCAGCTTCATAAAACTGCTGAATTCAAATTCCTTGAATAATGACAGAAGCTTAAGCCAGTCAGGTTCTTTTAATCCGAACTCTTTTATATCAAAATCAATTGGCACAGCGATATCTATTGTTGCGAGTTTCTGACTAAGCCTCGCAAGGTCTGCCTTCTCGGTGATAAGGCTCCTGAGTTTTTCCTTTTTTATCTTCTCAGGATGATTAAGGACTTCATCAAGACTCTTAAAAGTTGTCAGCAGCTCCTTTGCTGTTTTCTCACCAATCCCTTTTATGCCGGGGATATTATCAACAGCGTCTCCTGTCAATGCCATGAACTCCGTAACTTTCTCTGGACCAACCCCGAATTTTTCTTTTACAAAATCTTCATCCAGGATTCTGTCCTTCACAGGGTCATATATTTTTACTTTATCATTTACAAGCTGGAGCATATCCTTGTCAGCAGTCACAATAAAAACATCCATTCCTTTTTTTGCTGATTCCTTTGCAATCGTTCCAAGAAGGTCATCTGCCTCATATCCTGGGACTTCAAATATCATGATGTTGAATGCCTTAATCATCTCCCTTATGTGTGGAAGTTGCTGAACAAGCTCATTCGGTGTCTCAGGCCTCTGCGCCTTATAATCTTTAAAAATCCTGTGTCTCTCAGTCAGTTCAGGCGAATCAAATGAAACAATGACACCATCAGGCTTCTTTTCCCTTATTATCTTAAGGAGCGTGTTCGTAAATCCATAGATCGCGTTTGTAGGGAAGCCCTTTGAGTTGGTCAGCCCCTTAATCGCATAGAACGCGCGGTAGACGTAAGAGTTCCCGTCGATAAGGTAAAGGTTCATGATGGAATTATACATCAGATTGAAACATCTGGGTAACGCAGAATGACGAAGCTGATGCCTGGAAGCTTTTTGTCGAGCGAAAGGACAAGGAGTACAGTTTCACTGACTGCACGAGCTTTGTCGTAATGCGGCGGCTCGGGATTGGGAAAAGCCTCGCCCTCGACTGGCATTTCAAACAGGAGGGATTTGAGGGGTAAGGTTATTATTGAGAGAATCTGAAAAGTGGAGCTATGTTTTTTACCAAAAATATCGTTGAACAGAAAAAGCTATTACCTACAGGGATAAGTAAAAAGAGGGCCATTATTTTTTGTGTTGTCATTATTTTTTGTTGACACAACAACTAATATTTAATAACATTAAATCAGGATGGGTGAGGCTGTCCCAAAATGATGGCATAAAATCTGCTTAGTATTTTATAACCGTTTAAAGGAGGCAGCACATGTTATTTAAGGAATACAATCAA
>JAKALU010000060.1 GCA_021824065.1 Nitrospirota bacterium
TAATTGACAGAATAAGCCCTATTAAGAGAGAATTTTTTAAAAAGCGGTATAAAAAAGCAACTTTGCTTGGTAGCTAATGCGTATAGTCTTCTTTGGCACGCCTTTATTTGCCGTTCCATCACTCAACGCACTTATTCAGACAGGAGAAGAAATAGTAGAGGTTGTAACACAACCTGATAAAAAGAAAGGAAGGGGCCACATACTCTCCCAATCTCCTGTTAAAGAACTTGCGATAAGTAAGGGCTTACACATTCTGCAGCCTGCAAGCATGAAAGATACGGCTTTTTTAGATAAGCTTTCATCTATTAACCCTGAGCTTATAGTTGTTGTTGCATATGGCAGAATACTCCCTGAGAATATTCTAAAGCTTCCTAAATATGGTTGCATAAATGTCCATGCCTCGCTTCTTCCCAAATATAGAGGGGCTGCACCGATTCCATGGGCAATAATAAACGGAGAAAAAATCACAGGCGTCACAACAATGCTGATGGATCAAGGGCTTGATACAGGTGATATCCTGCTGCAGGAAGAACTCGGGATAAGCAATGAAGATACAACAGAAACCCTGAACAGAAAACTATCTGAACTCGGTGCATCCCTGTTGCTTAAAACAATGGAAGGGATAAAGGATGGCTCAATAAAACCGAAACCTCAGGCAGGCGAAGCAACTTATGCACCTGTTATCAGGAAAGAAGATGGAAGAGCAAGTTGGTCGAAGACAGCTATTGAACTATTTAATTTTGTGCGGGGCATGCATCCATGGCCGGGTGCTTATTGTTATTTAGATAAAGAACGGGTTAAACTTATCAAGGTAACGGCGATTGAGGGCTCGGGGGAGCCTGGCAGAATAGAAAAAATTCAGAAGGATGAATTTTTTGTCGGCACAGGCAATGGACTTCTTTCTGTTATCGAGCTTCAACCCGAAGGCAAAAAAATAATGTCAGCAAAGGCATTTCTTCAAGGTAGAAATATAAGAGAAGGTACATATTTTGATGAAATATAGATGGCTTAGAGGAATGGTATTGAGGGTTCTTTACCCTGTCCTTATGATTGTCGGTTCTTTCAAAAAAGATAAAAAAGAGCAGATGCAGAGGTTTGTTATAAACCTTAACAATAAGCTTGTCCGAGCTGAAAATCTGAAGACAAAGAAGATACTGTTATTGTTACCGCACTGCCTCCAGATAGATGAATGCACTATCAGGCTTACACATAATATTTACAACTGTGAAGGGTGTGGAAGATGCGAGATAAAGGACCTCATACAGATTGCAGATGAAAACGAACTAAACCTCTCTGTTGCAACAGGCGGAACACTTGCAAGACGGATTGTGAAGGATATAGAACCTGAAGTGGTAGTTGCCGTTGCATGCGAGAGAGACCTGAGTAGCGGAATCGTGGATACCTACCCCCTCCCTGTATTAGGCATCCCAAATGAACGTCCATTCGGCCCATGCCTGAATACACAGGTAGACTTGGAGAAGGTCAAAGAGGCTATAAGATTTTTTAGTCAATAATCCCCTTTTTAATTTTTTCGAGACAGGAGATAGCATTTAAACAGATTTATTTTACCGATATTCCGACAAACACCCCCCTTAGCCCCCTATAATCTCTGCCCTTGACAATTTTTCTTTTAAAGAAGTATAGTTTAACACCAACTAACCTGCCCCAAATGGAGGTGTAAGATGTCTGATATAAAACCCGATGTAACCCTTGACTGTAAGGGACTCAACTGTCCGATGCCTCTCATAAAAACTAAAAAAGCTCTCGACTCTATGGAAATTGGACAGATACTTTTTGTGGAAGCAACAGATGCCGGTACAAAGGCAGATATCCCTGCCCTTTTAAAGCGAACAGGAAACGAGCTCATTGAGATGCGGGAAGAAAGCGGGAAGTTTTTTTATTACATTAAGAAGGTTGTTTAGTCTTATAGCTAAAAATTGTGATTTATAGATTGATAAATAATTGTGATTTATAGATTAAATTTTTTTATTTGACCATTATGCAGGCAGTATATTAGTCTTTACTGCTTACTTTAAGTTCACAACAAAATAAAGAAAGATTTTTTCTTTAAATCAATAACTAAAAGGAGGACTTTATGGCTGGCAAGAAGTACAATACGCCGTTGATTGATGATCTGGAAAAAGGTCCGTGGCCGAGCTTTGTCACTGAGATGAAGAAGGCTGCCAAAAACAATGAGATGGCAAATGATGCGCTGGGCCATCTCGAGAAGTGTTACAGTACTAAAAGGGGTTACTGGAAACACGGCGGGATAGTTGGTGTTCTTGGATACGGAGGCGGAGTTATCGGCAGATACTCTGAAATCGGTGACGAGTTCCCTGGAGTAGCTCATTTTCATACTGTGAGAATTAACCAGCCAAGCGGATTTTTTTACAACTCCAAGGCATTAAGAGAGATTTGTGATATCTGGGATAAGTATGGAAGCGGGTTGACAAACGTGCATGGTTCAACAGGTGACCTTGTGCTCCTCGGCACAAAGACAGAAGCCCTTGAACCGATATTTGCAGAGTATTCTTCACGCGGATGGGACCTCGGCGGTTCAGGTTCAGCTTTGAGGACACCGAGTTGCTGCGTTGGACCAGGCCGCTGTGAGTGGTCGAATTATGATACCCTTGATCTTACCTATGCGCTTACACAGGAATTTCAGGATGAACTTCACAGGCCGACATTTTCTTATAAATTCAAAATAAAGTCATCAGGCTGTGCTTGTGACTGTGTGGCTGCTCTCGCCCGTGCAGACCTTTCCATAATTGGTACATGGAAGGGCGATATAAAGATTGACCAGGCAGAAGTTAAAAATTATGCCAAAAAAATGGACATAAATGCCGAAGTCGTTAACATGTGCCCGACCCAGTGCATGAGCTATGATGGCAAAGAGCTTAAGATAAATAATGCAGAGTGTAACAGGTGCATGCACTGCATAACAAGGATGACAAAGGCTTTAAGACCGAGCGGTGAAAGGGGAGCAACTCTTTGCATGGGAAGTAAGGCCCCGATCGTTGTCGGGTCATTGCTTTCATGGGTTATAGTCCCATTCATTAAACTTGAACCGCCATATACGGAATTGAAAGAATTAATCCGCAAAATCTGGGATTGGTGGGATGAGAACGGCAAACCAAGAGAGAGAATCGGTGAGGTTATCGAGATAAAAGGCATGAGGTCATTCCTCGAGGCTATCGGGGTGCCGCCTCAGCCGCAGCAGATCAAGGAACCGAGAAAAGACCCGTTCATGTTTTACACCGATGCGGATATTGAAGGGTTTAAGGCAAAAGAAGCAGAAGAAAAGAAAACAGGGAAATACAAATTTTAAATAAATTAAAATAAGGAGGATAAAATGGCATTACCACAGAGAAAAACAGACGTAGGGCCGCCTCATTATAAACAGTTTTTGCCGCCTGTAATCCAGAAGAATTACGGCAAGTGGAAATACCACGAGGTAATTACACCCGGTTCGATGGTTCATGTGGCTGAAAGCGGAGACAAGCTATGGACAGTGAGATGCGCATCTCCGAGAATTCTGTCTACAGACACAATCCGGGAAATAGCGGATGTCGCTGATAAGTACTGCGGTGGATATGTTCGCTTCACAACAAGGAACAACGTGGAATTCCTTGTATCGGAAGAAAAGCAGCTTGAGCCTTTAATGAAAGAATTAAAGAGCAAAAAATATACCATTGGCGGTATCGGTCCAAGGATAACAAACGTTGTTCATACACAGGGATGGGTACACTGTCATGGCGCATGCACAGACGCATCCGGTCTGGTTAAATCCATGATGGATGAGCTTTATGATTATTTCACAACAAAGGAGCTTCCAAACAAGGTCAGGCTTGCCGTTGCATGCTGCGTTAATATGTGCGGCGCTGTTCATTGTTCTGATATAGCTGTTGTTGCTGTTCATACAAAGGTTCCTGTAATAAACCACGATACTTTTAAGAATATGTGCGAGCTGCCTACAGTTATCGGGTCATGCCCGACCCGCGCAATAAGCCCGGATCCGGCCAAAAAGAGCATCAAGATCAACGAAGAGAAATGCATGTACTGCGGTAACTGCTTCACAGTCTGCCCGCCAATTGACATCAAGAACCCTGAGCGCGATGGGGTGGCAATAGTTGTCGGCGGAAAGATAAACAGCTTGAGAAGCAATCCGAAGTTCTCAAAGCTTGTAATACCTTATATTTCAAATGAGCCGCCGAGATGGCCTAAGGTTGTTGCTGCTATCAAGCACATTGTTGAAGTATATGCCAAGAATGCAAGAAAGCATGAAAGAATCGGCGAATGGATAGAAAGAATCGGATGGGAGAAGTTCTTCAAACTTACTGGCATTGACTTTACATTCCAGTGCATTGATGACTTCACATTCATGAGAGACACGATGAGAACAGCATCAACATTTAAGTGGTAGTTTATTAAGGATCGGAGGTTAGTAGTTAGGAAAAATCTTAACTACTAACCTCTTTATTATTAACTACTAAAAAGAACGAGGTAAGACGCTATGGAGAAGGAAGAATTAAAAAATAAGATTTATGCATTTTGCGAGGCTGCGAAAGGGAAAAAGAAACTTAAAGAGAAAGATATAATCAAGGGCGTATCCGAGGCTGAGAGTGTACCTGGAGATGAGGTTAAAAAGGCGTTAAGAGAGATGATAGATGTAGGAAAACTCATGTATTCCTATGGCGGCGGGGCAAGCTCTGTTGAGATACCGAGCGAAGAATATCTCAGAGAAAAAGGACTCATAAAGTAGTAAAGATTCAGTCGTCACATTTCATGCTATTTTAAACAGAGGGACATTAATCCCTCTGTTTTTGTTTTTACCTCATATTAACATCATCACTGTTTTGAAGAATCCCTTAGATTTACATCTTTTTCCCGATAGAAAATGCTTTTCCAAGATATTGACCAACTCCATAATAAATCTGACTCCCTGGAACAAATAATATTGGTTTTACCTTTTCAATATCAGGTAGACCATTATCTCCAAGCACAGATTCATCGGCCTTAATATCTACTATTTCGCCAATGAACTGGGTGTGCAATCCGATTTCATTGGTGTAGAGCAACTTGCACTCCAGAACAAAAGGGAATTCTTTGACGTAAGGTGCATTTACAAGGTCGCTCTTGACAGCGGTAAGCGTTGCAGTTGAAAACTTGTCCTCATTTCTCCCTGAAACTATTCCGAAATAATCTACCTTTTTTACATAAGTCTCAGAAGGAATGTTAATAGTAAACGCTTTTCGCTCAACAATATTACCGTAAGAATAAGTGGCCTTTCTGATAGAGACCGCAACGCACGGTGGGCTTGAACAGCATAACCCTCCCCACGCAGCAGTCATCACATTGGGTTTTCCACCGCTGTCATAAGTACCCACGACCAGAACCGGAGTCGGATACAGCATGGCTTTTGCACCTAAAGACTTTTTCATGAGATCCCTCCTTATGATTTGTGAAATAACCTTAAATCCTTAATACCCATCTCCTCACACTAATCGTTGCTACTTCTAAAGTAGAATCTTATCATATTCTTTCTGTATTTGTTACGGTGCTAATTCAATCGTATCTTTCGTATTGGATGTTATTACAGGAAAACCTCTGATTTGTACCCACCAAAAATAATTACTTAAATTAGACTCCTTTTTAATGATATGATTTTGTAAAATATTTTCATGGCCTTCTTTGATGAAAGGATAACCCAGGCAATTGAACTGCTCAAAGAATCCAGGTCAGCAACTGCCTTCACCGGTGCAGGGATATCCACAGAATCGGGCATCTCTGATTTCAGAAGTCCGGGCGGGGTATGGGACCGCTATAGAATCGTCACTTTTCAGGAATTTATTTCGAGTCATGCTTCAAGGGTTGAGTACTGGCAGATGAAAAAAGAACTTTTCAGAGAGATGAAAGATGCAAGACCGAATAAGGCGCACATAGCCCTTGCCGACCTTGAAAAAATGGGAAAACTTAAATGCCTCATAACGCAGAATATAGACGGTCTTCATCAGGATGCTGGAAACTCAAATGTAATAGAGCTTCACGGCACAAACAGGAAGGCTGTCTGCCTGAATTGCGGCAAATTATGGTCTATCGAAGATATACAGGCGAGGCTTGAGGCAGGGGACCGTGCACCTGTATGCGATACCTGCAAAGGTTTTATCAAACCCGCAACAATTTCCTTTGGACAGGCAATGCCTGAAGAAGAAATGATAAAGGCATTTGGGTGCGCCTCAAGCTGTGACCTGTTTTTAATGATAGGTTCTTCACTTCAGGTAGAGCCTGCAGCATCTATCCCGAGGGAAGCTCACAGGGCAGGTGCAAAACTGATATTCATAAACCGTACCGATACTCAGTGGGACCATTTAGCTACAGTTCTGTTCAGGGAAAATGCCGGCGAAGTCCTCTCAACAATTATTGAAATTGGCAAAAAGGAAAGGTTGTTTTAGTATGCCGGCTAATCTGCCACCAGAATATTACGAGGCCGAAAAGAGGCTTAAACAGGCAGCATCTCCTCAAGAGAAGATCGCAGCCCTTGAAGAGTTGATCTCCACGGTACCAAAACACAAAGGCACCGACAAACTCAGAGCAGACCTCAGGAGGAGGCTCTCCCAGCTTCGGGAAGAGGCTATAAGAAAAAAGAAATCAGGAAAGGGAGACCTCTATGCAGTTGAAAAACAGGGCGCTGCGCAGATCGCCCTCGCAGGATTTGCTAATTCAGGGAAATCCTCTATCCTGAAAACCCTCACGAATGCCAATCCTGTTATTGCTGATTATCCTATGTCTACTGTCACACCCTTATCAGGTATGATGCCTTTTGAGGATATACAGTTTCAGCTTGTGGATCTTCCACCCATAGGAAATGAATCCACCGATGGCTGGGTTTCAGGAATTCTGAGAAATGCGAATGTCCTTATGTTAGTCGTTGATCTTTCGGAAGACCCTGATATCCAGACTGAACTCTTGATAGAGCAGTTATTAAAATGGAAGATACTGCCTTTAAAAAAAGACGAAAGCAGAGAAGAAAAAGAAGGTATTATGTACAAACCGGTTATCCTTGCAGCGAATAAGTCTGATCTGCCAGGAGCAGAAAAAGAGATGGGAAGGATGAAGCAAAGGTATGAATCTCTGTATCATGTAGTGGGTATTTCGACCACAAAAAAAGAAGGCATTGAGGAATTAAGGAGAGCTATCTTTGAAAATTCCTATATTATCAGGGTGTACTCAAAGGAACCCGGTAAAGAGCCCGACATGGATACGCCATTTACCCTTCCAACAGGCTCTGCTGTTATTGACCTTGCAGAGATGATTCACAAGGATTTCTTGAAAAACCTCAAATACGCCTGCATATGGGGTTCTGCGAAATTCGATGGTCAGAGAGTTCAAAAAGACTATGTCCTCCATGACAGGGATGTTGTGGAGTTTCATATAAAATGAACTTTAGAGACGATAATCAATAAATTTTCTTCCTCCTGATAAAAGTAATCCCATTTTTGCAATACCTCAAGATGTTTGATAGGATTAGACTATAAGGAGGAAGAAAATGAAGATATTGCTTGCCACAGACGGGTCGGAATATTCTGAGGGTGCAGCAAAATTTTTAACACGTTTTAATTTCTCCCCAAAGGATGAGATTATTGTCCTGCACGTTGTCGCTGAAATTCCCTATGATGATGACTACCATGCACAGATAAAACATGTCATCAGAAGGGTTGCGCCTAAGATTCTTAATGCATCCGCAAATATCCTGAAACCTGTTAAGGCAAAGGTCAGCATATTAGAGGAAGATGGATATCCTGACACAACTATTATAGATGTGGCGGTTAGTTTTGATGCAGACCTGATTGTTATGGGCGCCAGGGGTATTAAAGGCATTAAATCGTTTTTAATCGGGAGCGTGACAAGGTCTGTTGCAATTAACTCACCAAAGCCTGTCCTTGTGACCAAGCCTTTGCCGGTTGAATCGCCAGGAAAAATGAATGTCCTCTTTGCAACAGACGGATCTTCTTCATCTTATGCAACTGCACGTATTCTGACTTCGATGCCATTTCCTGATAATACGGAATTAACGATTATGAATGTGGCGTGGTCTGCTGTTTCTGATATACCTGAAAGGTTTGCAATAGAAATTGATGAAAAAATAAAAGAGGGTGTAGCAAAGGCCAGGGCAATCGAATTTGAAAAATCAGAAAAGATTATTGAACAAACCAAACAACATTTGAGGAAAAGCTTTGCAAAGATAAACGGGATAACTAAGGGCGGAGATCCCTCTGTAGAGATACTTAACGAAGCTGAAATACTGAAAGCTGACATCATTGCTGCTGGAAGCAGGGGGTTGAAGGGAATCAAGGGAATGCTGGGCAGCGTATCCAGAAGGATACTTGGCTACTCTAAATGCCCTGTCTTGATTGGGAAATAAGTGAAGGCTGATTTTCTTTTCGCCAGATTGCCTGATAATTACACCAAAAAGTGTGATTATGATAAAATTTGTCTATGAAAAGTATAATAGGTTTTATTGTTTTTGTTTTGATAGTTGTTGTGCTGCTGTTTTCTATCTCCGGCAAAAAATATCCTCGTATACCGGATGACGCCAGTCACAAGGCCATAACTGAAACTGCAGCCTGTATGGAGTGCCACGGGCAGGGCAAACAATACCAGATGAAACCTTCGCATCCTCCCAAAGTTGAATGCTTCAAATGTCACAAGGCGAAAAGGGTCAGGAGCGCGAAGTAGCAACGACTTCTGATCCAAGGCCACACCGTCTTAGACTGTTGTTCATGTGGTCCCTTTCATCCAGTCCGATTCTGCGCAGCACATCACCCCATGTTCTGAACTCGCCATAATTGCCAGCTACCTTTGTATCCACGGGCTGATTATCCAGTTCAGGGTGCTCTTTTACGAATTTCATATATTCGTGTTCGGCATGGTCTTCAAAATCAGCATTCAATTTAAAAGCTGACTCGATACTGAAAAAAGCGAGTATCCTGCTGAAGAGATTATACTGGAATGCCGCAATAGGAGGTGCAAATCTGTCTTTGAACCAGTTGAACTTTATATGTTCCTGTTTCATTTTCTCATTAATAACCTGCAAATGCCAGAATTCATTATCCTGTGCCTCACGCCCCCACTGGATTATGTCCCTGGCTTTGTCAACAAAGGAAGGATCTGAGAATTGACGGTTCAATTTGTGGTACTGCCTGATCTCCCAGGACTGGTAAGGTATCCGGGCCAGGATTTCCAGCAGGCGTATCTTGCCCCACGACAAGTCTTTCCCGTAAAAAACATCCATTCCCCGGAACAATATCCTGGCTAAAACTCCATACGCCCTTGTAGGCCGTGCCAGCGTAGCTTCCTGTTCTTTTTTAAGGTCTATATCCTTTGTCATTACCTCCTCCTTTGGTTGAGGGATTCGAAAATGCCACTCTTTTCTAAAGAGGGGTTAGGGGAGATTACTCACTCAACGCCTTCTTTAGTTAAATCAACCTGTCCAATGGACTCTTAACGAATATATCTAAAGAGTCTTTTATTGTCAATAAGCGTACTTATTGCGTATAATTGCTTGATGAGATCTCGATTTCCAAGGCTCATAGTTGCAGGGCTTAAAGGCGGCTCAGGAAAGACGCTGCTCTCACTCGGTCTGATAGCGGCATGGAGAGAAAAAGGCATTTCAATAGTCCCCTACAAGAAAGGTCCTGATTATATTGATGCCGGATGGCTTTCCTCAGCAGCAAAACACCCGTGCTATAACCTCGACCCTTTTTTAATAGGCAAAGAGAAAATTCTTTCATCTTTCAAAGGGCATTTCGCCAATGCAGACTGCACTGTTATAGAAGGAAACAGAGGTCTTTATGACGGGATGGATTCAGCAGGCACATACAGCACAGCAGAGCTTGCAAAACTTCTTAAGTGTCCTGTCCTTTTGATACTTGATTGCACAAAGGTTACAAGGACTACAGGAGCAATAGTCCTTGGCATGCAGAAATTCGATAAGAAGGTTGATATAAAAGGTGTTGTCTTAAACCAGATAGCAGGCTCCAGGCATGAGAAGGTTATAAGAGAGGCAATAGAAAAATACTGCAATATCCCTGTTCTTGGTGCTATACCAAAACTAAAACAGGATTTCCTTTCAGAAAGGCATATGGGACTCACACCTTTTCAGGAACATCCAGAAGTTACGAGAGCTATTTCATTCTGTGCTGAAGTCGCAAAGAAGTATCTTGACCTTGATGGGATATTGAAGATTGCTAATGGTTCGCCTCTCTTAGAAAGTGCGAAATTGAAGAATCCCCCCTCGACCCCCTTTACTAAAGGGGGGGTGGGGGGATTACGGATCGGGATAATACGTGATTCAGCCTTTCAGTTTTATTATCCAGAAAATTTTGAGGAACTCGAAAGAAAAGGCGCAAAAGTGATAGAGATAAGTGCATTAAATGAGGAGAAACTGCCGGAGATTGATGCTTTATACATTGGCGGAGGATTCCCTGAGACGAATGCTATTGCACTTGCTAAAAACAAAGCTTTCAGAGAATCATTAAGAAAGGCGGTAGAAGAAGGACTTCCAGTTTATGCTGAGTGCGGGGGATTGATGTATCTCGGTGAGTCATTAGTTCTTGAAGGTAAGACATATCCAATGGCAGGTATCTTCCATGTTAAATTTTCCCTTGAGAAAAAACCACAGGCACATGGCTATTCGATAGTAGAAGTAAACAGAGATAATCCTTATTACGCAAAAGGCACAATCATAAGAGGCCATGAATTTCACTATTCACGAGTGATTAATCCTGAAGCAATCTCAGATTTTAAAAAGAGAAACATCCATTTTGCCTTTGAAATGAAACGTGGTGAAGGGGTAATAAATAAAATGGATGGTCTATGCTATAAAAACGTTCTTGCAACTTATACGCATATACACGCGCTCGGAACACATGAATGGGCAGAAGGGATAATAATAAGAGCAACAGAATATAAGAGGAATCGCAGTTAATTTTATTCAAATAAGTTTTAAGAATAAGTTTTAAGAACACCTTGACATACCATCTAATTGATAGTATCTTTCTAAATTGAATATTGTTAAGTTTAAAAAATTTGAAACTGAGGAGACAGAAATGAAAAAGTTGACTGTTTATATCTTAGGGATAGCACTTCTGGCTGTGTTTAGTCCGTCTGTTTATGGCGAAGAAAAAGGACAGAATGGTGCCAAAGCCATTTTCGAGCAGAAATGCAGCATTTGCCACAGCATAGAAAGGCCAAAGTCAAAGAAGAAAACCGCAAAGGAATGGGAAAGCACCGTGATGCGCATGAAGGATGTTAATGGATGCCCTATAACTGATGAAGAGGCAAAGAGCATTATAGATTACCTGTCTAAAAACTACAACAAATAAATTTAATATTCAAAGTGGAAAAATCTAAGATTAAAAAACTCTTTTATCTCACACTTTTATTTTTTTCTGTTTTGCTGACCATTAGCTTGCTACATGCTACTGCTGAGATAATTGAAAGGGTTGTTGCCTTTGTTGATGATAAAGCAATAACCATGAGCGAATTCGATGAGAATTATAGAGCAACAGTAAGACTGAAGCCGGATATAAAGAAAGAAGAGGTATTAAATACAATGATAAACAGAATACTGCTTATGAGAGAAGCCAGAAAATTGCGGATTGAAGCGCCTACAGAAGACGAGGTGCTCCGAGAATACATAGAACTGAAACTCAAGACATTTATAAAATTGACAGAAGAAGACATAAAAGACTTTTATGAAAAGAACAGAAAAGAGTTTGGCAGCGCTGAATTAGATGATGTAAGAGACAAGATAGAGGAATATCTTATTGAAAAAGAAGTCAATCTGAGATTAAAAAAACATGTTGAGGATTTAAGGTCAAAGGCGTATATAAAGATACAGCTAAATAATTAAGGTTCAAGGATTCGAGCCCGACACTTGACTCCTTGAGAGCTTAACCCCTGGACCCCTATCCTTTATATGTTTTTATAAAATGTCCTATCGAGCGGTCATAGGTGCGCTCGCCTTCTTTATTAAAAAAACACGCAGGCAACTCTCCGTTTCTTCTGTGGTAATGGAGACATTCACAGCACCTATTCTTTCTCTCGCATGGTTCATAAGTGCAGTTGCAATATTTTTTAAACTTTTCCTGTATGCATTCCATAAAACCTCCTCAAGAGAATATTAAAAATAACTCTTTAAAATATCATAGAACGACTCTATTGAAAAGAGGGGAAAGATATGTTAATCTCAGACAGTTTATTAGTGTCAGTGTTTAATGTAATTCATTTGACTGACACTATTCACTGTTACTACACTATTTGAGAGGCTATAACTATGGTAAAGAATGACAGATGGATAAAAGAGATGGCCGAGAAAGGCATGATAAAGCCTTTTGATAAAAATCAGGTCAGGGAAGGGGTTATCTCTTACGGGATTAGTTCCTACGGATATGATATGAGAATATCCGATGAGTTTAAGATATTCACAAATATAAACAATACTATTGTTGACCCAAAGAATTTTGATAGAGCAAGTTTTGTTGATTTTAAAGGGGATGTCTGTGTAATACCACCGAATTCTTTTGTGCTCGGCCGTTCTGTTGAATATTTCAAGATTCCAAGATATGTGCTCGTAATATGTCTGGGTAAATCTACATACGCGCGCTGTGGAATTGTTGTAAATGTCACTCCATTGGAACCTGAATGGGAGGGATATGTGACCATTGAAATCTCCAACACAACACCCTTGCCGGCAAGGATATATTCCAATGAAGGGATTGCCCAGCTCATATTTCTCGGAGCTTCAGAGGTATGTACAGTATCTTATGCTGATAAGGCAGGGAAATATCAGGCACAGAAGGGGATAACCCTTCCAAAGACATAAGGAATAAATTATGCCCTGGAAGGAAAAATTAATTATAGCACTTGATGTGTCAGACGCAGATTATGCTCTTGAACTTGTAGATAAGTTTGGAGAGCAGATAGAGATTTATAAAGTCGGACTTGAATTGTATACTGCAGCAGGTCCAAAAATAATAGATGAGATACATAAAAGAAAGAAAAGGCTTTTCCTTGACCTTAAATTTCATGATATCCCTAATACAGTTTTGAAGGCTGCAATTACTGCTACAAGGCTCGGCGTTTATATGTTTAATGTTCATACATCAGGCGGGCTTGAGATGATGAGGAGGTGCAGAGACTCTGTAGTTGAACTATGTCTTAAAGAAAACCTCCAAAAGCCGAAAATCCTTGGCGTTACTGTTTTGACAAGTCTGTCCCCGCAGATTTTAAGAGATGAGCTTGGTATCCAGCACAGCCTGAATACCCATGTCAGACATCTTTCTGCACTTGCCTTAAAGGCCGGCCTGGATGGAGTTATTGCATCAGGCCATGAGGTCGCAAAGATAAAAAGCCATTGCGGGGAATCGTTTCTTATTGTCACACCAGGGATAAGGCCATCATGGCATCCTCCTGATGATCAGCATAGGACAATGACGCCGAAGCAGGCGTTGAGAGAAGGCGCTGATTATATTGTTATGGGAAGAGCGATTCTGAATTCTGATAACCCGCTCAAGACCCTTGAATTAATATCTTTAGAGATGCTAACCGCTTAGTAGAGTTTATCCTAAAAAAGCCGCTCAGATACTATATTCTGTCTATATGTTATATTTTAAGTGAATGCAGTTATCCATTACAAAAAAAGATTTTCTATCTCAAAACTCGGTTGAGGGAATTCTGCCTATTGCGAGTGAAATCCCTTATGCATCGCCTGATAGTTTATATTCATTATTCCCTGGTGCAAACAGCTTTCTCCTTGAAAGCGTTAAAGGGCCGGAGAAGATTGCGAGGTATTCGTTCATAGGATTTGAGCCGTATCTAATCTTCAAGGTCAAAGATGGGTTTATAGAGATTATCACTAAGGGCAAAAGAGCTTTATCTACAGGGCATCCTCTTGCACGTCTTAAATCACTCGTCACTGCATATAAACAAAAACCAATAAAATCACTCTCCCCGTTTCAGGGAGGTGCAGTGGGATTACTTAGCTACGATTTTGTCCGGTACCTTGAAAGACTTCCAAAAACAACAAAGGATGATCTTCAAATCCCCGATGCACATTTCTTTATGATTGATAAATTAATTGCCATCGACCATCTCGATAAAAAGGCGTGGATTATTATCTGCCCCGGGGCAAGGGACACAGAGCTTGGTTATAGAGATATGGATGTTAATTGGTCTGAAAAGTATGACGAAGCAGAGGAGGAAATCCGGCAAATTATTGTCAAAGTGAGA
>JAKALU010000061.1 GCA_021824065.1 Nitrospirota bacterium
GATACAGGAGCTTCAGGTAAAGTTGTCTCTCGCTCAGGTAATCGATCCCTCTAAGATAAATCAATCAAAGGTTGCCTTTGGAGCGAAGGTTAAGGTCTTAGATATAGCAGCAGATGAAGAATATTTCTTTACACTCGTAGGCACTGATGAGGCAGATGTTAAAAATGGAAAGGTGTCTATAAGTTCACCTGTAGGCAGGGCATTACTCGGCAAAGAAGTTGGTGACACAGCGGTGATTAAGGCTCCTGCAAGAACCATGGAATACGAGATATTAGAGATAAACTTTGAGTAGATACTTCAGAGCAGAGATAGCCGGCAATAATTACTTAGACAGACACCTTAACTTTAAATTATTAGCCTTGCGTCCGTTATCCAGAATTACCATGCCGAAACCAGGCCAATTCTATATGCTCCAGGTGGGAAAAACCTATGACCCCCTTCTAAAAAGACCCTTTTGCATCTTCAAACGCGAAGGCAATGTAATTCAGTTTGTTTACAGAATAAGAGGTAAAGGCACACGGTTACTATCTAACTGTAAAAAAGGCGATATCATTCAAGCAATCGGTCCTCTCGGGAACAGCTACCCAGCGCCCAAAAAGGATTTTATTGCTGTGGCCGGAGGGATAGGAATCGCTTCACTATTTCCACTTCTGGAGAGGTTTAAAAATAAAGCCTTTCTTTTTTACGGGGCGAGAACCAAAAATGAACTCGTCATGATTAACAAGGCTAAATCCCTGGCAAAAAAGATATTCACAACAACAGATGATGGCTCCATAGGACAAAAAGGATTAATAACAGATGTATTAAATGATTTTCTTGAGAACCGCACGATGCCGGTATATGCAGGCGGACCCATGCCAATGTTACAAAAGGTTTCTGATATTGTTGCAGGCAGAGGTATAGAGTGCTATGCATCTTTAGAAGAACATATGGCATGCGGTGTTGGTGCATGTCTTGGATGTGTTGTTAAAACGGTCTCAGGGTATAAGAGGGTGTGCAAGGAAGGGCCGGTGTTTCCGATAGAGGAGATTGTATGGTAGCCTTCAGTTTTATAATGTATAGGGCTGAGATTGTTTTTGAGCGGATTCTTTTGCCGATAGTCCAACAGTCAAAAATACAAATAATCAAGAGGCAAAAGCCCTCGGAGGGCGGCAGCCCGAGAATGAGCGAAAGAATAATCTCAGCCCTGTTACTAATTTAGAGTTATGGAATTGACTGTAAACATAGGCAGATTGAAACTCAAAAACCCTGTGATGACTGCATCAGGCACTTTTGGATACGGAGAAGAATATTCAGAATTTGTAGATTTAAACAAACTTGGAGCTATTGTTGTAAAAGGGCTTTCAATAACCCCGCGGGAAGGTAATCCAGCGCCAAGGATTATAGAAACGCCGGCAGGGATGCTTAATGCAATAGGTCTCCAGAATATAGGGGTCAAAACTTTTATAAAGGAAAAACTCCCTTTCCTGAAAAAGTTTAAAATTCCGGTTATCGTGAATTTTTTCGGGGATAGTATTGAGGAGTATGTTAAAGCAGCAGAGGGATTGAGCAAAGCAGACGGTGTTGACGCCCTTGAGATGAACATCTCCTGTCCTAATAAACAGGCGGGGTGGATAGTCTTTGGCACAGACCCAAAGGTGGCATTTGAGGTTGTCAATGCGGTCAGAAAGGCAACAGACCTTACCCTTATAGTCAAACTCTCACCCAATGTAACCGACATTGCGCTTATGGCAAAGGTGGCAGAAGATGCAGGGGCAGATGCTGTTTCCCTGATAAACACCATTACAGGGATGGCAATTGATATAAGAACGAGAAGACCAAAACTCGCAAACATAACAGGCGGTCTGTCAGGTCCTGCTATAAAACCCATTGCTGTAAGAATGGTATATGAGGCTTACAGGGCAGTCAATATTCCTATTATCGGCATGGGCGGCATAATGAATTCTGAAGATGCAATAGAGTTCATGATAGCAGGGGCAACAGCAGTTGCAGTAGGGACTGCAAATTTTGTGAATCCATCGGTAACTCTTGATATAATTAAAGGTATAGAATCATTTATGGGAAAGGGCGGCATAATGGATGTTAAAAATTTAGTAGGAGGACTTAGATGTTAGATCAGGCTCCTCTCATAACTCTCACAACAGATTTTGGTTATAAGGACCCATTTGTCGGAATGATGAAGGGAGTGATATTAAAGATAAATCCAATGGCAAGGATTATAGATCTAACACACGACATAACCCCTCATAATGTAAGAGAGGCGGCGTTCACAATAGGTATGAGCCACAGCTTCTTCCCGTATAAGACGGTTCATGTAGTTGTTGTTGACCCGGGCGTTGGCTCAAACAGACGACCAATCCTTGTGGTTACAGACCATCATTATTTTATTGGCCCTGACAACGGTGTCTTTTCCCTGATATACAATTCACAGAGTGAGACGCTTGGAGTTATCCATATCACATCAGAGCATTATTTTATGTCTCAGATCGGGCCGACATTTCATGGCAGGGATATATTCGCCCCGTCTGCTGCATGGCTTACAAAGGGGATAGAGATAACAAAATTTGGAGACATGATCACTGACTATGTAACTCTGCCGTTTCCGTCTGTCTCGATGCCGTCAAAGACAACAATAGAGGGAGAGGTTATATATATAGACCGTTTTGGCAATGCGATAACAAATATAAGAGCGGTTGATCTAAATACGCTTTACAGTATTAATCCGGAGGCTAAATTAAGGATCGTTACAAAAGGAAAACAGACAGAACTCAAGAACTATTATTCACAGGTCACAGATAAGGGCCTTTATTCATTAATAAACAGCGCAGGATACCTCGAGCTTTTTGTTTATAGGGGCAATGCCTCAGCTTTATTTGATATAAAGATAGGTGATATTGTTGGCGTGATGCTGGCTCAATAGATTAAAGCTCGATTATCACAGCATCCTCATCACATTCCGGGAAACGAGGGCATCTCAGGCAGTCTCCCCATATCTTTTGTGGAAGTTTTGATTTGTCTATGTCACTGAAGCCAATTTTTCTGAAGAAGCCGGGCTGATATGTGAGTGCAAATACTCTTTTTATACCAAGCTGCTCTGCCTCTTTAAGACAGGTTTTCAAAAGGCGTCTCCCGATCCCGGTGCCCTGTGACTCTTTGCTAACAGCAAGAGATCTTATCTCTGCAAGGTCTTCCCATAATACGTGAATGGCACATACACCCTTTATCTGCCCTTTATCATCGTAAACGAAAAGGTCCCTGATGCTCTCATACAGGTCATTGAGAGAGCGCGGCAGCATCTCTTCCCTTTTTGCAAACTCATTGATGAGCTTCTGAACCTGTTTTATATCAGATATTTTTGCTTTTCTTATCTTCAATGTAATTTCTACCTTTGATTATCGCCTCTTTGTTTGCATCAAGGGCTTTTCTCCTTCTCGCAGGAGTCAGTTCTTCAAGGGCATTAATTGCCGATTCCTCTTTCATTATTCCGGTTTCTGCGAGCAAGACACTGAGCATTACCATGTTTGCATATTTTGTGTCCCCAATTGATGCAGCTATTTCACTTGCAGGGATTTTTACGATATTGATATCAGACCGCAATTCAGGCTCCCTTATGAGAGATGAATCAAATATCAAAAGCCCACCCTTTCTAAGTCGCGGCTGGAATTTGTTTAATGATGCCTCATTCATAACTATTAGTACTTCTGGATTTCTTACAATTGGAGAGCCTATCATTTCATCAGAGATGATGACAGTGCAGTTTGCTGTGCCGCCGCGCACCTCTGCACCATAGGAAGGGAAAAATGTTACCTCCTTACTTTCGAGCATGCCGCTATACGCAAGCAACTTACCGAGGAATAAAATCCCCTGACCCCCGAAACCTGCTACCATTACATTATGTTCCACTCTATATTCTCCTAACCTTATTATTGACTATCCTGCAACAGACCATAGATTATTTATGAAGAAAGTATACCAAATTCCGTCATTCCCGCGAAAGCGGGAATCCAGCAGATAAAGACTTGGATTCCGCATCAAGTGCGGAATGACAAATCTGGAGTATCGCAGCGAGAATGAGCGAAAACACTATATTCTGCACCACTGTTCATGAACTGAATTTATCCTTTAAAGTCCCAAGTGGGAAAACAGGCATCATCTCGGAACGCATCCAGTCTATAGATTCCTCAGTTGATATCCCCCAGTCAGTTGGACATGGAGATAATATCTCAACAAGACTGAATCCTTTGCCTTCTATCTGATACCTGAATGCCTTTTCAACAGCCTTCTTTGTCATCATGAGATTTTTTATAGAATCTACAGAAGTCCTTGTAATAAATGAGACTCCTTCTATGGTAGCGAGCAGTTCAGAGACGCGCAGGGGATAACCGGATGTTTTAATATCCCTGCCCTTTGGCGTTGTAGTTGTCTTCTGCCCGGAGAGCGTTGTCGGCGCCATCTGCCCGCCTGTCATCCCGTAAGTAGCATTATTCACAAAAAATACAGTGAGGTTTTCGCCCCTGTTTGCGGCGTGGATTATCTCAGCGGTGCCGATAGCAGCGAGGTCTCCATCGCCCTGGTAAGAAAATATTATCCTATCAGGCATTACCCTTTTTAACCCGGTCGCTGCTGCAGGAGGTCTGCCGTGTGCTACTTCAATCACATCAAAGTTAAAATAGTCATATGCAAAGACAGCACATCCAACAGGTGCGATCCCTATAACCTTTTCTCTAATACCTAAGTTGTCAATGCACTCTGCAATAATTCTATGTATAAGACTATGCCCGCAACCGGGACAGAACCGAAAAGGTACAAGCTTAAGGCTCTCCGGTCTTTTAAATACTTGTCTCATGCTTCCTCCTGTAGAAACTGATCTGCTTTTTGCCCATGGCTTTAGCCTCGTACATCGCCATGTCTGCTGCATAGAGCAGTGATTTTGAGTCTTCGGCATCCTCAGGAAATGTTGCTATCCCGCCGCTCATAGTTATTTTAACTGCTTCTTTCTCGAGATAACTGTGTGCTTCTACTTTTTCTCTCAATCTCGTGGCAAGGTTGAATGCCTCGTATTTTGGAGTATTGGGGAGCATCAATATAAACTCTTCGCCTCCGTACCTTGCTGTAATATCAGTCTGTCTCGATACGCTTTTCAGAATGGAAGCTATCGAGCGAAGCACTTCATCTCCTGCCTGATGACCGTAAGAGTCATTTATGACCTTGAAATCATCGATGTCAAAAAGTATGAGCGAAAACGATGTATTATACCGCTTTGCCCTTGCTATTTCCTTGTTAAGCATATCATAAAAATACCTGACATTATAAAGCCCTGTCAGGCCGTCTGTCAGTGCGAGGCGCTGTGTCTCCTGAAACAATCTTACCTTTTCTACTATAAGAGAAATATTATTACCGATTAGTGAAAACAATGATGCCAGGTCATAATCAAATTTCACTTCTACCCTGCTTGCAAGCATGAGAATACCCATTGTCTCCGAACCTACTTTTAAAGGGATACAGGAAAAAAACACTATCCCCTCTTTTTTTAAAACTTCGATTCTTTCTATCTCCTCAGGTTCCAGAATGTAAAGGGGGTCGGTCGATTCAGCCACATTTTCATATATTGAATCGAGTGACCCTTTTTCGAGTTCGTGTCTGAGTCTGAGGGATGCACCTGATAGGCTTTTCAGGACAAATGTACCATCTTCTTTTATAGCTATCCAGCCGATGCTGAAGTCAGAAACGATCAGCACTTTTTCAAGCAACTCTCCAAAAACAGAGTTTATATCTCCAGAAGATATAAATGCCCCTGAGAGGGTGTTTATTATCCCTAATTCTTTATTCCTCTTAAGGAGTGATCTTTCAAGTTGAACAAAGGCAGAGATGTCCCTTAAGACGACACTTATGAAATTTAGATTGCCATTGACTATTATAGGGGTAACAGTTGCGTTCAATGTGTGATTGCCAAATGTTATCTGCTCAGACTTTTCAACCCTGTCAAATATACACCTTATTATGCTCTCAGAGAGGATTTTTAAGGGCATAATGTCCTGGCTGTTTTCCCCGATAAGTTTTTCCTTTTCAATTTTTGAAAACTCTAAAAAGGCGTTATTGGCCTCAACTATACAGCCGTCTCTTTTTAATATGACAACAGGCTCTTTTAAATAATCAATAAATGGAAAAGTTATAGCCTTAGATTTAAGCGATCTCTTTTCTGACTTAATGTGAGACCTCCTCTGACAGTCTTATGAGTATGCCCTCAAGCAGTCCATTATCACTCACAAGCATATCCTTAAAACCAAACACCTCCATAATCTTAATTGTAAAGAGTATGCCGGGTATAATCAAGTCTGCCCTTTCAGGCTCAAGCCCCTTGAGTTTTTTCCTTCCGCTGAGCGAAATCCCCATAAGCATATCCGAGATAGCATAGAGTCTCTGGGGAGGGATAATATGCATGTGAATTTTTTCATGGTCGTATGTTTCAAGCCCGAGGTCAATAGATGCGAGTGTTGTGATAGTGCCTGCTGTCCCGATAAAAACTGTTTTGTTGGTTAAGTGATTTCCTATTTTTATTTTAAGTTTATTTAATATATCTTCAGCCTCGTTGTTCAATGAAGTTACATCCTGTTTTGATGGCGGGTCTGATTTTATGTGATTATCAAAGAGTTTTACAACGCCTGTTGGGATAGTGCCCATCTCAGCAGGAGATGAATTCTCACAGAGAATCCATTCAGTGCTTCCCCCTCCGATATCAACAATAAAGGACGAACCGCTTTTTGGAAAGTCGAGGAGGACACCCTTTGCTGTGAGCCTAGCCTCTTCATGACCTGAAATCACTTCTATTTTTATGCCTGTCCCTGACATAACCCTGCTTATGAATTCTTCCGAGTTTTTTGCCTCTCTCAATGCACTTGTCCCGATGGCCTTTATATGCGGGACATTGCAGGTTGAGATAAGGCTTGAAAATTCTTTTAAAACAGAGAGTGATTTCTCCATATTCTCTGCTTTCAGCAATTCTGTTTCGGCGATCCCTTCGGCAAGTCGTGTGATTACCATCTCACATCTGAGACGGACAATTTTTTTATTTTCTACTCTGCCGATGAGCAGTCTTATTGTATTAGAGCCGACATCTATAGAGGCTAAAAGAGGCATTGATTATTATAACGCATAGCCTATGAAAAGTAGGATTGTATTTGCAAATAAAAAGGTGTGCAATGCCTTGACAGTTTTTTAAAGGTTGAATATAATTTTCCATAAGATGGATGCAACCTTTCGAATGCCCCGTTGTCTTAGGAGGGAATAAATGCTCGGTCAGCATTTTCTCAAAAAATTATCAACTTTTCTTTGTGCCTCTTTGCTTCTTGTATCATGTAGTAGTAATGATGGAAAGACAAACTCATATCCTGTAGCAAATGCTGGCACTGACAAGATTGTTACCACCGGCGACACCGTTACCCTTGATGGTAGTGGCAGTAGCGATGTTGATGGTGACGTTCTTAATTACACTTGGGCGCTGATTTCAAAACCATCTGGCAGTAACGCTGAACTCTCAAGTACATCAGTAGTGAAACCTATATTTACAGCAGATGTTAGAGGCGATTATGTGATTTATCTTTGGGTAAACGATGGAAAAGTGGACAGCCAACGAGACATAGTGGTTGTGACAGCGCAAGACAGGGATATAACCACCTTTAACTTTACGGTTATTGATGCCGAATATAGTAAACAATTAGATAAGATCATAATGGTATCAGATTATCCATCAAATCAACTCCATATTTACGAGCCTCTTACCAATCAAGACTTGAGAGTTGACCTAAATCTTACCCCATCCAGCGTTTCAGTCAGTCCGAATGGTTTGTATGCCGTCGTAGGGCACGACGGGTGGCTTTCATATATAGATCTGCTTAATGCTACATTAATTGAAACTTTACCTGTTACCGCTGTTATATCAGATATAGTCCTTGCCGGTAATGGGTATGCATATGCTTTTCCGAAAATTGATCAATGGGAATATATCCGATGCATTGATCTTACAACTGGAAATGAAACCCTTCACTCCGGTAATCTTATTTATGCCGGAACAAAGGCCAAACTTCATCCTGATGGCACTTCGATATACGGAGCAGATAACGGACTTTCTCCTAGCGATATAGAAAAATATGATATATCAGGGGGAACTGCATCATATCTATATGACTCTCCCTATCATGGCAATTATGACATGTGTGGAGATCTCTGGATATCAGAAGATGGTCTTTATATATTTACAAGATGTGGAAATGTCTTCAATTCCTCGGTCAACCAGTATGTGTCTGGCTCGACAACCCCTGAGGATATGACTTATGCAGGGACACTGCAAAACATAAGCATGGTCAGATATCTGGATCATTCATCTGCGATTGGTAAAATCGCCGTAATACCTGACGATTCGTCAAATGCTTCTGCTGATACAGAGATACAGATATTCAATTATGATTACCTCACTATAAACACAAGTTTTTCTCTCCCTGACTTCATTATTAACAACAATAACTTCTCCGCTCATGGCAGGTTTGTTTTCTATAATAGCGGTGGGACAAAGTTTTTCGTTATAGTCGAGGCCGATAATAGTGCTGGCATGAATTACGATTACGGGCTAATCGTATATTAAAAATTTAAACAGTGCCCACTGCTGTTGCAGGGATAAAAAAACGATAGCTAACAATTTTCCTGCATTTAGTGAAGTGAAGTCAGTTTTTTGAAAATGTCAATTATGAGAGGGAATCGGGCAAAATACAAAAAGCGGACATTTCTAAATTGGCAAGAATAGGACATTTCTAATGTGGTAGAACAAGTATTAATTTTGGTATTGACTTTAGTATTACTTTATGTTATCTTTTAGTATGAAAACAGCCATATCAGTTCCCGACGAAATATTCAGAGAAGTAGAAGAGTTTGCCAGGGAACATAACTACTCGAGAAGCGAGATATTCGTTCTTGCAGTTAAAGAACTCCTGGAAAAAATAAAATCACAAAAACTCCTTGATGCCCTCAACAAAGCCTATTTAGAACCCGAGAGCGAAGAAGAAAAAACAGCAAGAAAAAAAGGGTTGACACACTTCAAAACATCTGTCCTAAGAAAAGAAAGATATTAAGTGAATATCGAGCAGGGGGACATCTTCTGGATTAATTTTGGCAATCCGAAGGGCTCGGAGCCCGGATATAAACACCCATGCGTTATAATTCAGAATAACGTCTTCAATAAAAGTAGAATAAACACAGTTGTGGTTTGCGTCATTACATCGAACCTGAAAAGGGCCGAAGCCCCCGGGAACGTATTTCTTAAAAAAGGCGAAGGAAATCTGCCAAAAGACAGTGTGGTAAATATATCTCAAATAATAACCGTAGACAAAACATTTCTGATAGAAAAAATCGGTTCTTTATCGCAACCCGTGGTTGAACAGATAATCGAAGGCATTAAACTATTGATAGAATCGAGAGAGATTTAAAAGTATGAACCCCCTCATAAACAAATTCCTGCGCTATCTTGAAATAGAGAGGGGTGTATCTCCGCACACCCTCAGGGCATACAGGGAAGACCTTGAGATATTTTTTGAACATATCAAATCCAAGATAGAGGACGTGGAACTCAATGATGTAAGAGGATTTGTTGCAGAACAGATCAATGCAGGGCACAAAAAGACCACAGTAGGCAGGAGGCTTGCAGCAGTAAGGTCATTCTTGAAGTTTTTTTACCGTGAAGGTTATATAAAAACTAATCCTGCGAAGCTCGTTCCAGCACCAAAGCTGCCAATGATACTTCCCAAGTTTCTTTCAGTAGATGACGTGTTTTCCCTTGTCGAAAAACCTCAGGACATAGGCTTTCGTCCTGCAAGGGACAGGGCAATACTCGAACTCCTCTATTCGAGCGGTCTTCGTGTAAGTGAGTTATCAGGATTAAATGCAGATGATATTAATGTCAGAGAAGGTCTTGTTAAGGTCAAGGGTAAAGGGAAAAAGGAGCGGATAGTGCCTGTTGGCAAAAAGGCGATTGAAGCGATAAAGACATATCTGGTCGAAAGGATGTTGCTTAAGAAAAAAGAAGGGGCGTTATTTCTTAACAGAAATGGTGCAAGATTGACAGACAGGAGCGTAAGACGTATAGTAATTAAATATGCAAGGGCAATTGGGGTTAGTGGTCAGATAGGACCTCACACACTCAGGCATACTTTTGCAAGTCATCTTCTCCAGGGCGGTGCGGATCTGAGGGTGATTCAGGAGCTTTTGGGGCATTCGTCTCTGTCAACAACACAGAAATATACGCATCTGGACATAACGCATCTGATGGATACTTATGATAAGGCGCATCCTCTGGCAAAAGAGGAGAAAAGATGAAAACATTGTTGGCAATTCAGTAGAGTGTAGTGCTGATTATACCCCGAGGCATAGCTTCGAGGAATTCTTTTAATTAAAATAATGTAGGAGATGGAAATGTTTAAGGGAACCACAATATTATGTGTAAGGCATAATGGGAAGGTTGCTATTGCTGGAGACGGTCAGGTAACAATGGGGAACACTGTCTTAAAGCACAATGCCAAAAAGATACGGACAATGTATGATGATAAAATTATTGCTGGCTTTTCAGGGGCTACAGCAGACGCATTCACACTATTTGAGAGATTTGAGGCAAAGATTGAGTCATACCGCGGCAATATCAGGAGGGCTGCGGTAGAACTCGCAAAAGACTGGCGAACAGATAAGGTCTTAAGGAGACTTGAAGCACTTCTAATTATTGCTGATAAGGAGCACACATTTATAATCTCAGGCACAGGCGATGTTATTGAGCCTGAGGATGGAATCGCTGCAATCGGCTCTGGAGGCCCTTATGCGCAGGCAGCAGCGAGGGCGCTTCTTGAAAATACAAATCTTTCAGCAAAAGAGGTAGTAGAAAAATCAATGAAGATTGCATCTAACATATGCATATATACAAATGAAAATATAACAACGGAGGAACTGCAATAGGAGTTAATGATGGATAACCTTACACCAAGAAAAATAGTTGAGGAACTGGATAAATACATTATCGGGCAGCAGAAGGCAAAAAAGGCAGTTGCTATTGCCTTGAGAAACAGATGGAGAAGGCAGCAGCTTTCTCCTGAATTAAAGGATGAGGTGCTGCCCAAGAATATAATCATGATAGGGCCAACAGGTGTTGGCAAGACAGAGATTGCAAGACGTCTTGCAAGACTTGCCAATGCGCCTTTCTTAAAGATTGAGGCGTCCAAATTTACAGAGGTTGGTTATGTTGGAAGGGATGTTGAATCCATGGTTAGAGACCTCACAGAGATTTCATTGAATATGGTTAAGTCAGAGCACATCGAAAAGGTTCAGGAAAAAGCAGAATCACTTGCCGAGGAAAGGCTCCTCGACCTCCTGCTTCCTTCGCAGCGGCCAATGCGTGGCATAAGCGTTTCTGAGGAAGAAAAGGAGAAATATAAGGAGACGAGAGAAAGACTCAGACTACAGCTTAAAGAAGGGAAACTTGATAACAGATATGTAGATGTCGAAGTAAGAGAGAAGGTAATGCCTTTCGGGGTTATATCAAATGTTGGACTTGAAGAGCTTGAAATAAATCTGAAAGAGATGCTCGGAGGTTTAATACCTGAAAAAGCTAAAAGAAGAAAAGTAAAGGTACCAGAGGCAGTAAGGATACTGGTGGAGGAAGAGGCAAACAAACTCATTGATATGGATAAGGTCACAAAAGAGGCAATCGAAAGGGTTCAGCAGACAGGGATTATCTTTATAGACGAGATTGACAAGATCGCAAGCAGGGGTTATGGCCACGGGCCTGATGTGTCAAGAGAAGGGGTCCAGAGGGAGTTGCTGCCAGTGGTTGAAGGGACGACAGTCACGACAAAACACGGGCCCGTAAAAACAGAGCATATCCTCTTCATAGCAGCAGGTGCATTCCACATGTCAAAGCCATCTGACCTGATACCAGAGCTTCAGGGGAGGTTCCCTATAAGGGTCGAACTTGACCCGTTGGGCAAAGACGAATTTGTGAGAATTTTAACAGAGCCTTATAATGCGCTCACAAAACAGTACACAGCCTTGCTCGGGACTGAAAATATAGAGATAAAATTCAAAGGTGATGCCATAGAAGAGATAGCAGGCATTGCAGCAACAGTAAATGAAAAAACAGAGAATATAGGGGCAAGAAGGCTTCATACAGTTCTGGAGAAACTCCTTGAGGATATTTCGTTTGAGGCTCCTGAAAAGAAAAATGGCAGATTGACAATAGACAGAGAATATGTCAGGGGAAAACTTTCTGATATAGTCAAGGATGAGGATTTAAGCAGGTATATACTTTAAAAGTTTAAAGTGAAAAGTGAAAAGTTAAGAATTCTTTTCTATGTCCTGTTTATGGGGTTGCTATCTTTTCTCGCCTCCTGCGCCACTTCACGTTATGAGAGCTATCCTGAAACAAGTCCAACTGAAACAAAGTATATCGTCGCCTCATGGTATGGATCTGATTTTCATGGAAGACCAACATCATCAGGTGAACCATTTAATATGTATGCAAAGACATGTGCGCATAAGGAATACCCGTTTGGAACCCGGCTTAAAGTGACTAATATGGCAAATAACAAATATGTGGAATGTACTATTAATGACAGGGGACCGTTTGTCGCGGGAAGGGACTTAGACCTCTCATACGCATGTGCAAAAGAGATAGGTTTAATAGGCACGGGAACTGGAAAGGTAAGGATTGACTATCTTGGAAGAGATAATAGCTATATTAAATATATTAAATATTCCTCAACAAGCAACAAGGGACCTTTCACAATACAGGTTGGTTCTTTCAAGGAGCCTGCAAATGCTGCACGCCTGAAAAAAGCCCTCGAATTTAAGTATGACAGGGTCTATGTTATAGATACCGAGATAGACGGAAGCATCTATTACAGGGTCAGGATTGGGAAATTTAATACAAAGGATGATGCATACAACATTGCAAAGACCCTCGCAGACGAGGGGTACAGTATTTTAATCAAGCACTATGATGAGAGGATATAAGATTTTGCCTCTCATCTCTTCCTTACCCTCGTCCCATCCTTGATCAAATCATCAGGATGTGCGATGACCATGTCGCCTTCAGTGAGTCCTGAGATAATCTCAGCTGCGAGCCCGTTTCTGTGGCCTACCTCTACATGCTGAAGATGAGCCTTTCTGTTTTTGACGATGAACACTGCCCATCCTTCACCTTTACGGAATAGAGAGCTTGCAGGAACCTGAAGAATATCCTTTCCCTCCCATATTATGAAGCTCGCCTCAACCCTGTAACCATCTCCAAGCCTCTGCCAGCTTTCAGGCAAAGAGGTTATATTGGCTATAACGAGCACACGCTGCTCTTCTACCCCGAGGCTCGAAACCTTTGTGAATGCAGAAGGCTCTATAACTTTTACCTTTCCTATTAGAGATATATCTCCTCCCCATCTCTCGAATAGCACCGGAGTGCCTTGCTTTATATTTACTGCATCAGCAGAGAGCACCTCGACCCTTACTTCGAGTTTTGAAGGGTCTCCTGTATCTATTATCGCTTCTCCCTGATTAACAGCGCCTTCGCTTTCGCGATGGATTTTTAAAACCCTGCCTTCAACAGGAGCGGTTATAGAAACAACGCGTCCTCTGTCTTTTACTCCTTCTGCAGGAGAGTATCCGAGCGTGGCTTTTGTCCTCTCAAGCTCGGAGGCCGCAGCCTTAACAGAAGCATCTGCTGAAAGACAGTTTGCCTCTGCCTTTTTTGCCTCTGATTCTGCCTGCTCAAGCAGGTCTTTTGAGACATAACCCTCATCAAACAGCTTCTTTGTTCTTTCAAATTTCTGTCTTGCATATTCTGCATCTGCTTTTGCTGCACGTGCATCCTCCTCTGCTGCATTAAGAGATGCCTTTGCTGTTAAGACAGATGCCTCTGCCTCTGCACGGCTTCTGGGGTCAAGCACACCAGACCTCAGAGGCTCAAGCTCTACAACAGCCTGCCCTTTTTTAATTGGGTCTCCGACCTTGAGAGAAAGGCGCCTCATGAATCCTGAGACAGGAGCTGATATTACGAACCTGTCCTTAACCCTTGTTTTTCCCTCC
>JAKALU010000062.1 GCA_021824065.1 Nitrospirota bacterium
AAACAACTCCTTGCTGCCGGATAAAAAACTCTTTCTTAGAGCTTCAGCTCCATAACAATCGTTGATTCATCAGGGTTAGTATAAAAATACGGCACTTCACCAATAATTTCAAAACCAAACTTTTGGAGTTTTCCGATAAAACCACGGTCATTATTGGCCCCAATGCCTCCGGCAAAACCAATATCTTAGAAAGCATTTTTTTTACAATTACCAGGCCGAGGCCGGTACCATTTGTTTTCGTAGTGTAAAAAGGCTTGAATAAGTGTCTCTTATGATCTTCCGGTATCCCACAGCCGTTGTCTTTCACTTTTATTATTATGCGGCCGGCCATCTTAAACATGCTGATAACAATTTCAGGCGATTCTCTTCCCCTTAGTGCATCTGAGGCATTTGTCAGGATATTCAGCATAACATGCTGGAGAGCTCTGGGGTCCAGATATCCCCATTCTGCCTCCGGGCGAAAGATAGTTTTGATTTTGATATGATTCTTATCGAAATCTCTCCCTGCGATAGACATGAGATTATTTATGAAAGAAGGCATATGCACATCTTTGAGTTCCGGGTTTTCATACATGCTGAAATTCTTCAGGTCTTTCAGGAGATGCTCTACCCTGTTTATATTCAAGAGTATGCGATCTATGTACTCAATGACAGTTTCTTTAGAATATGTGTCTATATTGTTTCTGAGGACAGTAATCGCCGTCTTTATAGAATTTATGGGGTTCCCAAGCTCATGCCTGATCCCGGAAAATATATACCCAAGATTATTCATGGTATCCACCGCTTCTGCAATGGCATTAAGTCGGACTTTTTCTGTTATATCGGAGACATATATCCAGAGGTATGCCTCTGATATGCGATATATAGTGCAACCGATAAACTTGCTTCCATAACGGAAGGTTCTGGAGACATCGGTGCTGTTCGATGTGAGACAATCTTCGATGTTCGTTAACAGCAGAGACGCAAGGGCATTATAATCCTTGGGTCTTATTGTGTTTTTAAAGATATAGACTGCTAACTTGTTCTGGAAAAATACCTCCTGCTTTTTGACGTCCAGACCTATTATTCCTAAACATATATCATCAAGGATGTTAGCGTAGATGCACTCGCCCAAGCAAGGGGTTTTGCTTATAGGGCAGCTCCTGCCGCTTTCTTTGTGGGCACAGGTAGTCATTTGTGTATGCATCTCGTTAAAAAACATCTGTTAATGGTCAACCATTACTACTACAAATAGAGGTGGTTTTAAGGTTTTCTTTAATATTCTATGGAGAATAAACCAGTAGATACAATAAAAATGTAGTTCACATAATTAATTGGTTTTGTGAATTAAACTTCACAGACATCAAAAGCGGGTTTGAGCCCTGCCTAAGCTTTCAGGGGCCTTATTGTTATGGAGATTTTTTAGTAAATCAGCTAAAATCCTGACAGAATAATCTTATTCAGGAGATATAAATGAATATATCCATAAAAAATATCAAAGAAACAGACTGTATCTGCGATGCACTGATACTTCCTGTTACAGAGGGAGATTCAGGGCTTTATAACAGGCTCGGTTCCACGACCAGGGATATCATCAAAAAATTATTTTCAAAGGAATTCAAAGGCAAACAAAATGAAGTCCTTCTCGTCCCAGCTCCAGAAGATATAAAACCCGGAAGAATCCTGCTTGTTGGTCTCGGCAAAAAGGGTGAGGTTTCTGCAGAGAAGGTAAGGCAGGCTGGTGGAAAGGCAGCGGTGCACCTGCGCGATATGGGGATGAAGAGGGTTGCTCTGTCAACAAGCGTTATATCATCCCTTAAATTATCTCCAATTACCTTTATTGAAGGGGCTTTACTCGGACTTTATACATTCAAGAAATACAGTACAGGAAAAAACAATAAAGCAATAGACAACATCGTAATACTTTTAAAGTCTTCAAGGGAATTAGATAATAAACTTAAATGGACTAAGACCGTGACCTCTTCGGTAGGGTTTGCAAGGGATTTGATAAACACCCCATCCAATGACATGACTCCTACGCATCTTGCAAAGGCAGCGTTGGCTCTAAAAAGAAAGAACCTTTCAGTGAAGATTCTTGGGAGAAGAGATGCTGAAAGGCTCGGCATGGGAGCATATCTATCTGTTGCAAAAGGGTCGAAGGAACCACCCAAATTTATAGTGCTTGAGTATAAAGGCGCTAAGAATAAGCAGCCATTGGTGCTCATAGGAAAATCAATCACCTTTGACAGCGGGGGCATATCATTAAAACCTGCCGAAGGCATGGAAAAGATGAAGTATGATATGGCAGGCGGAGCTGCGGTCCTGGGAATAATCAGGGCTGCTTCAGAATTAAGGCTGCCAGTAAATCTTATAGGGATACTTCCTGCAACAGAAAACCTTCCTGGAGGCTCTGCCACGAGACCAGGTGATATTGTTAAGGCAATAACCGGCAAAACCGTGGAGATAATAAACACAGATGCCGAGGGAAGGCTTATACTTGCTGATGCAATTGGCTATGCCAAGCGTTTTAAACCATGTGCAATCATAGATATAGCAACCCTGACAGGTGCATGTTCTATTGCTCTCGGTAATGAGGCAATTGCAATGATGGGGAATGAGAGGGAATTGATGGATAAGATTAAAAAGTCTGCTGACAACACATACGAGCGAGTATGGGAGATGCCGTTGTATGATGAGTATAAGGAATATCTAAAGAGCGATGTTGCTGATATAAAGAATACTGGCGGTAAAAACGGTTCTCTGGTTACTGCTGCATATTTCCTGAATGAGTTTGCTGAAAAAACTCCATGGGTTCATCTTGATATAGCAGGCACTGCATGGGTTGAAAAGGACAAGCCTTATATCCCTAAAGGCGCTTCAGGGATCGGGGTGAGGCTGATTTTGGATTTTATAAAAGAAATGAGCTGAAATTACTTACTGCTGAATATCTTTTTTCCTCAATTCCTCATAAAGCCTTGCATTGTCAATGGCTGTTCCACAGACCTCTGCGAGGGAGGCTGCAAATCTTATCTCTTCATCAGTAAAGTCTCTGTAAACATCTGTTAGTAATCGCATTATGCCTATGAGCTTTCCGCGGGCTATTATTGGGAGCGTGAGCATGCTTTTTATCCCCTCTCGCTCTGCCTCTTTCTGATATTTTATTCTTACATCTGTAGTTACATCGTATATAGCGACTGGTTTTAGTTGCAGGGCCTCCCTCACATTTTCCTCTGAATCCACAGGGCCGCGATTAAGATATTCCTTTGAGAGGCCATGTGCTGCAACAAGCCAGAGCTTTTCCCCTGTTTTATCAAGAAGTCTTATAGTGGCAGCCTTGAGGTTCATTACAGCAGGAAGTTTTTTCACGATAAGATTAAGTACTTCATCGAGGTCTAATGTAGAGCTTACAGCCTTTGTTACTTCTTCAAAAACCCTGAGGTACTGTTTCTCTTTAGAGATTGTTTTTTCAAAGACTCGTGCATTGTTTATTGCTATTGCTGCCTGATCAGCGATTGCAGCCATAAATTTCAAATCTTCATTTGTATATTTGACAGGTTCAACCGTATACATCCTGAGTATACCAATGACCTCATTATTCAATCTCAGAGGAATTGAAAGGATACTCCTTATACCTTCTTCCTGGGCCTCTTTTTTGTAGGTCGCTTCCGGGTCAGATTGTATGTCATAAACTGATACGGCTTTACCCGAGAGTGCATCTTCTATACTTGCATCAGATGTGACAGGCCCTTTGTTAACATATCCTTCGCTCAAACCATGGTAAGCAGCGACTTCAAGTTTGCTGGTATTTTTATCGAGCAGCCTTAGCATGCTCGCCTTAACATTCATAACTCGGACTACATTTGTGACTATCAGATTTAAGACCTCTTCAAGTGAGAGGCTTGCGCTTATCGCCTTGCAGATGTTCTGGTAGCTCTCGAGATAGAGTCTCTTTTCAAAATATTTTTCTGCGCAGTCTGGACACATGCCATGGGTGAATACTCCAAACCCTATATCTGCAAGGTACATATCAATACTCTTCCATGAAGCATCTTCCACCCTGATTTTTTTACACCATGAACAGATAGGTATGAGACTTTTTTCAGCCATTTTTATTTAATATATCCTTCAATTAAGATATCTTCCCCGATTCGTTTCACTGTTAAGTCTTTTAGCTGGTAAGCATCAGCGAGCTTCCTGAAAGTCTTGCCGCCAACTGCAGGGAATGATTCTTTTCCCCCGATAATCTTCGGAGCGATGAAGAACGTGACCTTATCAACAATGCCGTCTTCGAGTGCATGACTGTTTAATGATGAGCCCCCTTCTATCATTACAGACATAATCCCCATCTCTCCAAGCTTCTCCACCAGCCAGTGAAGGTCAAGTTTTTCGCTTTCATATTCGATAATCTGAATACCTTTATCAGTTAACGCTTTAATTTTTTCTCTTTTAGAAAATCCCTCCACGCTTCCCTTTGCTAAAATCCCCCCACGCCCCCCTTTGCTAAAGGGGGGTATGGGGGGATTACTAAATTTTTTTGTGACAATAATAGTTTCGGGTGGTGTATGCAATATCTTTGCATCTATCGGTATCTCAAGCTTCGGATCAATAATAACTCTTTTTACTTCTCGAACCCTTAACCCCTTGAACCCTCGAACCCTTGCAGTAAGCTGAGGGTCATCAGCCCTAACAGTGCCTATTGCAGTTATTATCGCATCAACATTGCTTCTTAGCCTATGAACTTCTGTTCTTGCCTTTTCTCCGGTAATCCATTTTGATTCGCCTTCGGGTGTTGCAATTTTGCCGTCAAGTGTCATAGCGATTTTTAATGTCACGAATGGTTTTCTTGTTGTAATATATTTGACATATGCCTCGTTTAATCTTTTAGCATCTTTTTCTAAAATCCCTGATATGACTTTTATCCCTGTTTTTTCAAGCTCTTTGATTCCTTCACCTGAGACCTTCGGGTTGGGGTCTTTCATTCCAATTATGACTTTTTTGATTCCTGCATTTATGATTGCTTTTGTGCACGGAGGAGTTCTTTTTTCTGTATGGCAGCAGGGTTCGAGGTTCACATAGAGTGTAGCGCCTTTTGTTTTTTCGCCTGCCTTTTGAATAACGAGCGCTTCTGCATGAGGAGTACCTGGTTTTCTGTGATAGTCTTCAGCGATAATCTTTCCTGCCTTGACAAGCACAGCACCAACCATGGGATTAGGGCTTGTCATTCCGCTTGCCTTTGCAGCAAGCCTGAGAACCCTTTTCATTATCTTAGTATTTTCCATAGACCAATATTTTACATTATTTGGGAGGAAAACTATTACAGCCTGATAGCCAAGGTGAAACGGGGACCGGGTTAGCGCTTAACTGCTTGACAATAAAGCGTTTGTTCTGTTACGTTAGACTAACGATAAAGGCAAACTATCTGTAAGGGTAGGGCGCAAAGTCACTGGTCCTTGATAGAGGACAGCAGGACTGCCGAAATAAAATAGCAGGTTTTTGTTCGACAGAAAGCCCAACCTTAACAGGGGTTGGGCTTTTTTATTGGAAAAGTTAGAGGAGGTTGGTGTGGAAGTGTTTAGCAGCAAAAGGCAGTTTGAAAGAGTTTCCCATGACGAATCTTTAGAATTGAAGGTACTGTTTACTGAATCGAACGAACTGCAGAGCGTTAATATTACAGTAAGAATCATCAATGTAAGCCCTGCCGGAATAGGGCTGATGACAGATTATCCGCTCGAACCAGGCCAGGTGCTGAAATGGGCCGACAAACATAAAGCAGGGGGGCTTCACATGGCCGCAGTACGCTGGACGCAGGAATTTGAAGGCTGCTACAGTGCCGGTGCAGTGCTGATATAAAAAATATATAGCCGTTTCTTTCTTAAAAGGGGGAGGGGATTTAAATCAGTATGCTTAGGAAAAATGGTTCAGGCCAAACCAGTCATACCGGGAAAGACGAAATAATCAAGATGCTCAGGGTGGTGATAAATAAGGAGCAAGAATTGTACAGGATGTATACCGAGCTTGCAGAGAAAGATATAGATGAGGAATTAAAAGAGACTATCGGACATTTAGCATATGAAGAATTCGTTCACCTGAACACGATTATCGAGAGATACAAGTTATTAGTAGATGAAATCAAAAAATAATTTTTATCCTGTCTGAAAAACTTATTATCCTCTAAAATAACCTTGCTTTGACAGTCGCTCTTCCGAATAGTTCCATAGAGCAGAAGTTTAAAATTTTACTTTTTAGCATACGGCAGCAGCCCGCCTTTGATGATAATCTCCTTCTGCCTGTCATTGAGGTCTGAGACTTAAAAAGGAGTCTATTTCACGACAACATATTCTGCAAAGGAAGTAGATTCGGGAACAGGCAGTTTGTCTTCTAATAACCCTTGCACATGCATTTCAATGGCTTCATGCATATTCTTTTCAGCCTCTTCTCGGGTTGTGCCGGTTGCAACGCATCCTGGTAAGTCTGGCGAATACGCTGAATAATTGCCATTAGCCTTTTCAATAACTATAAGGAAACGATACATAGTTATTTCACCTCCCTTAATTTAGCCTGTTTCAGAATGCTGTTTAGAGTTCCAGGCGCCAAATCATCATTAAGAATGACCGGCGATAGTTACCCTGCCCAACTTTGTTGGATGTTTAAATTGTCTATGACTGCCTCTTGTAGCCACCAGATACCAACCATCCGCCTCTATTAGTTTTATAATATCACGAACCTTCATCTAAATATGTTTTCCTATTTCTTCGTATAAGGCAACAACCCGCCTTTTATGATAATCTCTTTCTGTCTTTTATTGAGGTCTGATACCACCCAGAATGTGAAGCCTTTTGTTTTGTTCTCAATTGCGTAGGTCTGGTCACCTTGCATGGATTTAATGACATCCTTAATGACAAACATATCCCCTTGGGCTATTTTCTCATGGTCAGAGGGATTTCTGAACTGTAATGGCAAAATCCCGAAGTTTATGAGGTTCGCCTTGTGGATTCTTGCGAATGACTTTGCAATCACTGCCTGAAGCCCGAGATACATAGGAGCAATTGCAGCATGCTCACGGGATGAGCCCTGCCCGTAGTTTTCTCCGCCAATCACAATGCATCCGCCTTTTGCTTTTGCCGCATTTGCCCTCTGGCTGAATGTTGAATCAATCCCGCTGAAGACGAACTCTGAAATCTTCGGAATGTTCGAGCGGAATGGAAGGACTTTTGAGCCTGCAGGCATGATGTCGTCTGTAGTAATATTATCTCCGAGCTTAAGCAGAACCTCTGCCTCGATTTTATCCTTAAGAGGTTCTTTTACAGATATCTCTTTTATATTAGGCCCTTTGATTACAGTGACCTTGGACGTATCCTTTTTAGGAGGAATAATAAAGTTCCTGTTTATGAGATATTTCTTTGGCTCTACGAATTTACCTATCTTAATACCTGACTTGCGCAGGTCAACAATCTTTCCTTTAACAGCAAACACAGCGCATGACACAGGGCTTGCAAGGTATACGAATGCATCTTTTGTCCCGCTTCTGCCAGGGAAGTTTCTGTTATATGAGCGGACTGATACCTGACCGCTTCCGGGCGCTCCTCCCATCCCAATGCACGGACCGCACGATGCCTCAAGCATCCTTGCGCCTGCTGAAATCATCGTTGAAGTAAGGCTTTCTTTTGATATCATCTGATATAACTGTTTTGAGCCTGGATTTATTAAAAGATTAACACCTTCTGCAACTGTATTCCCCTTGAGCACTGATGCTACAGACCTCATGGACTGGTAAGAAGAGTTTGTGCAGCTTCCAATGCAGACCTGGCCTATCTTTGCGCCTGTGAGACTCTTAACTGTTACAACATTGTCAGGACTGTGAGGTTGTGCAATCATGGGCTCGATAGAGCCGAGGTCAAGATTTATTATCTCTGAATATTCTGCATCGTTATCGGCTTCGAGTTTTACCCAATCTTTTCTTCTCCCAACAGCAGCGAGATAGAATTTTGTCCTCTCGTCACTCGGAAATATTGATGTTGTTGCTCCGAGTTCAGCGCCCATATTCGTAATGGTCGCCCTTTCTGTGACATTGAGGTCTTTAACTCCAGCGCCTCCGTATTCAAATATCTTTCCAACACCGCCTTTAACAGTAAGCCTTCTTAGGATTTCAAGAATCACGTCCATTGCAGCGACCCATGGACGCTTGAGTTTCCCTGTGAGATTTATCTTCACTACCTGCGGCATTGTGAGCTCGAATGGAGCGCCTGCCATTACAGTTGCTGCATCAAGGCCTCCAACGCCAATTGCAATCATTCCCATTCCGCCGTTTGTAGGCGTGTGGCTGTCAGTGCCGAGGGCGATTTTGCCGGGAACAGCGAACTGCTCAAGATGAATCTGATGGCATATGCCATTACCCGGCCTTGAAAAATATGCTCCGTATTTCGCAGCTACTGTCTGAAGGAATTTATGGTCATCAGGGTTCATATAATCTGTCTGAAGCATATTGTGGTCAACGTATGAGACAGCCAAAGGAACCTTAACCCTGTCTATACCTATAGCCTCGAACTGAAGCCATGTCATTGTGCCTGTTGCATCCTGTGTATAAACCTGATCTACTTTTAGTCCGACAGGACTTCCTGTTTTTATCCTGCCATATACAAGATGAGATTCAAATATCTTTTCAACAATGTTTTTGCCCAAATCTTCCTCCTGACCCATTCAATTCCCCCCTCGATACAAAGGGGTGATGTGCATTCCTAAATAGATATAAAATTTAACATATCTGAGACGATTAAATCCAAAAAGGACAGGTTTTTTTGACTTTCCCTCAGGGCCTGTGTAAAAATATAAAGCAAATTCAATAAGAACCAGAGGGGAAATGCATTTCTTTAAATACAAAAACAGTGAACTATTTGCCGAGGATGTTCCTGTAAGTAAACTTGCAGAAAAATATGGCACTCCATTGTATGTTTACAGCCACAAGACACTTCTCAGACACTTCAAGGCATACGATGATGCATTCAATGGCTACCCTCACATAATCTGTTTTGCAGCCAAGGCAAACTCGAATATAGCAATACTCAGGCTCTTCGCAAAAAACGGAGGAGGAGCTGATATTGTTTCAGGAGGAGAACTTTTTACAGCTTTGAAGGCTGGCGTCTCTCCGAAAAAAATTGTTTATGCAGGAGTTGGGAAGACAGACGATGAGATAAGGTTCGCATTAAGAACAAAGATACTCATGTTCAATGTGGAATCTGAAGATGAATTAAAAGAGATCAATAAGGTTGCTGGGAAGATGAAGACAAAGGCTCCCGTTGCTTTAAGGATTAACCCTGATATCGACCCTGAAACGCACCCGTATATATCCACAGGTTTGAAAAAACACAAATTCGGCATACCGATTGAGGATGCGATTGAATATTACAGGACCGCAAGCAGGCTTAAGAATATTTCTGTTATTGGCATACACAAACATATAGGCTCGCAGATTACAAAGGTGACCCCGTTTGTTGATGCGCTCAAAAGGGTTCTGGTTCTTATTGACAGGCTTAGTGCTCAGGGAGTGAATATCAAATACCTCGATATAGGCGGCGGACTTGGCATCTCGTATAAGGATGAGGAACCTCCTGTGCCAAGAGATATGGCGAAGAATCTATTGCCTTTGCTTAGAGGAAGAAAGATGACGTTGATAATGGAGCCGGGAAGGTCTATTGTCGGCAATGCAGGGATTCTGGTGACTAAGACCCTCTATCTGAAGCAGGGCTTCGAGAAAGAGTTTATCATAGTCGATGCCGGTATGAATGACCTGATGAGACCCTCTCTTTACGGCGCTTACCATCAGATACTTCCAGTCAAAAAACAGAAGAGGGCCGATACATTTGCCGATGTTGTTGGCCCGATATGCGAGTCAGGGGATTTCCTCGCAAAGGAGAGGGAAATGCCTATGGTTAAGCAGGGTGAATACCTTGCTGTGATGAGCGCAGGCGCATATGGTTTTTCGATGAGCTCAAATTATAACAGCCGCCCGAAACCAGCAGAGGTGATGGTTAAGGGCAAGGAACATTGTTTGATAAGGGAAAGGGAAACATATAAAGACTTGCTTAAGGCTGAGCGGATTCCGGATTTTCTGGGAAATGCATGACAATTTCACCATACCATAAAAAGCTGCTTAATGTTTTTTATTTCTTCATTGAGGTTTTTTGTCTTTAGATATTGGAAATCCCTGTACGATTTAATCTCAAACTTGTCCTCCTTTTCTGTAATTTTGACAGCACCATCCCTGTCTGTTCTGTATACCTTCGCATCACCAAGCCTTTCAAGCGTCTCTTGATGCGGATGGCCAAAGGTATTGTCTCTGCCAGCGCTTATTACTGCAAATTCAGGGGATACGGCATCAAAAAAGATCTGAGATGCTGATGTCTTCCCGCCATGATGGGGAACTTTAATTACATCGCTATTAAGCCATTGATATAAATGAGATACATCTTCCTCTGCCTCTTCCTCAATATCGCCTGAAAACAAAAATGATTTCTTTCTGCCATCTATCTTTAACACGAGAGAGCTATTATTCTCTTCATTATAATCATTCCCATTCATCGTATAAAATTCCCTGTATGGATGAAGCACATATATCTTATATCCTTTAATTTCAATGACGTCGCCTCTTTCAAGGATCCTATGATTTATCCTCACACTTTCGGTTAGAGGTGTAGCTGGATAGATAAGTCGGCCGTTGTCCCATAATTCCTTGACCTTGAAATGCTTTATCAGATAATCAACGCCTCCAATATGGTCAGGGTGTGAATGAGAAAGCACAATGGCATCTATAGTTCTTTTCCCCCGGTATTTGAGGTATGCTGCCACTTCTTTGCCGCTTCTGCCTGTGTCTATTACAATTATCTTATTATCGGGAAGTTCAACCACGGATGCATCTCCCTGTCCGACATCAAGACAGGTGATGGCAATGTTATGTTTTCCCAGGAAGATTGCTATGAACAGGAAAAATGCTATCATCACAGGAAGGATTCCTATGAGGTATTTATTTCGAAAATATCTCAATCTGTCATCTGTGTCAATTGGTTGCAATGGATGTTTTTTACTTCTCAAAATAAGATAAACAGTGACCCAGCCATAAAAACAGATAACCACAAATGCCGGGAATGCTGGTATTTTTATTTCTGCAAAAGGAAGGCGTGACATATTCATCACAAGATAAATAACGAGGTCAGAAACTGCCTTTACCAGAGGGGCAAAGACATAATGACCTGTAAACAGAAATATAAAGGCTGAAATAAGCGATAATGGCAAAAGCACAAAACCTATCAATGGAGTGATGGAAAGATTTGATAAAGGCGAAATTATCGAAAAAAAATGGAAGTGATACGCCACCAGTGGCGCTGTGCCTAAAGATGCAGCAAGTGTAATGAAAAGTATATTTTTCAGAGCCCTTACAACTCTATTGCCATTTTTTTCGCCCCCGTAAATCTCTGGCTCTTCTTCCTCCTTATACCCAATGGAAAATCCTATAAACAATACCGCAAGGAATGAGAGTTGAAAGGAAAGGCTGAATAAGGCATCGGGGTTCCATAATACAATCACAAATGCAGCGAACAGGAGCGAATTGAGCCAGAACCCTTTTCTGCCTATTAAAATGCCTATAAGAAACAAACTTATCATTATAAAAGATCTTACTGCCGGGATATTCCACCCCGAAAGACCAAGATAAGCAATCATAAACGGAAGACATAGAACCGCTGCTCCCTGAGAAGGCGTGATATAAATTGTAACCCTTTGAAGCACTCTGTAAGGTAGATATTTTATCAGGGATCTAAATATCCCGAAGAGAAATACAGAGAAAAGTCCGAAATGCGTTCCTGAAATGCTAAGGATATGTGCAAGCCCTGTTGAGTTAAAGGCATCCCTCAGTTCTTCGCTCATATTAACTCTCTGGCCTGTTGTGATGGCAGAAATAAGCGCACCCGGTTCAGCTTTAAAGTTTCTTATTATGTACCTGTCAAGTTCTGCACTTGCATTCTGAAATATTACCGATATAGATTTTCCACCCTTATTAGAACCTCTGACCTCGATCAGATTTGCATAGAGGTTGTCATTCTTTATTACACCTGGACTAAACCTTGTCATATCCCTGCCTGCTTTCACAACCATTTCATACTGGCTGCCAATCTCAAATTCAGCATCAGAGACGATATTTGTCTCTCTCCCGTTAATCTCTTCTATCAGCTTTTTTGTCTCCGTGACCGATGCTGAATCCACATGAAATGTCTGCAAGAATTTTTCCGAAGAGATAGCAACTGCCTCTGAAACAAATGTGCCTGATACGAGCATCTCTTTCCCACGGATGTGAGAAATATCAGTTTCGGGAGTATATCTGAAAAAAGCATATAATATCCCGATGGCTATAACAGGGACCAGCAGGTACTTTTTTCTGAAGATCAGAATGATTAAAGATAGAAGAAAAATAAAACCGCTCGTAAACGGAAAGTAAAGAAATGAATAGAAGAGAATAACACCTGCAAGAAATGATATAAAAAATAACATTAGTTAACCCATGTCATGGTCCCGATTCTTATCCGGGCGAGGATGAACGAGAATACTATATCCTGCCCTAAAATGATGCCTCTGCTCTATGAGTCATCAGTCATCTTATCTTTTATAGCCCTTGAAACTTCTCTGGCAAGCTTCTCTACGAGATGCCGGTCCTCCCCCTCAACCATCACCCTTATCTTCGGCTCCGTGCCAGATGGCCTGACGAGAATTCTGCCCTTTTCAGCAAGTCTTTTCTCGGCCCTTTTTATAGCTGCATCTATTTCAGGAATTGATTTCATCTCTCTCTTTTTTTCTACCTCAACATTCATGAGAATCTGTGGATATAGTTTTATACCAGATACGAGCCTGGATAAAGACCTGCCCTGTTTCTTCATAAGGTGGAGCACTTGAAGGGCTGTTATAGGGCCGTCACCGGTGGTGTTATAATCAGAAAATATTATGTGCCCTGATTGTTCTCCTCCGAGATTATATCCGCCAGCACGCATCTTCTCTGCAACAAATCTGTCGCCAACCTTTGTCCTTATAAATTTGATCCCTTTTTTCAGAAGATAGTGTTCAAGACCAAGGTTGCTCATTACCGTAGAGACAACTGAATTGCCTTTAAGCCTGCCTTCATTTTTAAGTTCGAGTGAACATATCCCTATAATCTGGTCTCCATCAACAATATTCCCTTTTTCGTCGCAGAACATTGCCCTGTCCGCATCGCCGTCATGTGCTATGCCAACATGAGCCCTGTTCTGTTTAACAGCATTCTGAAGGCCCTCAAGATGCAGGGCTCCGCAGCCCTCGTTTATATTAATTCCATCTGGCTTATCATTTATTACAATAACCTCAGCACCAAGCTCACGCAAGACCCATGGCGTTGTCTTGTACGCTGCGCCATTAGCACAGTCAACAACAACCCTTATGCCCTCGAGGGTCATGCCCTTGGGAATTGTTGACTTGATATACTCTATATACCTTCCTGTTGCGTCATCAAGTCTGTACGCCTTTCCTATGTCCGAACCTAAAGGTCTTCTCTCGCCAAGGCCATCATCTATAACAAGCTCTTCAATCCTTTTTTCGAGCCCGTCGGGGAGTTTGAATCCATCGGATGAAAAGAACTTTATCCCATTGTCTTCGTAAGGATTATGAGATGCTGATATCACAATCCCTGCATCAAGCCTCAGCGCCCTTGTAAGAAATGCTACACCCGGAGTTGGTATGGGCCCAACAAGTGTAACATTCATCCCCATTGAGCAGATCCCTGATGTTAGCGCACTCTCAATCATGTAGCCTGAAAGTCTTGTATCCTTTCCGATTATGACCGTATTTCTGCCTTGTTCTTTTTTCAATACCCTTGCCGCTGCCATCCCGATCTTAAGCACATTCTCGGGTGTCATAGGGTATTTGTTCACCCTGCCTCTTATGCCGTCTGTACCGAAAAGTTTCATCAGTTTTCAGTTTCCAATTTTTAGTTTTTAGTCTAACAACCAGCAACTAAAAACTAACAACTATTTTCTGCCTCCTTTAATAACAATCTTTACACTGACTTCCTGAACTTCTGACCTT